>NZ_JAMYOZ010000031.1:0-79062 GCF_040320095.1 Mesorhizobium sp. M0800
TTGGTGTTCTTTTTTCATCGTGGCCGGGGTGTCGGCGTCGTTGCTGGTGGTGGCGGGCGCGTCGGGGGCCGGGGCGTTGGTGGGGGGGGCGGGCCGGGGGGGGGGGGGCGGGCGGGCCGGGCCCCCCCCCCCCCCCCACGGCTTGGGAGGTCAGCGCAGCGCCTGTTTGGCGAGCTCGGCGACGATCTCGTAATTCTGTGGCGTGACGAAACCAGCGCCGGTGTCGACGGTCATCGGCGCAAGGCCGAGCACCACCTGCTGGCAGAGGCTGAGGATCGGCAGATAGCCTTGCAGGAACGGCTGCTGGTCGGCCGTCAGCTGGACCCAGCCGCCCTTGAAGCCCTCGACGATCTGCGGGCTGGTGTCGAAGCCGAAGTTGAAGATATCGCCCGGCTTCCTGCCCGCCGCCTGCATGTAAGTCGGGACGTTGCCCAGCATCTGCCCGCCGGGATAGCCAACTGCCTTGACGTCGGGATTGTTGAGCAGTGCCGCGGTGATCACCGGAATGGCCAGATTTGGGTCGGAAGCCCATTCACCGCTTGGCGGCGAGGAGAGCTGTATGACCTCGACGCCCGCTTCCTTGAGGGCAGCGACAGTGCCGCGCTCGCGCGCGCCGCGGCTCTCGTTCTCGAACGGGCCGATCATGATCGCCTTGTCGCCGGCCTTGAGCCCGGCCAGCTTGACCGCCTCGGCGCCGAGCGCGCGGCCCTGCTGCTCCTGCTGGGCGCCGACATAGCCGCCGCCGAACGCCGCCGTGACCTTCGGCACCGGCACGTTCTGGTACATCATCTTGATGCCGTCCTTGTGCGCCTGTTCGGCCAGCGGCATGATCGAAGCGTCGCCCGGGTGGCCCATCATGGCGATGCCGCCGGGCTTGACCGCGACAGCCTCGCGCAATTGCTGCACCATCTTCTCGACATCCCACTGGGAAAAGATGTAGTCGACCTTCGGCCCGAGATCGGCCGCCGCCTGCTTCGCGCCATTATAGACGATCGTGCCGAAGGCATCGCCCTCGGCGCCGCCGACGAAGAAACGGATATGGACATCCTTGCACCACTGGGCATCGAGCGCCTGCGCCGGCAAGGTCGAGAGTGCGGCGGCGAGTGCCGTGGCGGCCGCCGCGACGGTCGAGCGCAGAACTGTCCTTCTCATCGTAATGCTCATGCACTTATCCTCCCTTTGTTTCCCTCGCTAGCCGAGGGGTTTTGACGATCGCTTCGGCATTGCGCCGCAATCTTTCTCTGGCCGGCACCTCCCGCCGGCTTGTCCTGTTTTTATGCATGTGATTATCGCAAAACCGCTGGGCACTTTTGCGATAATCACATGCATTAGCCTCACACCGGGTTCGGCAGATAGCTCGCGCCTCCCCGGCATTGTTGGAGATAATCCAGTGCCCGCGCCTGGCCGGTGATCTCGAGATCGCCGCGGTAGACCGGGTCGTGCCAGCCCTCGATGTCGATGGCGCCCTTGTAGCCGGCCAGCCGCAGCTCGCTGATCACCCGCGTCCAGTCGCTATCGCCGAAGCCAGGGGTGCGCATCTGAACGAACGGCAGGCGGCCGAACACGCCATGTTCGCGGATCACGTCCCAGCGCACCGTCGCGTCCTTGCCGTGGACGTGGAAGATACGCGGCGCCCATTTGCGGATCTGCGGGATCGGATCGATCAGATAGACCAGCTGGTGGCAGGGCTCCCACTCCAGGCCGAGATTGTCGTCCGGCAATTCGTTGAACATCAGCTCCCAGGCGTCCGGATTGTGGGCGATGTTCCAGTCGCCGCTGGCCCAGTTGCCGTCCATGGCGCAGTTCTCGAAGGCGATGCGCACGCCCTTGTCGGCGGCCCGCTTTGCCAGCTTCCCCCAGACTTCGCGGAAGCGCGGCAGGCTGTCGGGCAGCGGCTTGCCGCGGATGCGGCCGGTAAAGCCGCTGACCACATTGGTGCCGAACAGATGCGCGTTGTCGATGATCGTTTCCCAGGCCTGGAGGACGCCGCGATCGACCTCGCCGCTCTCCAGCGGATTGCCGAACACCCCGATTGACGAGACGACGACATCGGCATCGCCGATCGCCTCGCGGATCTCGCCTGCCAGCCGTGGAATGTCCTTGCCGCCCAGCGTCTGCCAGAAGAACGGCTGGATGCTCTCGAAGCCGAGCGGCAGGATCTGCCTGACATAGGCGGCCGGGTCGTCCAGATTGGCCCGCACCATTGTGCCGATCCTGATGTCGAGCAGCGGGTTTGGCATCATGATCCTTCCTGTGCAGCGATGGCGACCCGGCGCCCGGTTTCGGCGCTCTCGATCGCAGCGAAAACCATGGCCAGGCTCTTGATGTTGTCGGCGCCGCGCGTCTCCGGCTCGGTGCCGGTCTCGACGGCGCGGACGAAATCCTGGATGATGCCGAGATGGCCGCCGACGCGATCTGCCGGGTCGAGCGGCGGCACGGCTATCGGTTCGGTCCGGTCGAACAGGCCTTCACGGACCGGCCGCACGACTTCCGCCTTCAACCCGTCCGCGCCGTCCCAGACAATGCTGCCGCGCTCGGCGACGATCCGCCATGTACTGTCCCAGCTGGTACGGAAGCCGGCCGCGCACCAGCTGCCGGCATAGGTGAACAGCTTGCCGCCGCCGAGGTCGAAGCTTGCGGCTGCCGACGACCCTTGCCGATACCAGGAGTTGGCCGGCTCCCACTCCTGGCAATAGACGTCGGCCGGTTCGCCGGCCACCATGTAGCGGGCCGCATCGAATGTGTGGATCGCCATATCGAGCAGCAGCACATGGCGCATCTCTTCGCGAAAACCGCCGAAATGCGGCGCAACGAAGAAATCGGCGTGGATGCTGGTCGCAGCACCAATAACGCCGGAATCGAGAAAGCGCCGGATGCGCCTGACGTTGGCGACATAGCGGCGGTTCTGCACGACGGCATGGATGCGGCCGGCGCTGCGGGCCGCCTCGACAATGGCACGCGCATTGTCCGGGCTGTCGGCCAGCGGCTTTTCGGTCAAGAGATGGCAACGGTGGGCAAAGGCGGAAAGCGCGACCTCGCGGCGGGCGGCGGGAACCACCACGTCGAACACCGCGTCGGGCTTAGTCTGGTCGAGCACGGCGTCGAGGTCGGTTCCGATGACGGCGCCGGAAAGCTCGTATTCGCGCGCCCTCGCCCGCGCCCTTTCGGCGTCGATATCGACCAGGCCGACAATGGCGAGCCCGTCGATCTGCTTGGCTGCATCGAGCCAGGCCTTGCTCATCGCGCCGCAGCCGACCAGGACCACATTGATCATCCAGCACTCCTCCCTCTCGGCCCCTCCAGACCGATCGTCACGGCGTTCACGGCAGGGCCGTGAATGTTTTTCCGTAAACGTTTACGAGAACACACCCGATGGCGTAGAATGTCAATCGGCCGGCTGTGAAAAATCGTGGCGTCGGCTTGGCCCGGAGAGCAGCCGGTGCTAGCCAAGCAAGGGGGAGAACTGTCCTTTGGCGTCCAGTATTCACGACCTTGCACGTCACCTGAATATTTCGATCGGCACGGTGTCGCGCGCGCTCAACGGCCGCGCCGACGTCAATGCCGACACACGCCAGCGCGTGCTCGATGCGGCCAAGAAGCTGAATTATTCGCCGAACCAGTCCGGCCGCAGCCTGCGGCGCGGCGCCACCCATTCGATCGCCTTCATGCTGCAGCCTCATCCGGGCGACCAGGAATATGGCGAGCCGTTCTTCATTCCGTTCCTGACCGGGTTGCAGGCCAAGCTCGCCGAAAGCGGCCTCGACCTGATCGTAGTGATGGGCGCGCCGGGCGACTATCAGCAGGAGCGCCTGCGCCGTGTCGTCGAGACGCGGCGGGCCGATGCGGTGGTGCTGGCCTGGACGCGGCGCGAGGACGAGCGCATCGACTATCTGACCCAGGCCGATTTCCCGTTCGCGACGCTCGGCCGCAGCCGCTCCGGCGGCGATGCCTATCCCTCGCTCGACCTCGATTTCGAAAAAGCCGGGGCTGACGCGGTCGATCGTCTCGTCGCGCGCGGTCACCGCCGCATCGCCGCCATCCGCCCGTCGCTCGACCTCAATTTCGGCTATCTGTTCCTAGACGGCTATCGCAAGGCGTTGCGGCGGCACGGCATCGAATTCGACCCCGAGTTGATCGCCGACGGCTTCATCAACGAGGCCGGCGGCTACGCGGTGACGCCGAAGGTCGTGCGCTCCAAGGACCCGCCGACCGCCATCATCTTCAACAACGACGCGATGGCGCTTGGCGGCTGCAAGGCTTTGGCCGAGGCGGGCATCAGGCCCGGCCACGACGTTGCGGTGATCGTCATCGTCGACACCCCGCTCTGCCGCTATTTTTCCCCGGCGCTGACCGGCTTCCGCCCGGCGCTTGAGCCGATGGGCGAGCGGTTGGCCGAAATGCTGCTGGCATCGATCCCGGCTTACGCCGGCGCCGAAGGCGCACGCATCATCCGTGAAGTCTGGCCGCTGGAACTGATCGCGCGCGACAGCGATTGAATCGCGGCGGTCACTGAGCAGGCTCAGATTGATCAAGACCCCCCGCGCTTGCGCTCCGGCGTTGCGACCAGCGAGGCAGCGGCGGCATTGGCGGCGGCAAGTGCCGCCTCGACGGGCTGCCCACGAGCAAGCCCAGCCGCGAAGGCCCCAACGAATTCATCGCCGGCACCGTGGGTGCTGATGACCTTCACCGGCATCGCAGGCAGTGCGAACGCCTGGCCGCCACGGTCGCGATAGGCAACGCCCTCGCCGCCTGCCGTGACGATCGCGGCCGGATAGGAATCGACGAGCATACCGGCCGCCTTCGCAGCCCCCTCGAGCGTGTCGACGACCGCAACGCCGGCCAGGAATTCCGCCTCGATGGCATTGACAATGACGATGTCGGTCAGCGCGATCAGTTCGGCTGTCAGCTTTCGCGCCGGCGCCGCATTGAGAACGACGCGGCCGCCATGCGCCTTCACCGCTCGCGCCGCGGCAATGTTGGCGGCTTCCGGTACCTCGTTCTGCAGCAGCAGCACCGCCGTTTGCGCCATCAGCTCGGCCGCCTCCGCAATGTCCTTTTCGCCGAGCGTGAGATTGCTCCCCGAGACGATCACCGCGCCATAGTCGCCGCTGTCGTCGAAAATCGCCACGCTCATGCCCGAGCCGGCGCCCGAAGCCACTCCCACGAAGCGCTGGTCGACGCCGTTGCGACCGAGATTGTCGAGAAGCGCGCGGCCGAAATCATCGTCGCCGACAGCTCCGATCATCGCCGCACGCACGCCGGCCCGCGCTGCCGATACCGCCTGGTTGCCGCCCTTGCCGCCGCATTTCGGATGCCAGGCATGGCCGGTGACCGTTTCGCCCTTGCGTGGGCGATCGTGGGCTTCGACCATGATATCGTAATGCAGGCTGCCGAATACGGTCACCAGCGGCGGTGGAGCCGTCATGTGCCCCAGACCTTCATGAGCCGCTTGCCTTTCATGAGTTCTTATCTTTCCGTTTCGACGTTACCGCAGACATGGTGCGGCCGAGATTGCGCTCCGCCGTCTGGTAGTCGCGTTGCGCGACCGCGACGAACAGCGCGTCGAGGATGTTGAGCTGGGCAATGCGCGCCGCTGCGTTCTCACCCATCAACGGCGAGCCTTGGGCGGTCGAGCAAAGCACGATGTCGGCGACGGCTGCCAATGGCGAGTTGTCATAGTTGGTGATGGCCAGCGTGCGCGCGCCGCTTTTGCGCGCAAGTTGGATGGCGTCGATGACGGCGCTCGTGTTGCCGGAATGCGAGAAGCCGACGGCGATGTCGTCGGCGCCGAGCAGCGAGGCCGACATTAGCATCATGTGCGAATCGTCGTAGACAGAGG
This sequence comes from Mesorhizobium sp. M0800, assembly GCF_040320095.1. Lineage (NCBI taxonomy): Bacteria > Pseudomonadati > Pseudomonadota > Alphaproteobacteria > Hyphomicrobiales > Phyllobacteriaceae > Mesorhizobium > Mesorhizobium sp. M0800. Next base: position 5,840 of record NZ_JAMYOZ010000031.1, read on the forward strand.
TGCGGATGCCGATGCGCAGGAATTTGTGCGAGACGTCGCGCGCGATCTGCGCCGAGCCGCCGACGCCGTAGAAATCGCGATTCCTGGCGCGGTAAAGCAGATCGGCGGCACGGTCGAAATCGTCCATGTCGAGGATGGCGAGCGTCTCCTCCAGCGCCTGGATAGAGGTGCGGAACACCTTCTGCACGATCTCGGCCGAACTGTCGTCCACCGACAGCTCCTGATGCATTTCGGCGGTCGGCAGGCGGCTGTATTCATAGACCGCCGTGCGAAAGTCGCGATAGCCGGAAAAACCCAGCTTCTTGGCGATCTTGACCACCATCGCCTCCGAGACACCGGCCTCCTCGGCGATCTGCTTGAGCGGTATGGTCTCGTCGAAGCCGCGCCGTCCGAAGACGGTTTCAACCACCTTCGCCTCGAGCGGCGTCAGATGCGGCATCATCATGCGGATGCGCGGTCCTACTGCTTTCAGGTCCAGCCCGGTCAAGGTCATCCACGTCCCCTCGTCACGCGATCGATAAGCATCGCGGCGAGGATTATAAGGCCAGTTGCCAGGAGCTGATAGAAGGACTGCACGTTCATCAGCGTCAGGCCGTTGCGCATGCTGCCAAGGATGACGGCACCCAGGATGGTGCCGACGACGCTGCCCTTGCCGCCCATCAGCGAGGCGCCGCCGATCGCCGCCGCCGCTATGGCGTCGAGCTCCCAGAGATTGCCCAGAATGGGTTCGGCCGCACCCAGCCGGCCGATCAGGATCTGCGCTGCAAGCGCTGCCAGCAGGCCCGAGATCATATAGGCGGCGATCTTGGTGCGGGCGATCGGCACGCCGGCTATGTAGGCCGCCTCCTCATTGCCGCCGACGGCGAGCAGATATTCGCCAAACGGCGTCTTCTTGAGGATGATCCAGGCAATCAGCGCGACCACGGCCACGATGATGACCGCCAACGGCAATCCGAACAGCGAGCCGTTGAAGATGGCACGGAAGCCGGCAGGCAGGCCGAGCACCGGATTGCCGCCGGTATAGATCAGCGCCAGCGCCCGGTAGGTGCTGAGCGTTCCCAGCGTGACGATGAAGGGCTGCAGCCCGACATAGGCAACCAGCACGCCGTTGAGCAGTCCGCAGGCGAGGCCGATGGCGAAGCCGGCGGCGATGGCCTGCGGAAACGGCACACCGGCAACCAGCATCGAGGCCGAGATGACCGCCGAAAGGGCTGCCGTCGGCCCGACCGACAGGTCGATGCCGCCCGAGATGATGACCAGCGTCATGCCCAACGCCAGGCAGGCATTGATGCTCGATTGCTGCAGGATGTTGATCAGGTTACGCTCGGCAAAGAAGCCGGGGACCAGTGCACCGAAGAGGGCGAGGATCACAACCAGTCCGATCAGCGTGCCGGCGTCGCGCACGGAAAACCGGTGCAGGAAATCTGCCCTTGGGCGCGCTGCTGTGTGTTGGGTTATATCGGTCATCCGCTGGTCCTGTCCGTTATGCACCGGCCCGACGGCCTTGCGTCTTGCCGGCCTCAATCTCCGTTTGGGGTATGGCGTGTGCGGCGATCGCCTGTTCGCTGAGACTTGCGCGGCCCAGTTCGGCGGCGACCGTGCCGTCGCGCATGACCAGCACGCGGTCGGCGAGCCGGATCACCTCGGGGAGTTCGGACGACACGACGATTGCCGAATGGCCTTCGGCGGCGAGTTCCTCGATCAGGTGGTAGATCTCCGTCTTGGCGCCGACATCGATGCCGCGCGTCGGCTCGTCGAATAGAAGGATCCGCGTTCCCGCCGCCAGCCAGCGGCCGACGATCGCTTTCTGCTGGTTGCCGCCGCTGAACAGGCGGATCGGCCGGTCGAGCAGGAACGGCCTGAGATTGACCCGCTTCATCTTCTCGGCCGCGACCCGTTTCAGCCTTTTGTGATCGATGACGCCGCGCGGCGCGAACACGCCCATCGAGGCCAGCGCCATGTTGCTGGAGATCGACCGCAGCGGCACGATGCCTTCGCGCTTGCGCTCCTCCGGCACCAGGCCGATGCCGGCCGCGATGGCGTCGCGCGGACTGGAAAGCTTTACCGCCTTGCCGTCGATCTCTATTGCGCCTGATGAGGCCCGGTCGGCGCCGGCCAGCAGCCGCAGCAGTTCGGTGCGGCCGGACCCGACCAGGCCGGCAATGCCCAACACCTCGCCGCGATGCAGGTCGAACGAAACGTCACGGACCTTGGTCGCCGAGGCGAGGCCACGCACGCTCAGCCTGATCTCGGGGGAAGCATGCGAGCGGTGTTGTTCCTGGGCAAGCTCGCGGCCGACCATCATCGAAACGACGGCCTTTTCCGACACCTGCGCGAGATCGACGGTTTCGACCACAACGCCGTCGCGCATGACAGTGGCGCACTCGCAGATGCCGAACACCTCGTCCAGCTTGTGCGAGACATAAACGACGGCGACACCGTCGCGTGCCAGACCGGCAATGACTTCCGCCAGCCGTTCGAACTCGCTCGGCGTGAGGCTCGACGTCGGCTCGTCCATCGCCACGATCCTGGCGCGGTCGAGCAGCGCCCGGGCGATCTCGACGATCTGCCGCTGCGCCACCTTCAGGCTGCCAAGCGGGGCTGCCGGATCGATGGTCGGGTCGATGGCGGCCAGGGCTTCCGCAGCGCGGCTTTCCTGCTCGCGCCGTGCGACGAAGACGCCGCCGCGGGTCAGCGGATGGCCGAGGAACATGTTCTGGGCGACGCTGAGGTGCGGCACCTGCTGTAATTCCTGATGGATCATCGCCACGCCGGCGGCGCGCGCCGCGACCGGGTTGTTCAGCGTCACCGGTTTGCCGTCGATCAGCACGCTTCCCGCCGTCGGCCGGTAGACACCTGACAGGATGCGCAGCAGCGTCGACTTGCCGGCGCCGTTTTCACCGAGCAGCCCATGGATTTCGCCGGCGCCGACCGAAAAGGACACATCGCTCAGCGCCCGCACGGCCGGAAACACCTTGGAAATGCCCTCGAATTGCAGCCGAGAGATGACTGACATTGCTTCGGTTCTCCAGGCAAGGTGCCGACCCAAGGCCGGCACCTGCCGGCCCTGCTCTACTGGCCTGCTGCCGCGTCCTCGAGCAGCGCCTTGCGCACGGCGTCGCCGGCGCCAGAGTAGCGGTCGGCATTGTCCTTGGTGATCAGCGCCTGCGGCGTGGCGACGACGCGCGGCAGCTTCTGCCCGGCCACCAGTCGCAGCGCCGATTCCAGCGCCACCTCGCCGGTCAGCACCGGGAACGAATCGACGGTGCCGGTCAGCTCGCCGGCGCGGATCGAGGCATAGGCGTCGGAGATGCCGTCGGTGCCGAACACGGCGACCTTGTCCTGCAGCCCGGCAGCCTTGACCGCCTCGACGATGCCCAGCGCCATGCCGTCATTGTTGGCATAGAAGCCGATCAGGTCGGGGTGCTGCTGCAGGATGTTGGTGGCCGCGTCGTAGGAGGTCTGGCGATCCCAGTTGCCGGGGACGCTGGCGACGACCTCGAACTTGCCGGCCTCGGTGATCGTGGTCTTGAAACCGTCGGTACGCTGGACGGCGGCGTAGACGCCGGCCTGGCCTTCGACGATGGCGACCTTGCCGCCGTCCGGCCGGTTCTTGATGAACCATTTGGCGACGCGCACGCCGTTGTCGCGCTGGACATTGCCGACATAGTGCTCGGCCTGCGGGATGATCGCGTCGTTGACGTTGACCACCGGCACATTGGCTGCCTTGGCCTGTTCCACGATCGGCTGCAGGTTGGAGTCGGTCTGCGGCGAAACGAGCAGCACGTTGTAGCCTTGCGTGACCAGGCCTTCGGCGATGGTGAGCTGGCCGAGCTGGTCGCCCTCGCTCTGCGCTGCCTGGTAGACGACGGGCACGCCGATGCGGTCGCCGAACGACTTGTAGCCCTCTCCCAGCGAGCGCCAGTATTCGTTGGTCAGCGTCTTGGAGACCGCACCCGCCTTGGTGCCCTCGGGCAGCTTGGGGAACGCACCGAACTTGGCCTCGAGCTGCGACCAGTCGATACGATCCTTCTCGGTGTCGGAATTGAGCGGCGCGAGGTCCGCGGAAAACGACGAGCCTATAGACAGCGCCATCAGGGCAGCGGTGGCGGTGGCAAGCAGAAATTTCATGGTCTTTCCTCCCTGGGTGAAAACGGTGATGGCGCCGGAGCTTCAGCTGTCCGGCCCGAGCATGGCTTCCTGGATGATGGCCTGCGAGGCGACCGCGTCCTGACGGTCGACGGCAGTGGACAGGCGATTGTCCTTTTCCAGCCGATCGACGACGCGCAGCATGCGCTTGACAGTCGCGATGTTGACTTCGCATTCGTGGACCGGGTCGAGCCCGGTCATGTCGGGGAACGTGTCGAAGTAGATGGCGCCGGCGTAGCCGTCGCGGCGGATCTGGCGCAGCAGCTCGATCGTTTGCAGCGTGTGCACTGCGCCGACCATCAAGCCGTCGTCGCGCTTGGCGTAGCCGTCGTTGAGATGTACGCCGAGCAGCTTGCTGTGTCGCGCCACCAGCGCAGCGGCGAAAGCCGGCTGCTCGTCGGCGTAGAGCACATGGGCGAAATCGAGCGTCACGCCGAGATTGGGCAGGCCGATCTCGCGGATGGCCAGCAACGTCGCCGCCGCATCGGGCATCAGGCTGTAGGAGCGCGGCTCGTTGGGTTTGTATTCAAGGCTGATCTGGCAATCGGGGTCATGCGCCGCGACTTCACGAATTCCATCGATTTCGTGTTGCCAGAGCGTCGCATAATCGGCCTGGAAAGCATAATCGAAGCCATCCTGCCCGAGCCACAGCGTCATCAGGCCGGCGCCGGCCTCGCGCGCGGCGTCGATCCCGGCCTTGGTCATGTCGATGGCCTCGCGGCGAACGGCCGGATCCGGATTGGTGAAGGCGCCGAGCTTGAAGGCCGGGTTGGAGTAGTAGCGCATGGCGAAACCATTGATGGAAAGCCCGAGATCGCCGAGTTTGCGCGCCATTTCCGCAGGCTTTTCATCGACATGGTCGGGAAAGTTGAGGTCGAGATCGGTCAACTCCGCAACCTTCGCCGCACGTGCCGCCATTTGCAGCATGGACGGTTTGCCGACAAGATCGGGCCACTCGGCCTGTGGCCGCGAGGCAAAGGAATTGAGGCGGGTGGCGAAACGACAGACTGTCATCGGCGGCCTTTCATCGTCATAACTTCACATAAGAACGATAATTTGTAAAGTTGTTAATTGCACTCTCGGCGGCGACGGATTCGCCATGCCCAGGCCAGTTGCGACCACAAGGGTCAAAGCAAGCGCGGCACTGTCACGCAAGTATCATGTTCGCGTCCTAGATCGCTTCTCCGAAGGCTTTCGCGGCATCCTCGATGCGACGCGGCGCTTTTTCGGGCCCCGGCAGCTTTGTCTCAAAGAGGATATCCATGAAAAACCTGCACCGAACCGCGTCCCTCGCTGTCGCGCTGGCGATGTTCACCGCCTTGACTCCGGCCCTGGCAGAAAACTCCGCGACCGTCGGCGGCGTCAGCTTCGTCAACAAGGGCCTGGTCGGCGTCGGCCGCATCCCCGCCAGCCAGAAGGACAAGTTCGGCGAGACGTTTGGCTCCGGCTCAGGCATGTCGATCGATGCTGCCGGCTGGACGCATGGCGCCGACGGCTACAAGGGCTCGTTGTGGCTGTTGCCGGATCGCGGCTACAATGTCGTCGGTACTACCGACTACCGGCCGCGCCTCAACACGATTGCCATCGAGTTCGCCCCGATCACGCCGGGTGCAGTGCCAGCCGCCGGCCAGGAACAGTCGGGCCTCAAGGCGACGCTTGCCGACACCATGCTTTTGACCGACGACAAGGGCGCCGACGCAACAGGGCTCGATCCGCTCAACGGCGTGCGTGCCGCGACCGACGACATGCCGATCCTGCCCGAAGCCAACGGCAAGCTCGCGCTCGATAACGAAGCGATCGCACGGCTGCCCGACGGCACGATGTTCATCTCGGACGAATACGGTCCGAACATCTACCGCTTCTCCGCCGATGGGCGTCTGATATCGGCAACGCAGCCGCCGGCGGCGCTTGTCCCGATGCGTCACGGGACGCCAAACTTTGCTTCCAACAATCCGGGACCTGGCGCGGCAGACCCAGATCCGAAGGATCCCGAAACCGGCCGTCAGAACAACCAGGGCCTCGAAGGGATGGCGCTGGCGCCGGACGGCAAGTTCCTGATTGCCGTGCTGCAGTCGGCACCCAGACAAGATGGCGGCGATTCCGCCTCGACGCGCCAGAACACGCGCGCGCTGGTCTACGATGCCTCGGATCCCGGCCAGCTCAAGCTCGCGCATGAATATGTCGTGCCGCTGCCGGTGTTCACCGATGCCAAGGGCAAAACCAAGATCGCCGCGCAGAGTGAAATCGTGGCGCTGTCGGACAAGACCTTCCTGATGCTGGCGCGCGACAGCGGCAACGGCCAGGGGCTGAAGGGCGACACCTCGCTCCATCGCGAGATCAGCGTCGTCGATGTGTCGGCGGCAACCGATATCGCCGGCACAGAGTTCGACAAGGACAAGCCGCTGGCGCCCAAGGGTGAGCTCGATCCATCGGTGACGCCGGCCAAGCTGACGCCGTTCATCGACATCAACGACAAGAGCGAGCTCGGCCGCTTCGGGTTGCACAATGGCGCGCCCAACGACCGCAACAACCTTTCGGAGAAATGGGAGGCGATGTCGGTGGTGAGCGTCCTCGATCCAAAGCTGCCCGACGACTATTTCCTGTTCGTCGCCAATGACAATGACTTCCTCACGCAGGACGGCTTCCAGGTCGGCGCGGCCTACAAGGCCGAGGATGGCGCCGATGTCGACACCATGTTCCTGGTCTATCAGGTCACGCTCCCAGGCCTCACCGGGAAGTAGCGGCAGCCATACAGGCGGAGGCGCCGAACGCGTCCGCCTGAGCTGGCGCGATTGAACGGTCGTGCCCCTTCAGTTGCGGCTCGCCCGCGAAAAGACGGTGTCCTAAGCATCGCAAAACCTGCGACTGACGATCCAGTCGAAGGCACTTACCTCAACATCTCCGCGTCCCTTGGCACGCCTGCATCGATCGGCTCGGCCGTCCTGTTCGACACGGCGGCGATCTTCCCGGCGGCCGACAGGTTCGGGCGCACGAAGACCGGCGCGACGCCGTCGACGCGGCTGTAGAGGTCGATAATGTCCTGATTCATGAAGCGCACACAGCCGGAGGAAGCGTTCTTCCCAATGGAATCCCACTCCGGCGTGCCGTGCAGCCTATACATCGTGTCCTTGCCGTCACGGAAGAGATACAGCGCGCGGGCACCAAGCGGGCTCTGCGGGCCGGGCGGCATGCCGTCCTTGTACTTCGCAAGTTCCGGCCGGCGTTAGATCATTTCCGGCGGCGGCGTCCAGACCGGCCACTTCTTTCTCGCCTGAACCACGGCGCTGCCGGTCCATCCGAAACCGGCCTTGCCGAGGCTGACGCCATAGCGAATTGCCTTGCCGCCGTCGCGCACCAGATAGAGGAAGTGCTCGGAAGTATCGACGACGATCGTGCCGGGTTTTTCTCCAGTCGGGTCGGCCACGATTTGCCGCACGAATTTCGGATCGACCTTGGCTACCGGGATTGCCGGCAGTTGATAGCCCTCGTCGATGCGCGCGGCATACATGCTTGCGGCATCGCCGAAAGCCGGATCGCTTGGCGCCGCTGTCACTGGCGGCGCTGCCACGTCCGTCGTGGTGCACGACGAAAGAGCCACGGAGGCCCGCCCAGAGCGGATGCACCAAGAAATGCGCGCCGGTTCAGGCGCTCAAAAAACAACGGAATATCGGACATGAGCCCCCGGCTTACCCATGAGATCCAGGAAATGCGGCCCCACGCGTGCGGATCAATATACGATTCCGGAAGGTTTGAGAAATGCTTAGATCAAGGCACGCCAGGCGGAATTTACAGCGCCGCATCGACCTCTCCCGTTAAATCGGCAATCATTGCGGACTCAAGACAAGCCTTCGCCGAGTTGCCTGCCATGGACGACAACATGCCCCCGCGCCGGCAGACCGGCGACCTCACCAGTGGGCCTATCCCGCGCACCCTTTTGCTGTTTGCCCTGCCGGTGCTCGGCTCCAATGTGCTGCAGTCGCTCAACGGCTCGATAAATGCCGTGTGGGTCGGCCGTTTCCTCGGTGAGGCGGCGCTGACCGCCACGTCCAATGCAAACCTCGTGCTGTTTCTCATCCTCGGCACGGTGTTCGGCATCGGCATGGCGGCGACCATCCTGGTCGCGCAATCCGTCGGCGCTCGTGACCTGCCCGAAGCCCGGCGCATCGTCGGCACCAGCGCCACCTTCTTCTTCCTCGTCTCGGTGGTGTTCGCGGTCTGCGGCTGGATCTGGGTCGATGCGATCCTCGATGCACTCGGCACGCCAGCCGATGCTTTGCCGCTGGCGCGCTCCTATCTGCGCATCATCTTTCTGGCTGTGCCGATGATGAACCTGCTCTCCTTCGTCATGACGGTGCTGCGCGGCGCCGGCGACTCGCGCACGCCCTTCCTTTTTATGGCGCTGGCCGTCGTGCTCGATGTCATTTTGAACCCGTTGCTCATCCTCGGCATCGGCCCGTTCCCCGAACTCGGCATCGCCGGCTCGGCCGCCTCGACGCTGATCGGCCAGACGGTAAGCGTGGTTGCCATCCTGATCGTGCTTTATGCGCGCAAGCACCCGCTGCGGCTGGCCGGCGCTAATCTCGCTCTGCTGCGGCCGGACCCGGCGCTGCTGCGCATTGTCGTCTTCAAGGGCGTGCCGATGGGCCTGCAGATGATCGTCGTTTCGGCCGCGGCGCTGACGGTGATGGGCATGGTCAACTCGTACGGCTCGCAGGTTGCAGCTGCCTACGGCATAGCCGCACAGCTCTGGACCTATATCCAGATGCCGGCGCTCGCCATCGGCGCCGCGGTGTCGTCCATGGCGGCGCAAAATGTCGGCGCCAGGCGCTGGGACCGGATTGGACGCATCGCCACCTCCGGCGTCGGCTTCAACCTTGTGCTCACCGGCATGCTTGTCGCGCTGCTGTTCGTATTCGATCGCGCGGTGCTCAGCCTCTTCCTTGGCAGCGACAGTGCAGCAATCGACATCGCCACTCACATCAACAAGATCGCGTCGTGGTCCTTCATCCTGTTCGGCATCACCATCGTGCTCTTCGCCACCGTGCGTGCCACCGGCGCGGTGATACCGCCGCTGATCATCCTGGTGATCTCGGTGCTGCTGGTGCGCACCAGCTTCGCCTATTTCTTCCGAAGCGTGATCGGCGAGGAAGCTCTGTGGTGGAGCTTTCCGGCTGGCTCTATAACCTCGCTCGTGCTGGCCGCGGCCTATTATCGCTTCGGCCGCTGGCGCAGCCTGCACATGATCGAGAGCCGGCCGGCTGCCGGCGAACCGCCGGATACCGGCCTCGGCGTACCGCGCCAGCGCGCGCATCTTTCGTCCGAGACACCGAACGGCTGAAAGGTCGGCTCAGCGCGCGTATTTCGCGCCAAACCCGAGGGCGACCAGGGAAAAGATGACAATCATGCCGGCAAAGGCCAGGCTTGCCACGGTCGCACCTGCCACCGTCGACAGAACGCCGATGCCGATGACCGGCAGCGCGTTGCCGCAAAAACAGCAGATGAAGAAGGCCGAGACCACTTCGGCGCGCCGGTCCGCCGGCGCGATCTCGTTCACCACTTGCAAGCCGCCGCGATAGCCGAGCGCTGCCGCCACGCCGCACAAGGCGGTCCCGGCAATCATTATGGCCATCGAGGCGAAGACCTGCGCCGCAACAATCAGCGCGACGGTTGGGATCATCAGCGCAAGCGCCGCGAACATCGCGGCTCGGCTCGAAAGACGTGCCGTCACTACAATGGTGGCGGCCGTCACGATTGCCAATTCAAAGAACAGAGCGCCGGCTTCGGCATGGTTGGTCACCTGCAGCTGCTGCGCCAAAATGCTCGGTGCGAGTGCTGCATAAAAGCCGACCAGCGCCATTGCGCCAAAGCCGGTCACCGCCGGCGCAACGAAACTTGCGCGGATGTCATCGGGCACGGAAAGCCGCGGCCGCATCGAAACGTCAGCCAGTCTCCCCGGCCGCGAAACGGTTTCCCGCGTGCGCCAGACCAGCAGGGTTACAGTGGCGAGCATCGCCAGGTAGACGACGAATGTCAGCCTGAGCGGCCAAGGCGCGTATTCGGCGAGCAACCCGGCCCCCAGCGCACCGAGGCCGAGGCCGAGAAAATTGGTGCTGGTGGCAATCGTCGCCGCCTGTGACTTGTCGTCGGTCGGGAGCAATTCGGCGAGCCAGGCGGTGCCGGTGGCCGCGCCGACGCCGATTCCCAGTCCGCTCAGAATTCGGGCGATGTCGAGCCAGGCGACATTTTCGGCGAACAGGAAAACCACCGCGCTCACGACGGCCACCGCCATCCCGGCCAATGCCATTGGACGGCGCCCGATGACATCGGACACACGCCCTAACATCAGAAGCGCTGCCAGATTGCCGATGACATAGACGGCGTAGACCACCGTCAAAGTGATCTGCGAGAAGCCGAAGACCTGCTTGTAGATGATGTAAAGTGGCGTCAGCGCCGTGCTGCCGGCGAAAAGAGCCGCAATCATGGCGGCCACGGCGGCCGCTGCAGCGCGGCCGCCGAGTTCGTGATCGCGCGTCATGACTTGAGCGTGAGCTGTCATTTTTTCGACCTTTTGCTGTTCGGGATCTGACATCCTAACGCCTTTTTCGCGTCAGCCGTTCCCCCTCCCCGGCTTGCTCCTGACAAAGTTTGGCATCTTTGCCGATGGCGCTGAGCGAGATCCTCTTTTAACTTCAGCGGATTGTCAGGGGAGATTCATGGGCAAGGGACGAGTCGAAGCATTCACCGATGGTGTGGTCGCCATCATCATCACCATCATGGTGCTGGAATTGAAGGTGCCGCATGGCGAGGATTTTTCCGCGCTGGCACCACTCTGGCCGATATTCCTCAGCTATGTGTTGTCCTTCATCAATGTCGGCATCTACTGGAACAATTTGCACAACATGTTCCATACCGTGCAGCGGGTCGACGGCCGCGTGCTGTGGGCGAACCTCAACCTGCTGTTCTGGCTATCGCTGATGCCGGCGACGACAGCCTTCATGGGTGAGAACCATTTCGCGCCGGTGCCGGTTGCCGTCTATGGCGTCGACCTGGCGCTCTGCGCCATCGGCTTCAACATCCTCACCATGGCCCTGCATCGACTGCACGGCAACGAGACTCTCTTCGCCAGGGCGTTGGGCAATGACCTCAAGGGAAAGATCTCGCTGGTCCTCTATCTTTCCGCCATCGCGCTGACCTTCGTCAATCACTGGATCGGTGTCTCGATCTATGTCCTGGTGGCGATGATCTGGTTCGTGCCGGACAGGCGCTTCGAGCGGCTGATCGAGAAATAGGCCCCGTCTAGCCCCGCATTTCTTTCAGCTTTTCCGCTACCGAAGCGGCAAGGTCGGCGTAGCGCTCCTCCAGCCGTTCGGCCGCTTTGATCACTGAAAAATCATGGCCGAATTTTTCCAGCGCCATGCGCAGCTTTTCGACGAATTCGGCCTGTTTTTCGAGCGCCGAAAACAGCGTTTTCACTTGCGCTTCGCTGATGTCGGGATTGGCAAGCATTTGCGGCACTTCGCGGCTCATCTGGTCGCCGGTTGCGGTCTGTTCTTTCAGGATCTCGATCCAGTCGGTCAATCGTCAGTCTCCTTTTTCGATATCAGCATGCGCAGCGCCCGCCGACGCGGTCAACCCGAAGATGCCGCACCGGCTTGCGCGAGCCTCTTTCCGCGCTAAGTTCGCCGCGGCCAGAACAGGAGAAAATCATGACCACCGACGCCGAGATCCAGACCGCCCTGCCCGCACTTGCCTCCGGCAATGTCGCCGTCATCACCGGCGCGGCCAGCGGCATCGGCCTTGCCGCCGCCAAACGGCTGGCGGCGATGGGCATGAAGATCGTGTTGGTCGATATTGGCGGCGCACGCCTCGATGAGGCCCGACACGCCGTCGCCGCCATCGCCGGCGACAGCGCCGTACTTGCCGTCGCCACCGATGTCTCGAAGGCCGACGAACTCGACCGGCTGGCCGAAAGCACATTCGGCGCCTTCGGCGACGTATCGCTGCTGATGAACAATGCCGGCGTCGGCAACAATCCCGGCAAGCCGTGGGAGAACCGCGACGCCTGGAAACGGCTGCTGGATATCAATTTCTGGGGCGTCGTCCATGGCGTCGAGGCCTTTGCGCCGCGCATGCTGGCGGCGGGAAAGCCGGGCCTGATCGTCAACACCGGCTCCAAGCAAGGCATCACCACGCCGCCCGGCAACCTCGCCTACAACGTTTCCAAGGCGGGCGTGAAGACCTATACCGAAGGCCTGGCGCACGCGCTGCGCAACGAGCCGGGCGCCAGTGTCGCGGCGCATCTGCTTATCCCCGGGTTCACTTTTACCGGCCTGACCGAAGGTGCGACCGAAAAGCCGGCCGGCGCCTGGACCGGCGAGCAGGTCATCGACTTCATGCTGGCCTCGCTACTGCGTGGCGATTTCTACATCCTGTGTCCCGATAACGAGGCGACCCGGTCCATGGACGAAAAGCGCATGGCCTGGGCGATTGGCGACATCATCGAGAACCGCCCTGCCCTGTCGCGCTGGCACCCGGGGTACAAGGAAGCTTTCGCGGCATTCATGACACGCAGCGCATGATCCCGAACCGAAGATCACCGTAGCAAAGAATCGGATCCGATCTTCGCAGGTATGCGCCGGACCTTTATATCACGCTGCCGCGTGCTTCTTCGTGTTCCGCTTCTTCGCCATGGCTTTCTCGGCTGCCAACTCGGCAAGCTTCTGATCATGCCGCTTCGCTGCCTGTTCGCATTTCTTGCGGATCTCTTCGACCTCGGTCTCAGTCAGGTGTTCGATACCGATGAAGGTGTTCTGGGCTGTGCTGACCCGGATCAATTCGTCGAGCTTCGCCTGGATCGCGGCGCCATCGCGGTTCTGGGTGTTCTGGATGAGAAACACCATCAGGAAGGTGACGACCGTCGTGCCGGTGTTGATGACGAGCTGCCAGGTGTCCGAAAAGCCGAACATAGGCCCGCTTGCCGCCCAGACGACGATGATCAGGAAACAGACGGCAAACGTCGGCGGCAGGCCGGCAAAATGGGCGACGTTGTTGGCGATCCTGGTGAAAAGCTTCTCAATCATTCAAACTCCCTCAACAGCCGGGCGACGAACCCGGACGGAAGCCGAGTTCATGTGTCTGCAGAAACAGTTGGCAGCCGCTCCTGGTTCCCTCGTGGCGGAAGGTCGCGGGTACATTGTTGGAGGAGCAGATCGCGCAGGCCGTCGGACCGCTTGCAGATAGCCCGAACTCAGGCGGCGTCGTTTTCCCAGCGGTCGAGGAAAGCCTCGATGGGCAAGGCCTGCATGTCGGGGACTGCCCTGGCCAGTTTCTCGAGCGGCCAGTCCCACCAGGCAAGCCGTTCGATCCGGGCCGTAGTTTCCGCGCTGAAGCGCTGCCGCACTGGCCTGGCCGGAACGCCGGCGACGATTGCATAGGCCGGCAGGTCTCGCGTCACCACCGCATTGGCACCGACGATCGCGCCGTTGCCGATCACTATGCCAGGCATGATCACGGCGCCATGGCCGATCCAGACATCATGGCCGATGCTGACGGCTCTCGCCCGCCGCCGGTCGCGGAATGCCTGATCGACACCCAGCCAGCGGAAGTACTCGTTGGGCCGGTAGCTGATTTTGTGCTGCGTCAGCCGCTCGACCGGATGCTCCAGCGCATTGATGCGGCTGTTGGCGGCGATCGAGCAGAATTTGCCGATCGTCGTATAGATCGCCTCGGCGTGGCGCTCGAAGTAGGAGAAGTCGCCAACCATGACTTCACGTAAGATGACGCGCTCGCCGATCGACGCATAGCGTCCAAGCTTGCACGCCTTCAGCTCCGCCGTCGGATGGATGCGCGGCTCGGGATCTTTCAGGACAAGGTGTTCGGGACGGTCCATGCGCGCGCTTTACGCCCGCGCGCATAGTCTCGCAAGCCGAGTGCAGCGCCGCGCATCCGTTTGGACGCGCCAAGGACCCTGTAGCACCTTAAGTCTCTATTTCGGCTTGCCGCTGGTCCACACCACGTTCTGGCCGTAGAGCGGCACGGTGGTGACCGACATTTTTGCCGAGCCGTCCTGCACCTGGCGTGAATGCGACAGGTAGATCAGGGTCTCGTTGGCCTTGTCGTAGATGCGGTTCACCACCTGCTTCTTCCAGATCAGGCTGATGCCTTGCTTGAACACCTCCTCGCCGGCCTCGCTCATGTCGATGTCGCCAATGGTGATCGGCCCGGTCTGGCGGCAGGAGATCGAAGAATCGGACGGGTCCTCGAACCAGTTGCCTTTCTGCAGGCGGTCGATCACGCCACGGTCGAAATAGGAGACGTGGCAGGTCACGCCCTCGACCTTCGGATCCTTGATCGCCTCGACGATGATATCGTTGCCGAGCCAATCGACGCCGACCTTGCCGACTTCCTCGGCGGCGGCCGCGCCGGCGCCAATGACAAGGCATGCGGCCAACGCGCCGCCAATCAGTTTTCGCAAAGAGGCCTCCTGCGGTTCGAATTTTGCCGACCTCAGGTGGGACGAACGGCAGCGCTTTGCAAGCAGATCGCCTCCCACAGGATTGCCGGTTGCGGCAACGCGACATCTTTGCGTCGGCGCGACCGAACCGCTAAGAGTGTTCGCCAAGCCAGGGCCTTCACGGCGCCAACCCGGCGCCCGATGGAAATAACGACGGACTTCACTGATGATGCGTTCAATTCTGGTCGGTATTCTCGTCCTGATGGCCGCCGGAATCGGCTGGCTCACCTTCGACTGGTACCGCGGACACTATGGCGGCGAGCCGTTCGGAGCACCTTTCACGCTGGTCGACCAGAAGGGCGCGCCGGTCACCGAAGCTGCCTTTCGCGGCCACCCCAGCGTCGTCTTCTTCGGCTTCACGCACTGTCCGGAAGTCTGCCCGACCACGCTTTTCGAGTTGGCCGGTTGGCTGAAGACGATGGGCGACGACGGCAAGAACTTGCGCGCCTATTTCGTTACGGTCGACCCGGAGCGCGATACGCCCGAAATCATGAACACCTATGTCAGCAATTTCTCCGATCGCATCCTCGGCATATCAGGCGATCCCGACAAGGTCCACGCCATGGCCAAGTCCTTCGGCATCTACTGGAAGAAAGTCGACACGAACGACGGCGACTACACGATGGACCACACTGCTTCGGTGCTGCTGCTCAACGTCAAGGGCGATTTCGCCGGCACCATTGCCTATGGCGAAAGCCCGGATGCTGCCATCGCCAAGCTCAAACGGCTGGCGGCGGAAGGTTGACACATCCGGTAATGACGCAGACGCGTTTGTATTTCACCGCGGGCAAGATCGAGGCTGACCGCATCTTTGCGGCGCTCGGTGCGGCATTCGACGATGAGGGCCTGCCGATTGCGGTGCTCGAGGTCGACGAGGACCGCGACATCCACGAAGTATCGCTCTATGCCGACGACGACGTCGATGCGGTCGAGGCGCGGCTTAGGGACATCCTTGCCGGACTGTCGCTGTCGAAACCGATAGCGCGCGAAGCGCTGCCCGACATCGACTGGGTGGCGCGCTCGCTGGAGGGATTGAAGCCGGTGCGGGCCGGGCGCTTCTTCGTCCATGGCGCGCATGACCGCAGGAAGCGCCACAGCGGCGAGCTCGCCATCGAGATCGAGGCCGGCCTTGCCTTCGGTACCGGCCATCACGGCACCACCGCCGGCTGCCTCGAAATGCTGGAGCAGGTCATACAGCGCGAGCATCCGCGCAACGCGCTCGACCTTGGCACCGGCAGCGCGGTGCTCGCCATCGCAGCGGCCAGGCTCGCGCATATACCGGTGCTGGCGACCGACATCGACCCGGTCGCCGTCAAGGTGGCCGCCGCCAATGCGCGGCTGAACCAGGTCAAGGGGCTCATTGAAACGGTGGCGGCGCCCGGTTTTCATCATCCGATCTTTGCCGCGCGTGCGCCCTTCGACCTGATCGTCGCCAACATATTGGCGCGGCCGCTGATGCGTCTGGCGCCGCAAATGGCCGGACATATCGCGCTCGGTGGCTCGATCGTTTTGTCGGGCATCCTCGAGCGCCAGCGCGATGCGGTAATCGCGGCCTATGTCGGCCAGAAATTCCGGCACGTCCGCACCTTGCACCGCGGGGGCTGGGTGACGATTCACCTCAAGCGCTGAGGCGCAGCGCCTTCAACGCAAGCCGGAATCAGCTCGGACCTAGCGCGAGTTCGCCGCTTTCTTCAGCTGTTCGCGATCGTAGCCGTGAGCTTTCAGCGTTTCGTCGTCAAAGCCAAGCAGAACGCCGCTCACATACCGGCTCGCCTCGCGCTGGCGAGCTTCGATCAGCGCTTTCACAGCGTTTCTGAAAAATCCGCGTCTAGGTGAAATCGTGGACATGACGGCCTCCTTTGCAGGGCAATAGGACTCTTTCCTCCACGTGAAGAAGGTAAGCCTTGCTGACGCTTTTTGAAATCGCCGATTCTGCATGGCCTCCATGCGCAAAGAGACACGCAGCAACCGGGAATGATCGTTCCGAAAATCGATTCCGATTTTCGAGGTCATGCGCTACGGTCGCGCCAGCATTCGAGGAGAGCCGACATGTTCCAGACCTTCGATTCCGCCGGCGATCCGGCCGTTGGCAAGCCGCGCGTAGCAATGCTGCGCCAATGGTTGGCGGCGAACGGGCTGGATGGCTTCATTGTGCCCCGTGCCGACGAGCACCAGGGCGAATATGTCGCCGATCGCTCGGCACGGCTGAAATGGCTGACCGGCTTCAGCGGCTCGGCCGGAGTCGCCATTGTGCTTGGCGAGCGCGCCGTCATGTTTGTCGACGGGCGCTACACGCTGCAGGTGCGCCAGGAGGTCGATCTCGACATCTTTTCGATCGAGAGCCTTGTCGACAACCCGCCGGCCAACTGGATAAAGGACAATCTCGGCAAGGGCGTGCGACTTGGTTTCGATCCGTGGCTCCATACGATCAGTGACGTCAAGGCGCTGAAGGCCTCGGCCGAGAAATCAGGTGCGATACTGGTGCCGCTCGAAGAGAATCCAATCGACGCCATCTGGCAGGACCAGCCCGGGCCGCCACTGGGGCCGGTCGAGATCCACCCGATCGGCTTTGCCGGCGAACTGGCCAAGGACAAGCTGGTGCGGCTGGCGGCGGCCACCGAGAAGGACGGCGCCACCCATGCCGTACTGACCGACCCCTCCTCCATTGCCTGGGCCTTCGACATTCGTGGCGGCGACGTACCGCACACACCGCTGGCGCTCGGCTTTGCCGTGCTCGCCGCCGACGGCTCGCATCTGCTTTTCATGGACCAGCGCAAGTTTTCGCGCACCGTCGCGGCCTACCTGACGCAGCTCGCCGAATTGCACGAACCAGGTGAATTCGAATCGGCAATCGTCACTCGGGCCAAGGGCGGCGCAAAAATCGCGCTGGACCCGGTTCTCGCGGCGGACAAGCTCAGAATGCTGGTCGAGGATAATGGCGGCACCGTCATTGCCACGGCCGATCCGGCCCGCATTCCACGCGCAACAAAGAACAAAGCTGAGATCGCCGGCGCACGCGCCGCACATCGCCGCGACGGCGCCGCGGTCGCCAAGCTGCTGTGCTGGCTCGACCGCCAGAAGCCCGGCACGCTCGACGAAATCGCCGTTGTCACCAGGCTTGAGGAGACGCGCCGTCAGACCGGCGAAGAAACGCAGATGCCGCTGCGCGACGTATCGTTCGATACCATCTCCGGCGCTGGTCCTAACGGCGCCATCATGCACTACCGCGTCTCCCGCGCCACCAATCGCAAGCTGGGGGATGGCGAGCTGTTCCTGCTCGATTCCGGCGGGCAGTACCAGGACGGCACCACCGACATTACCCGCACGGTTCCGATTGGCGCGCCAACCGAGGAGATGCGCGAGCGCTTCACGCTGGTGCTGAAAGGCATGATCGGCATCTCCATGCTGCGCTTCCCCCAGGGCACGCGCGGCTCCGAAATCGATGCAGTGGCGCGCCTGGCGCTATGGAGACACGGCTGCGATTTCGCCCATGGCACCGGGCACGGTGTCGGCTCCTATCTTGCCGTGCATGAGGGCCCGCAGCGTATCGCCAAGACCGGTACCGAAAAGCTGCTGGCCGGCATGATCGTCTCCAACGAGCCCGGCTATTACAAGGAAGGTTCCTACGGCATCCGCATCGAGAACTTGATTCTGGTGACACCGGGCGAGGCAATCGAGGGCGGCGACATCGCCATGCACGGCTTCGAGACACTGACGCTGGCGCCGATCGACAAGCGGCTGGTCCGATCGGACCTTTTAACCCGCGACGAGTTGCATTGGCTTGACGAATACCATGCGCGCGTACTGGCCGAGATCGGACCGATGCTCGACGGCGAAACGCTGGCCTGGCTGGAAAAGGCAACCGCGCCGCTGCCGCACGACTTCAAGCAATAGCCGCGGCGGCAACGCCGGTTGACAGGCTTTGCTCCGCAAGCAGTCCCTGCAAAGCGGTGACGTTGGGAGAACCGGCTCCCTTGCGCCAGAACAACACCGTGACGGCGTTGTCTTCGTCAGAGGGCAGTTCGTGCAGCTTTAGCCAGCGGCTTTCCGGGAAACCCGAAAGCACGCTTTTCGGCATCAGCGCTATGCCCATGCCAGCCACCACGCAACCAAGGATGGCATGGTATGAACCAAGCTCGATGGTTTTCTCGGCCATGAACCCTCTGCGCGCATACCATAGTTCCAGCCGCTTGCGGTGCGGACAGCCGTGCTCGAAGGCTATCATGGTTTTGGGCATGTCCAGGTGGCCTTCGATCGAAACGCGCGATGCCGCCGAGACAATGACCAGCTGCTCGTGGAATGCGGGCAGCTTTTCGAACGGAACGTCGGCGATCGGCTCGGCGGCGAAGGCTGCATCGAGTTCGCCGGCAAGCATGGCGGTCGCGAGAACCTGCGGATTGCCGGTGCGCAACTGGATTTCCACTTCGGGATAACGTGCGTGATAATCGGCGAGCAGACTAGGAAGCCGTGCCGCGGCCGTGCTCTCCATGGCACCTAGGCGAAGCGTGCCGCGCGGGCGTGGATCGAGCATCGCCGTTCGCGCCTCCTCCGCAAGCGCCAGCAGCCGATCCGCATAGCCGACCAATTTGTGACCGGCCGGCGATACGTGCAGGCGCTTGCCCTCCCGGATAAACAGCTGCACGCCGAGATCCTCCTCGAGCTGCCGGATGCGTGTGGTCACGTTCGACTGCACGCGAAACAGTTTTTCCGCCGCCCTGGTGATTCCGCCCTCGCGCACCACCGTGCGGAAGATGCGCAGATCGGCCAAATCCATACATCTCTCCTGGAGAACATAACGATCTTAATTATTCATTTTGACTGATTATGCCTTTCCCGTAAATCGCCGGTGTAGCTGCCGATCAACACGGCAAACCAGGGGAGATGGAAATGTCGCGTGAGCCCTTCGGCATCCAGCCGATCGATCTAAGCGCATTGACGCCGAAGCAGCGCGAAGCGCTCTATAGCGACGCCGTGCGTGGCGCCCACCAGGAGAGAGCGGAGGCGATCCGGCTGAGCCTGTCGCGGGTCGGCGCGGCAATAGTCGCTGCGGTAAAGCGCATGTGTGCTCTCGCCGCCAAGGCAAAAGTCGATCACCCGACGAACTGCCTGGCTAGAATCAGCACGGCAGCACCCGCCAGGAACATCGCCATCAGGCCGCCGCGCAGTGAGACCAAGCCGGCAATGATCAAGGCTGCCCATTCCGCCGGCCCGGCGCTGAGCGCCGCCGGCGCCACCAGCGTGGTCAGCACCGCCGCCGGCACGGCGCTGAGCCCGGCTTCGACGCGCGGGTGGATTTGATCGAAACGCGAGATCACCAGATGACCGCCGATGCGGGTCAGATAGGTCGCGATCGAAGCGGCGATGATGATCCACAAGGTCGTGCTCATGGCCGTGCTTCCACGCCGCTGTGGCGGGGCGGCAGGATGACGGCGAGCAGCACGCCGGCCAGCGCACCTATGGAGACATGCCAGGGCGAGCCGACCGTTTTGTAGGCAATGATGGAGGCGGCAGCGCTGGCGACGACCACCGGCAGCCACAGCGGCCGCTTGCGGAAGCTCATGACCAGGCCGAGAAAATAGATCGGCAGCAGGAAATCGATGCCCAATGCATGGGTGTCGGGAATAAGCTTGCCGAACATCGCGCCGAGCGCGCTTTCGATGATCCAGAACACATAGACCGGCAGCCCAAGCCCCACATACCAGGTGAACCCGACGGTTTCGCCGGCCTCAGCCTTGCGCTCGGCCACCGCGAACTGCGGATCGGTAAGCACGAAGTAGCCTATCGCCTGCTGGATCAGCGGCCAATGCGCGATGCGTCGGCCGATGCCAGCCGAATAGAGCACATGGCGAAAATTCACCGCGAAGATCGACAGCACGATCAGCCACGGCGCGACATGCTGGCCGAACAGCTCGATGCCCACCATCTGGCTGGCGCCGCCGAACACCGTTGCGCTCATCAGGAACGCTTCGAGTACGGAAAACCCGTTGTCGACTGCGAGCGCCCCGAACAGCAACGCAAACGGCGCCGACGCCACCACGACGGGTATGCTGAGCCGCACGCCGTCCCAGAAATCGCTTTTCGCTCCGTTTTCGGAGATTGCTTCCGCCGACATCGACCGCTCCTCGGGAAGCGCCTATGTAGGGAGGGCGGCGCGGCTTGTCACACCAATTCGCTTGAGGCAAACGATCAGCAAATTTCGATGATGTCCAACTAAAACCTGAGCTCCACAAACGACGCCTCAAATCCGGACCACTCTAAAACTTTTTGAATATATCTTTTCAGTTGATTCCTAGAAATGTTTGTATCGAACCACCAATCCCCATTTAATCTCTCAGCACTTTTTTCAACTAATTCGGGGTTACCCGGATATATCTCAACGTTTTTCTTTGCAACGACCCTGCGTCCACGTGGAGTCCGGTACGTTGATATTCTCTCAATTGCGCCCTTCTTTGTCTTTTCCATCGCCAAAATGACCGCCTTCAAAACCTCCTTCAGACTATGGCGGACCATTCGCTCGCCATTCACGACAAACTCATACTCCCCTCCCCTCCGCCCATGTCGAACGCGACCTGACTCAAGCTCCATCTGAACCATTTGGCTCACGTTTCCATTGCTGCCAATCCCAAAGACACGCTTCACAATGTCCAGTTGGGTTTCGGACATATTCAGCCGATGGGCTTCAATCGCCTTATGCAAATGCAGATCAATCGGGAGCGTGGTCATAGGCATCACCTCATAAGACACATTCTCTCTTATAAGAGAGCAGAGTAGCACCTGGCTGTCAAGGCAGACGCGGACGCTGCAAGTAGATCAGTTGCCCTGAGGGAATCACGTTTCCGCAACCTTGCCTTCGATTGCCCTGCCCCAGTCGAGCAGCGGTTTTGCCCGCATGACGAAATCGACGAGTTCGTCGACCAATCCAGCTCCGTAGATATCCGCCGGCTCGATTGCGTGCCGGACGGCAAAATGCCGGTTGCGGATCGCGGCGGCGAGATCGGGCTCGGCGATATGCTCGAAGCCGCGCGGCGTGCGCTTCATGCAGCCGTCCGGGTCGAACTCGAGGCCGTTCTTCTTCAGCGCCGCAACGAGGCTGCGGAATTCAGCGGGCCGCTTCTCGATCGCGTTGCGCAGCGCCAGCAATAGCTCCGGTCCGGGCTGCCACCAGGCAATGGCGGCAAAGCAGCGCTCGAGCCCGATATGGACGTAAAACACGCCCTGTTCCATCTTGGTGCCGTCGGGCGAAAGGATCGCCGACAAATGCCGGTTATAAGGCCGTTTGTCCTTGGCGAAACGCACATCGCGGTTAATTCGGAACAGCGACTTCTTGCGGTCGCCGCGCAGGCCGACCCCCGCGGCCGTGAAGCGCTCGGAGAGCGTCTCGACCAGATCGCCGAAGGGATCGCGCAGGTCGCGTTCGAAAAGGTCGCGGTTTTCCAAAAACCACTCCCGGCTCTGATGAAAATCCAGCGCCTTGAGGAAGGGAATGGCCTTTTGCCCAAAACCGTTGAACGCAGCCGCCATCACCCGCCCTTGCCAATCCGCTGCAGCCAGGTGTCCTCGTCGATCACCTCGATGCCGAATTTGGTCGCATCCTTCAGCTTGGAACCGGCGCCTGGCCCTGCCACCAGAAGATCGGTCTTCGCGGAAACCGAGCCGGCGACCTTCGCGCCGAGACGTTCGGCCATCGCCTTGGCCTCCGGGCGCGTCATCTTTTCCAGCGTGCCTGTAAACACGATTGTCTTGCCGGCGACCGCACTATCGGCTGAGACGTTCACAATGTACGGCTTCGGGTGGACCTGTGTGAGCAGCGCTTCAAGTACGGCGTCGTTGCGTTCATTGCCGAAGAAATCGCGAAGCGCGCCTATCACCGTATCGCCGATGCCGTTGATCGAAGGAAAAACGGTGTGTGGATCGGCTGCCGCTGCTGTCTCCTTGCCAATGCGGATCAACTCCTCGATCGTCGAGAAGGTTCGGGCGAGCACAGCGGCCGTCGTTTCGCCGATATGGCGGATGCCCAGCGCAAAGATGAAGCGATCGAGTTCGGGTTCGCGGCGGGCGTCGATGGCAGCGAAGAGCTTGTCGAGGCCGTCATAGTTGCGTTCCTCGACGCTCCGTACATTCTTGCGCGTTTTGCCCGATGCGGCCTCGCGCTGCCTGGCCTGCTCCTCCCGTCGCTCCGCCAGCGCCTTGGTGACGGCGGGACGGCGGTCCCGGAGGGTGAAGATATCGGCGGCAGTCTTGACCAACCCGGCATTGAAGAACAGGTCTATGTTTTCAGCGCCCAGGCCTTCGATATCCATGGCGCCGCGCGACACAAAGTGGCGTAATCCTTCCACGGCCTGCGCAGGGCAGATCAGTTCGCCGGTGCAACGTCGGCGGGAATCTTCCTTGCCGGTCTTCTCGTTGATCTCGCGCGTTGCCGGCGAGCCGCAGATCGGACATTTGTGCGGGAATTCGTAGGGCACGGCATCTGGCGGACGCTTGTCGACGACGACGCTGACGATCTGCGGAATGACGTCCCCCGCCCGCTGGATGACCACCGTGTCGCCGATACGTATGTCGTTGCCGTCGCGGATCGGCTGGCCGTTGCTGTCCAGACCCTTGATGTAATCTTCGTTGTGAAGCGTGACATTTTCGACCACGACGCCGCCGACCGTGACGGGCGCAAGCCGGGCAACGGGCGCCAGCGTACCGGTACGGCCGACCTGAATGTCGATCCTGAGCACGGTCGTCATCGCCTGTTCGGCCGGAAATTTGTGTGCGATGGCCCAGCGTGGTTCGCCGGTGACGAAGCCCCATCTGCGCTGCAACTCCAATTGATCGACCTTGTAGACGACGCCGTCGATGTCGTAGCCGAGCGATGAGCGTTGGGCCTCGATAAGGTGATAATGCGCGATCAGTTCCTCGACCGACTTTGCCCGGACCATCAGCGGACTGA
Source organism: Mesorhizobium sp. M0800 (assembly GCF_040320095.1). NCBI lineage: Bacteria > Pseudomonadati > Pseudomonadota > Alphaproteobacteria > Hyphomicrobiales > Phyllobacteriaceae > Mesorhizobium > Mesorhizobium sp. M0800. The sequence continues at coordinate 29,440 of NZ_JAMYOZ010000031.1, forward strand.
CCTTGAACCCCCACTCCGCGAATTTTTGCACGGAATCGTATTGGGTCGGAGCTGGATCCTTTGAAGTATAGCCCCAGGCGTAGGCAAAGAATTTGAGGTTGCGGCTGGCGGTAACGGACGGGTCCTTCTGGCGCAGCGATCCAGCCGCCGTGTTACGCGGATTGACGTAATCCTGGCCACCTATCGCCGCCGAACGCTGCTTCAGCGCCTCGAATTCCGCGTAGGTCATATAGACCTCACCGCGTATTTCGATGACCTCGGGCCAGTCCGATCCCTTCAAGGTCTTGGGAATATCGGCGATGGTCTTGAGATTGGCGGTGATATCCTCGCCGACGACGCCGTCGCCGCGCGTTGCTCCCTGCACGAACACACCGCCTTCATATCGCAGGGAAGCCGATAGCCCGTCGATCTTCGGCTCCGCCGTGAAGGCGATGTTCAGATCCTTGTCGCGGTCAAAGAATCGCCGGCCCCGTTCTATGAAGTCCGCGACGTCCTGGTCGGTATAGGCCTTGGCAAGGCTGAGCATCGGCACCGCGTGGCGCACCTTGGCAAAACCTTCCGCCGGCGGCGCGCCGACCCTGCGTGAGGGCGAATCCTCGCGCACAAGATGCGGGAACCGCTGCTCGATGGCGAGGTTGCGCCGCGTCAGCGCGTCATATTCCGCATCCGTGATTATCGGCGCGTCCTCGCCGTGGTAGCGCCGGTCGTGCTCGGCTATCTCCTGCGCCAACCGCTTCAACTCGCTTGCCGCCTCGCTTTCGCTGAGCGAATCGACTGGTTTTTCGTCCATGCACGGCTCCCTTCACGGTGGCGCGACACAATAGAACAGGATTCTCTCGTGAGGGAGAGACCAGACACGGAAAATCATGCCTGAACAGCAGGATGGAGCCATACCCTGACTCAGGTCGCGAGCGCCGGAAACGAACTTGTCTAGGCTGCCGCGGTGTTCTCCCGCAGCAGCCGCTCGGCCGCCGCACGCGCCTCGTCGGTGATGGTGGCGCCGGCGAGCATGCGTGCGATCTCTTCCTGCCGCGCCGCCCGGTCCATCTCGGCGATGCCGGTCGAGACCCGGTCGGCCCCGCCCGATTTGGAGATCAGGAAATGCGTCGCCGCGCGCGCCGCCACTTGCGGTGCATGCGTGACCGACAGCACCTGCACGCGTTTTGCCAGCCGCGCCAGCCGCTGGCCGATGGCGTCGGCAACCGCGCCGCCGACGCCGGTGTCAATTTCGTCGAAGACCAAAGTCGGCGCCGACCCGCGATCAGCCAGCGCGACCTTGAGCGCCAGCAGGAAACGCGAAAGCTCGCCGCCGGAAGCGACCTTCATCATCGGGCCGGGCCTGGTGCCGGGATTAGTCCGCACCCAAAACTCGACCTGGTCGATGCCTTCTTCCATGCGGCTCTCGGCATCGCTTGCGATCTCGACGATGAACTCGGCCCGTTCGAGCTTCAGCGCCGGCAGTTCGGCCATCACCGCCTTGCTCAGCCCGACAGCTGCCGCATGGCGAAGCGACGACAGCTGGGCCGCTGTAATGTCATAGGCCTGGCGCGCCGCCGCAGCCTGTTTCTCCAGCGCGTGCAGGCGCTCCTCGCCGGCGTCGAGATCGGCAAGGTCGGCAGCCATGGTGTCACGCAATTGCGCCAGGTCATCGACGGCGACGCTGTGCTTGCGCGAGGCGGCACGCAGCGAAAACAGCCGCTCCTCAGCCTTCTCCAGCCGCTGCGGATCATATTCGGTGGCGCGAAGTGCTGCTTCGACGCCCGACTGCGCCGCGTCGAGCGACAGCATCGCCTCGTCGAGCGACTTGACGACATCCTCGAGCAGCCCGGGCGCTTCGGTGACCTTGCGCTGCAGCCGCCTGAGCAGGCTGGCCAGTTGCGGCAAGGGCGAGGACGGACCCGAGAGCACATCCTGAGCATCGTGGATTTCCGAGGCGATCTTTTCCGCTCGCATCATCGCGGCGCGCAGTTCGGCCAGCTCCGTCTCTTCGCCAGGTTGCGGATCGAGCCTGGTCAATTCGGCGACCGCTGCACGCAGATAATCGGCCTCACGGGAAGCTGCCTCGACTTTGGCCCGGTGCCGTGAAAATTCCTGCTCGCAGGTACGCCAATGCCGCCACGCCTCGCCGGTTGCCCGAGCAGCGCCGAGATGGCCACCGAAACTGTCGAGCAACTCGCGATGGGCGCCGGGATCGACCAAAGCGCGCTCGTCATGCTGGCCGTGGATCTCGACCAGCGCACGGCCGATGTCGCGCATCAGCGTCACGCTGGACGGCTGGTCGTTGACGAAAACGCGCGTGCGGCCGTCAGCCGTCTGGACGCGGCGCAGGATGATGTCGCCGTCGTCCTCGATGGCATTCTCGGCAAGCAGCATGCGAGCCGCGTGGTTGCGCGGCACGTCGAACACGGCGATGATCTGGCCTTGTGCCGCGCCATGCCGCACCAGCGAAGCGTCGCCGCGGGCGCCAAGCGCCAGTGACAAAGCGTCGAGCAGGATAGATTTTCCGGCGCCGGTTTCGCCGGTAAGGACCGAAAGGCCGGACGAGAAGTCGATGTCCAGCTTCTCGATCAGAACGATATCGCGGATCGACAGTCTGGAGAGCATGGTGACGCGCCGCTCAGGCGCCGGTGATCAGCTTCCCGGCCTTGGAGATCCACGATCCGGCATTCTCGCGCGGCTCGAGCCCACCACTCTGCAGGAGCTTGTAGGAGTCCTTGTACCACTGGCTGTCGGGATAGTTGGTGCCGAGCACGGCCGCAGCGGTCTGCGCTTCCGACGTCAACCCCATCGCATAGTAGCTCTCGGTAAGACGCGCCAGCGCCTCTTCGACATGGCGTGTGTTGGAATAGTTCTCCACCACGTTGCGGAACCGTTTGACGGCCGCGATGTATTCGCGGCGCTCGAGATAATAGCGGCCGATCTGCATCTCTTTGCCGGCGAGCTGATCGTTGGCGAAGCGGATCTTCTCCTTGGCGTCGTCGGCATATTCGGACGTGGGCCAGCGCGTCACGAGGTCCTGCATCGTCTGCACGGTAAGACGCGCTTCCTTCTGGTCCTGGGTGACGTCCTTGATCTGACGGTAGTAGCTCAGCCCGATAATGTACTGGGCATAGGCTGCATCGTCGGTCGACGGATAAAGGGTCAGGTAGCGCTTGGCCGAACCGATCGCCTCGTCGTAATTGCCTTGACGGTAGTCGGCAAAGGCGCCCATCACCATCGATTTGCGGGCGAATTCCGAATACGGATGCTGGCGGTCGACCGCATCGAATTTGCGGCTTGCTTCCTGCAGGCGCCCGGCATTCAGATTGGCGAGACCCTGATTATAGAGCACGTCGGCCGGCTCGGTCTGATCGACATAGGTCGATAGATCGACGTCCTTCTCGGACGACATGCAGGCCGACAGAAACAGCGATGGAACGACCACCGAAAGCGCCAGGAAAACAGCCCGCCGCGGCGCCTTCGATTGACCAACTCGCTTGAAAAACATGATTGGATTCCGCCCTTTCGGCGTCATTTCAGTCGACGGCAGCAGCCATAAACCATAACCGCCTTGCCCGGCAACGCTATCCCCGGCCAATCGCACATTTTTGTGGCGGTTTGGCGCCACCTGGAAAGCTGTGCGATTTGGCCGGCCAGTGATGCATCCATGCAACACCGCTGATCGCGATAAGAACCGCAAAAACGTTAAGAATCAGATCATCCAGGGCGCATAGAGGGGTGCGTTGACGGCGCTCATCTCGGCGGTACGCCCGCGCTCGCGGCGCGTCGTCTCAACGATCTCGAAAGCCGAACGGTCGGACAAGAGACGGCGCAGCGCAGCTGCGTTCAGCCTGTGGCCGCCACGATAGGAGCGGAAGCAGCCGATGAACCGGGCACCGGCGAGCGCCAGGTCGCCCATCGCATCCATCGTCTTGTGGCGCGCGAACTCGTTGGGATAGCGCAGGCCTCCCATGTTGATCACGCGGTTGTCGTCGCCGATCACCAGGGAGTTTTCCAAAGACGAGCCGAGCGCATAGCCGGCCGCCCACAGCCGCTCGACGTCCTTCATGAAACCGAAAGTGCGGGCCCGCGCGACGTCGCGGCGGAAAATGTCGGCGTTCATGTCGGATGCAAAAAGCTGGCGCCCGATCGCCGGGCTTTCGAAATCGATCTCGATCTCGAAGCGCGTGCCGTCATAGGGCCTGAACTCCGCCCAGCAGGCGCCGTTCTCGATGCGAACCGGCTTGACCACCCTGATGTAGCGACGCTTGACCGGCAGCGTTTCGATGCCTGCCTGGTCAATGGCCTCGACGAACATCACTGCGCTGCCGTCGAGGATAGGCACCTCATGGCCGTCGATTTCGATGACGAGATTGTCGATTCCAAGCCCGAAAAGCGTCGCCATCAGATGCTCGACCGTGGCAATGTGCTCGCCTTGCGGATCGCCAAGCATGGTGCAGAGATCGGTGGCGCCGACCTCGGAGACGAGCGCGCGAAATTCGTGGCTTCCGCTTGCATTCGAAAGCTGGAAGACCACACCCGTATCGGCATCCGCCGGCAGGAAATGGACGGTGACCGGATTGCCACTGTGAACGCCGATGCCAGTCAGCGTCGCGCGCGATTTAAGTGTCGTCTGATAGTCGTGCAAAACAATCCCCATAGCCCATGCTGCCTAGGTCCGCTTCATCTGCCCTGAGGGCGCGGCTCTTGATTGATCGGCAGGCAGGGCCACTTCCCCGAGACTCCCAGCAAACCGACTTTGGTCGGTGGCGAAGATAATGGTCCCGCAGGGAGACTCCAAATCACGGTTTCTTACTCTTTGTAACTGCGGTCCCGAGAGAGAACGCCTCATAAGTCCTTGTTCTGAAATCGTTTTTAACGTTAACGGGCGAACAGTCTCCTGCTCGCCTGTTAACAACTGTTACGAACCGTTAACAGATCAATTGGCCTGTCGGCGCAGAAAGGCGGGAATCTCCAACTGATCGTCTTCCTGGACAGCCCGGCTCTGCGGCGTCAGGCGGCCCTGCTCGTCCAGCTGGCCGCGGCGCGGCGCGTAAAGCTGCGGATCCTGGCTGGCTAGGCGGCGCACTTCGGCCGGCGCCTGGCGCAGTTTCGGTTCGCGCGGCTGCGCCGGCTGCAGCCGTGCAGGCTCCTCTTCGCGGCGGGTCAGACCGTTGGTCAGGCGCTTGAGCAACCCCATCGGGCCGCTGTTCTCGTGGTCGGCCGGGCGGATCTTGGCTTCCACTTCGGCCTTCACCTGCGGCGGGAAATCCTCGACCCGCGGCATGCGCTGGGGCGCTGCGGCAACCGGGTGCGGCATTTCACGATGCGGAGCCGGTTGCATCGCTTGCTGAACCACTGGCTGCATCATCGGCTGCGGCTGAGCCGGAGGCGCCTGGAAGATCTTGCTCTGCGGACGGAAGTCTTCCGCATGCGCGACCGGTGCCGGGCGGGCCTGCGCCATCGCTGCCGCATTCGCCTCGGCGAGCTGAATGGCCTCGGCGACCGGATCGGCAGCACGTGGTTCATAGATCGGCTGCTGGACAGGCGCCGGGCGCATTTCCGTGACCTGAGCCGCCGGGCGGCTGACCGGCTTCGGCGGAGCCGCGCGGATGGCGATCGGCGCGGCAGCGATTTCGGCCGCCGATTTGTCGATGCCGGTGGCGACCACCGACACGCGGATAACGCCTTCGAGTTCCTCGTCGAAGGTGGCGCCCAGAATGATGTTGGCGTCCTGGTCGACCTCTTCGCGAATGCGGGTTGCCGCCTCATCGACTTCGAACAGGGTCAGGTCGCGGCCGCCGGTGATCGAGATCAGCAGACCCTTGGCGCCCTTCATCGAGGTCTCGTCGAGCAGCGGGTTGGCGATGGCGGCTTCCGCCGCGGCCATTGCACGGCCCTCGCCCGAAGCCTCGCCAGTCCCCATCATCGCCTTGCCCATTTCGCGCATGACCGAGCGGACGTCGGCGAAGTCGAGATTGATCAGGCCTTCCTTGACCATCAGGTCGGTGATGCAGGCAACGCCCGAATAGAGCACCTGGTCGGCCATGGCGAAGGCATCGGCGAAGGTGGTCTTGTCATTGGCCAGCCGGAACAGGTTCTGGTTGGGAATGACGATCAGGGTATCGACGCATTTCTGCAGTTCCTCGATACCCATGTCGGCCGTCTTCATGCGGCGCTGGCCTTCGAAGTGGAACGGCTTGGTGACGACGCCGACGGTGAGGATACCCTTTTCGCGGGCAGCGCGGGCAACGACGGGAGCCGCCCCGGTGCCGGTGCCGCCGCCCATGCCGGCAGTGACGAAGCACATATGCGTGTTGGAGAGATGATCGATGATCTCGTCGATGCATTCCTCCGCCGCCGCGCGCCCGACTTCAGGCTGCGATCCGGCGCCGAGACCCTCGGTGACATGCGCGCCGAGCTGGATCAGCCGCTCGGCCTTCGACATCGTCAGTGCCTGCGCGTCGGTGTTGGCCACCACGAACTCGACGCCGCGCAAGCCGGCGGTGATCATGTTGTTGACGGCATTGCCGCCGCCGCCGCCGACACCGAACACGGTGATGCGCGGCTTGAGCTCGGTGATGTCCGGCTTCTGCAGATTGATGGTCATTGTCTTCGTCCTTTGCCTTTCCCGCCGCTTCGCCGCCGCGGCCGCCTATGGGGCTGTCCCCGTCAAGATTAAAAACTGTCTCTCAACCACTGACTCATTCGATGCAGTTTTCCGCCTGTTCCGGTCATCCGAAGACCGGAAATTCCCTTCGCCGGCCGGCTCTCGAAGCTCGCCATCTGTGGATAGATCAGAAGCCCGACGGGCGTCGAAAAGGCCGGCCCCTTGGCCGCCTCGGGCAGGCCTGCCACGCCAAGCGGGCGTCCGATGCGCACATTGCGGCCGAGAATGCGGCGTGCTGCTTCTGGCAGGCCGGCAAGCTGGCTGGCGCCGCCGGTCAGCACCACACGCTTGCCGACGGCATTGCCGTAGCCGGACTTGTTCAGCCGGTCGCGCAGCAATTCCAGCGTCTCGTCGATGCGGGCGCGGATGATGCGCGTCATCACCGAGCGCGGGATCTGCAACGGCACCTCGCCGTCCTCGCCGATCGGATGGATGGAAACCAGGTCGCGGTCGTCGGCACTGCCAGGCAGCGCCGAGCCATGCATCACTTTCAGCCTTTCGGCGGCATCGAGCGAGGTCGACAGGCCCTTGGCCATGTCCAGCGTGACGTGGTTGCCGCCGATCGCGATGGCATCGCCATGGACGAACTTGCCTTCCGAAAACACCGAGATCGTCGTCGTGCCGCCGCCCATGTCGATGCAGGCCGCGCCCATTTCGAGCTCGTCGTCGACCAGCGCAGCAAGCCCACTGGCATAGGGCGTCGCCACCATGCGTTCGACCGACAGATGCGAGCGGTTGATGCAGAGCTCCAGATTGCGCAAGGGCGCTGCGTCGCCTGTCAGCACGTGCATGTCGACGCCAAGCTGGTCGCCAACCATGCCGCGCGGATCGCGCACACCGCGCTCGGCATCCAGCGAAAAGGCTACGGGAAGCGAATGGATCACCTCGCGCTCGGCCCGCAACGCCTGCTTGGCGCCGGCGGCAAGTACGCGCTTGATGTCGGCCTCGTCGGCCTCATGGCCGCCGAGATTGATGGTGGCCGAAAAAGCCTCGCTCTTCAGCCGGCCGGCAGTCATGTTGACGATCAGCGAATCGACCGTCAGTCCCGCCATGCGTTCGGCGGCGTCGACGGCAAGACGGATGGCGTGCTCGGCACGGTCAAGATCGATGACGACGCCCGATTTCACGCCTTGCGATTTCTGGTGGCCGATGCCGATCACCTGGACGCGATGCGAGCGTCCGCGCAGCAGCTTGCCATCGTCGCGCGGCTTGAGTTTGGCCACCACGCAGCAGACCTTGCTGGAGCCGACATCCAGCACCGTCAGGATGCCGGACCGGCGCGACGAGGCATCGCTATTGCCGCCAAGCCAGCTCATATCTTCGTCTCCGGCTTGCGCTTCAGCATCTTGGGCTTTTCGTCGAGCGCGGCTTGGCGCTGTGTCGCCGCTTCCGGCGTCAACTGGACGACCAGACGATCGGAAAGGCGCATGTCGACGGCGGCGATGTCGCGCGTCAAAAGCCCGTTCTCGTGATCCATCCTGACTAGGTCGGCAATCGCCTGATCCTCACCGTCTTCGGGAAGCTTGATCGTGATGCCGTTTTCAAGCTTGAGATCCCAGCGCCGTTCGCCGATGCGGATATAGCCCTTGATCCGCGCGGCGAGCTCCGGATAATTCTTGATCTTGGCTAGGAAATCCGGCGCTTTGGCCGGTGCGCCGGTGCCGATGATCAGCGGCAGCAATATCTGCTTGCCGCCGGAGAACGGCGCAATGACGGTGCCGGATTTCTCGATGACCGAAAGCGCGCTGCCTTGCTGCCACAGCGCGAACGGCTCGCGCTCCTCGACGCGCACTTCCAGCGTATGCGGGTAGACCTTGCGCACTGCCGCGGCTTCGACCCAGGGTAGCGTGGTGATGCGTTCGCGCGCGGCTTCGGCATCGAAGCCGATCAGCGAGGTCCAGCCGTCGAGTTCCAGCCTGTCGAGAATATCGATCTCGGACGTTTCGCGGTTGCCGACGACCTTGACCTGGTCGACGGCAAAGCCGGTGCGGGCGGTAACACTCTGGACGATGGCGTCGGAATATCCGCCGAGATAGGCGCCATAGGCACTGCTCGAAACAAGCAGTGCCGCCGACAGCATGGCAGCGCAATAGGGCGGCGCTTCGAAGTCGCCCTCGCCGAGGCGCGCCAGCACGCGCACCGGCCGGCGGAGCAGGCGTGGCAGCACGAAATGGTCGAACGACAACGGCATGCCGAACAGCGCCGGCCCGGCCGCGCCCTTCCCCTTGCCCTGTCCCCACTTCAACGCAGACACGAAGCGTCCTCCACCATCCAACTCAACAAATCGCCGAACGAGTGTCCCGCTTGCGCGGCGATTTCCGGCACCAAAGACGTCGGCGTCATGCCCGGCTGGGTGTTGACCTCGAGCCAGACAATTTCGCCGTTTTCGGAGTGACGATCGTCATAACGGAAGTCCGACCGGGAAACGCCCCGACAGCCGATAGCTTGGTGAGCCTTGAGCGTCAGTGTCTGTATTTTTTGGTAAATATTCGGTGAAAGTTTTGCCGGGCATTCGTGTTTTGATCCTCCCGCGACGTATTTTGAATCATAGTCGTAGAAGGAATGGCCGGTCGGGATGATCTCGCAGACACCGAGCGCCACATCGCCCATCACCGCGCACGTCAATTCCCGCCCGTGCACATAACGCTCGACCATCACCGCGTCGCCATATCTCCACTCGGACGAGCCGATGATCTGCGGCGGATGCGACTGGCCTTCATGCACAATGACGACGCCGAAGCTCGATCCTTCGTTGACCGGCTTGACTACATAGGGCGGCTTCATCGGGTGCTTGTTCTGGATGGCGAAGCGATTGGCCACCTTCGATTCCGCCACCGGAACGCCGGCCGCCTTCGCGACCTTCTTGGCCTGTTCCTTGTTCATCGCAAGCGCCGAGGCAAGCACGCCGGAATGGGTGTACGGAATGGCGAGGTACTCGAGGATGCCCTGGATGGTGCCGTCCTCGCCGAAGGGGCCGTGCAGCGCATTGAAAACGACGTCAGGCTTGAGCTCGGCAAGCACCGAGCCGATGTCACGCGAGACGTCGACGCGGGTGACCTGGTAGCCCTCCCCCTCCAGCGTATCGGCGCAGGCTTTGCCCGACGACAGGGATACGGGCCGCTCGGACGAGAATCCCCCCAGAAGGACGGCCACGTGCTTGCTTGTCATTCCCCGTCATTTCCTCTCACAGCAGGCCTGCACCATCGTGCATGCCCCGAAAAGCATCGCGCGCACTCAAATGCGCCCGAGCAACTTCGCTCCCGTGTTTCCGCAACATTGAGTCCGAGTCTCCCGGCAGGTTGCCCCCCAGACGGAAACGCGAGTAACGCGTCGAAACGACTCAAATCAGGAAACGCTTCAGGGCAGAGAATCAGAGAGTTGATTCGCTGGCAAGTGCTTACGATTCCGATGGATTCACTTTCCGCAAAAACGGCAGCAAAATGTGAATTCATGACTCCGAAAGGCAACGGCGGTCAGCTTGCCTAAAGCAACTGCCCGAGAAATTCCTGGACGGCATGGCCCGGCCGAAAATTACCGATGCGCTTGATCTCCCACTGCAGCCGGATGCCTGATCTTTCGAGCACGCGCGCACGCACCGTCTCACCGAGATATTCAAGCTCGTAGCCCGTGGCGGTTCCGGTGTTGATCATGAAGTTGCAATGCATCGGCGACATCTGCGCCCCACCAACCATCAGGCCGCGGCAGCCGGCCTTGTCGATCTCCTTCCAGGCCGAGGTGCCCTCGGGATTCTTGAAGGTAGAGCCACCGGTCTTTTCGCGGATCGGCTGCACGGTCTCGCGATGGTTCTGGACAGCATCCATCGCGGCCTTGATCGCCGCCTTGTCCTCAGGAATGCCTTCGAGCAGCGCCGACGTGAAGATCAGCCCGGACGGCGCCGCTGAATGGCGATAGGCATAGCCCATGTCGGCATTGCTCAGCGTATGAACATTGCCCTTGCGGTCGAGTGCCCGCACCTCGACCAGGCGCTCGCGCGTCTCGACGCCATTGGCGCCGGCGTTCATCCTCAGCGCTCCGCCAATGACGCCGGGAATGCCGTGGTAGAAATGAAAGCCACCGATGCCGGCCTCGTAGGCAACGGCCGCAAGGCGCTTGTCGGGTGTCGCGGCGCCCGCCTTGATCGTGGTCGGCGCAATCACTTCGGTCTCGCCAAAGCCTTTGGCCGAAAGCCGGATGACAAAGCCCGCAATGCCGCCGTCACGGACAAGCAGGTTCGAGCCAACGCCGACGATGGTCAGCGGAATTTCCTCCGGCACCGCCTTCAGGAACGTGGCAAGATCGTCCTCGTCGGCCGGCTGGAACAATGCGTCCGCGAGCCCGCCGGCTCGAAACCAGGTGATCTTGTCCATCTCGGCATTGGGCGTGATGCGGCCGCGCAGTCCGGCAAGCCGGTCGCCAAGCTTCTCGATCAACGCCTGGCCGCGCATCATGAGATGGTCCCGCCGAGTTCCTTGGGCAGCGCATAGGCCCATTGGGTGATGTTGCCGGCGCCGAGGAAGACGACGAAATCGCCCGGCTTCGCCACCTCGCGCACGATCGGCGCAATCGCCGCCGGACCTTCGATGTAGCGTGCGTCGCGATGGCCGCCGGAGCGGATGCGCGACACCAGTGCGTCGGACGTGACGCCGTCGATCGGTTCCTCGCCGGCTGCATAGACGGGCGCCACCATTACCGTATCGGCGTCGTTGAAGCAGACGGAAAACTCGTCGAACAGATCGCGCAGCCGGGTGAAGCGATGCGGTTGGGTAACGGCGATGATGCGACCCTTGGTAGCGCTGCGCGCAGCCTTCAGTACCGCCGTGATCTCGACCGGATGATGACCGTAATCGTCGAACACATCGACACCGTTCCACGAACCGGTATGGGTGAAGCGCCGCTTGACGCCCGCGAAAGACGACAGGCCCTTCTTGATTGCCTCAGCCGAAAGGCCGAGCTCATGCGCGACGGCAATCGCCGCCGTCGCATTGGAGACATTGTGGCGCCCGGGCATGGGCAGCCGCAGGCCTGATATCGTTATCTGGCCGTGCGTCTTGCGGTCGCGGATCACCACGTCGAATTCCGAGGTCGGGCCGTCCATGCGGTGATTGGTGAAGCGCACGTCGGCCTGCGCATTTTCGCCATAGGTGATGACGCGCCGGTCCTCGATGCGGGCGACCAGCGCCTGCACCTCGGGATGGTCGGTGCACATCACACCAAAGCCGTAGAACGGCACATTCTCGACGAACTGACGAAACGCTTCGCGCACTTTGTCGAAGGAGCCGTAATGGTCGAGGTGCTCGGGGTCGATATTGGTGACGACGGCAATCTCGGCCGGCAGCTTGAGGAAGGTGCCGTCGCTCTCGTCGGCCTCGACCACCATCCATTCGCCGTCTCCCATGCGGGCATTGGTGCCATAGGCATTGATGATGCCGCCATTGATTACCGTCGGGTCGAGCCCGCCGGCTTCGAGTAGCGTCGCCACCATCGAAGTCGTCGTCGTCTTGCCATGCGTGCCGCCGATCGCCACCGCTTGGCGGAAACGCATCAGCTCTGCCAGCATCTCCGCGCGGCGGACAATGGGAAGCAATTTTTCCCGCGCGGCCTTCAGTTCCGGATTGGATTTCTTGATTGCGGTGGAGACGACGACCACTTCGGCCTCGCCGAGGTTCTCGGCCTGATGGCCGACGAAGCATTCGATGCCCTTGTCGCGCAGCCGCTGCACATTGGCGCTTTCGGCCTGGTCGGACCCTTGTACCTTGTAGCCGAGATTGTGCAGCACCTCGGCGATGCCGCTCATGCCGATGCCGCCAATGCCGATGAAATGCACGAGGCCGATCGTCTGCGGCATCTTCATGCGTGCGTCTCCTTCCTGAATTCCGAAACGGTTTTCCTGGACGCAATAGCCTCTGTCAGATCGGCGAGCAACCGCGCGGCATCCGGTTTTCCGGACGATTTCGCCGCCGCGGCCATTGTCGCCGCCTTGCCTGGATCATCCATCAGCCCGCCGACAAGCACGGCGATCCGCTCCGCCGAAAGCGTGGATTGCGGATGCACCTCGGCGCCGCCCGCTGCCGCAAGGGCCGCCGCATTCGCCGCCTGGTCGTGGTCGAGCGCGTGCGGATAAGGCACCAGCAGCGCCGGCCGGCCGATCACCGCGATTTCCGATACGGTCGATGCGCCGGAGCGCGACATCACCAGATGCGCCGCCGCCAGCCGCGCCGCCATGTCGGTGAAGAAGGGCGACACCTCGGCCTCGATGTCAAGCGTGGCATAGGCCGCTTTCACCCGCGGCACATCGTCGGCGCGCGCCTGCTGGGTGATCGCCAGCCGCCTGCGCTGTGCATCGGAAAGCCGGGCGATCGCCGCCGGCACCGCATCGGAAAAGAACTGCGCGCCTTGGCTGCCGCCAAACACCAGAAATCGGAACGGCTCTTCACCGGCCGATGCGGCATAAGGCGTCTTCGCCGCTTCCAGCACTTGCGGCCTGACCGGATTGCCGGTGGTCACCGTCTTGACGCCTGTAGCACTTGTGTCTTCCGGTAGGAAACCACCGGCAATAGCGTCGACGCGGCCGGCGAGCGCCCGGTTGGCACGGCCCATCACCGCGTTCTGCTCGTGGATCAGCGTCGGCACCTTGCGCCGGGTCGCGGCATAGAGCGGCGGCAGCGTCGGATAGCCGCCGAAGCCGACCACGATGGCGGGCTTGACGCTGGCGATGACGGCCGATGCCTGCCGCACCCCGCGCCAGATTTTCCAAAATGCGGCGAGCACGGCAAAAGGATTTTTCGACCCCATCGTCGCCGACTGGATCGGATGGATGGCGGCCGCCGGGAACTGCCCGGCAAAGCGCTCGGCGCGTTCGTCCGTCGCCAGGTGCACCGCCCAGCCGCGCCCGGTCAGTTCGTGCGCCAGTGCCTCGGCCGGGAACAGATGTCCGCCCGTTCCGCCCGCCGCCAGAAGGATGACCCCCTTGGCCATCTCACTCCGCCGGCATCGCACGCGGCGACGGCATGAAGCCCAGCTGCTTGCGCTTTTCCGGGCGCTTGCGCGTCAGCGCCAGCACCATGCCCATCGAGATGGCGATCGCGATCTGCGAGGAACCGCCGTAGGAAATGAACGGCAGCGTCATGCCCTTGGCGGGCATCAGCTGCAGATTGACGGCCATGTTGATGACCGACTGCAGGCCGAAGACCGTGACCAGGCCGCCAACCGCATAGCGTGTGAAATCGTCCTGCTCCTTGAGTGCCGTGTTGAGGCCGCGCAGCACGATGAACCCGAAGATGGACATGATGAAGAAGCACATGATCAGCCCGAATTCCTCGCCGGCGACCGAGAAGACGAAGTCGGCATGGCTGTCGGGGATGACCCGTTTGACGGTGCCCTCGCCCGGCCCGACGCCGAACCAGCCGCCATTGATCAGCGCCTCGCGGCCCATGTCGACCTGGAACGTGTCGCCCTCGCCGGTCATGAAGCGGTCGATACGGCCGGCAACGTGCGGGAACACTGCATAGGCGGCGAACACGCCGCCGACGCCTGCAGCACCCAGCGCGACGATCCACAGCCACGGCAATCCGGCCATGAAGAACATCACCCCCCAGGTGCCGAGCACCAGCATGGTCTGCCCAAGGTCAGGCTGCGCCACCAGCAGCGAGATGACCAGTGCAAGCAGCAACATGGCGAACAAATTGCCCGGAATGTCGGGCTGGCGCTTGTGCTCGGCGAACAACCAGGCGCAGATGATGACGAAGGCCGGTTTCAGGAACTCGGACGGCTGGATCGACAGGCCGGCTAGCGACACCCAGCGCCGCGCGCCCTTCACCTCGACGCCGATATAGAGCACCGCCACCATCAGAAACAGCATGATGCACAACATGACCAGCGCCACGCGCCGGATCTGCCTGGATTCAAGGAACGAGACGGCCAGCATTACCCCAAGCGCCGGAATGGTGAAGATAATCTGGCGTGTCGCGAAGTGGAAACTGTCGAGCCCGATGCGCTCGGCCACCGCCGGGCTTGCGGCGAAGGACAAAACGATGCCGAGCCCCATCAGCGACAGGAACGCCGCCAGGAACCAGCGATCGATCGTCCACCACCAGGTCGCCACAGGGCTTTTGTCGAGACGGCTTTGCATTATCGTGTCCCTCCGATGGGCTTCACGCCATCAATGGCGGTTGCGGCTTGCCTGAACGCCTCGCCGCGGACTTCGAAATTCTTGAACTGGTCGAAACTGGCGCAGGCCGGCGACAGCAGCACCACTGCCTCGCCGCTACTATCCCTGGCCGCATCGCGGGCGGCGTGTTCGACTGCCGCCGCCAACGTGCCTGATATCTCGTAGGGCACCGCTTCGCCCAGCGTCGCCGAAAAGGCCGGTGCGGCTTCGCCGATCAGATAGGCCTTGGCGATGCGCGGGAAGAAGCCGCGTAACGGCTCGATGCCGCCCTCTTTCGGCAGGCCGCCGGCAATCCAGTAGATACGCGCAAAGCTCGACAGCGCCGGTGCAGCGGCATCGGCATTGGTCGCCTTGGAATCGTTGACGAACAGCACATGCCCTTTGCGGCCGACCTGCTCCATGCGGTGCGCCAGCCCAGGGAAACTCTCCAGTCCGGATTGGATCTCGCCGAGCTCGAGCCCGACCTTGAGGCAGGCGGCGGCGGCGGCCAGCGCGTTCTGCGCATTGTGCTGGCCGCGCAACGAGCCGATGCCTTCGAGGAAGGCGACACGGCTGTAGCGGCCGTGCACGGCTTCCATTAAGTTGGTGCCGTCAGCGAAATAACCGTCGGTCAGCGGCAGGCGCTTGGAGATGCGGATGACCTGCCGGCCGGCCCGCTCCAGCCGATCGGCGATCTGGGCGCACCAGGAATCGTCGACACCGATGATTGCCGTCTCGCTGCCGGCCACCAGCCGCTCCTTGATCGAGGCGTAGTGTTGCATCGTGCCATGGCGGTCGAGATGGTCCGGCGTCAGGTTGAGCAGCACACCGGCCGTCGGATTGATCGAAGGGGCAAGATCGATCTGGTAGGAAGAGCACTCAACCACATAGTGCCGTTCAGGCTGCGGCGGATCGAGCGTCATCACCGCGCGGCCGATATTGCCGCCCATCTGCGTGTCGCGCCCAGCCGATTTTAGGATGTGCGCCGTCAGTGCCGTGGTCGTCGACTTGCCGTTGGTGCCGGTAATGGCAATGAAAGGTGCTGCCGGTGCCAGCAGCATCCGCTCGCGGCAGAAAAGCTCGATGTCGCCGATGATCTCCACGCCTGAGCCCCGCGCCAGCTCGACGGTCCAGTGCGGCTTGGGATGCGTCAGCGGCACGCCGGGCGACAGCACGAAGGCGGAAAACCTCGCCCAGTCCGCACCGCGCAGGTCCGCTGTCGTGATGCCGACCGCGCCGGCCTTGGCGACGCTATCGGGATTGTCGTCCCAGGCCAGCACATCCGCGCCGCCCTCGATCAGCGCGCGCGCCGTGGCAATCCCCGAGCCACCGAGCCCGAAGAGCGAAACGCGCTTGCCTGAAAAGGATGCGGCGGGGATCAAGCGGCCTCCTATCTGAGCTTCAGGGTCGACAGGCCGACCAGCGCCAGGATGACGGCGATGATCCAGAAGCGGATCACCACCTGGCTTTCGGTCCAGCCGAGCTTTTCGAAATGATGGTGGATCGGCGCCATCAGGAAGACGCGCTTGCCGGTCATCTTGAAGTAGCCGACCTGGATGATGACCGAGAATATCTCGACGACGAACAGGCCGCCGACGATGACCAGCACGATCTCGTGCTTGGTCGCCACCGCGACCGTGCCGATCAGCCCACCCAGCGCCAGCGAGCCGGTGTCGCCCATGAAGATCGCCGCCGGCGGCGCATTGAACCAGAGGAAACCGAGACCGGCGCCGATCACCGCTCCAAGGACCACCGCAAGTTCACCGGTGCCGGGCACGAAATGGATCTGCAGATATTCGGCGAACACCGCGTTGCCGGAGAGATAGGCGATGACGCCGAAGGATGCGGCTGCGATCATGATCGGCACGATCGCCAGCCCGTCGAGACCGTCGGTCAGGTTCACCGCATTGCCGGCGCCGACGATGACGAAGCACGAGAACGGGATGAAGAACCAGCCGAGATTGACGAGAAACTCCTTGGCGAAAGGGAATGTCAACGATGACGAGAACGGCGCCTGGCCGTTATGCATGATCACCCAGGCGGCGATGCCGGCGATGACGAATTCGAGCCCCAGCCGCGCCTTGCCGGAAAAGCCGAGATGCGATTGCTTGGTTACTTTGAGATAATCGTCGTAAAAGCCGATCGAGCCGAATCCCAGCGTCACCAGCAGGACCACCCAGACGTAGATGCTCGACAGGTTCGCCCACAGCAGCGACGAACCGACGATGCCGGACAGGATCATCAGTCCGCCCATTGTCGGCGTTCCCGCCTTCTTGAAATGCGTCTGCGGCCCGTCGGCACGGATCGGCTGGCCCTTGCCTTGCCGCAGCCGCAGCGAATTGATGATGGTCGGTCCGAAAATGAACACGATCAGTGCCGCTGTGATCAGCGCTCCGCCGGTGCGGAAGGTTATGTAGCGGAAGACGTTGAAGACCGAGATCTTGTCCGCAAATTCGACGAGCAGTGTTAGCATGCGCTTGCGTCCCCCGGACCGATCCTAGGTCTGTCTGCTGGTTGTGGCTTCCGCCGGAAACTTGCCGAGCAACGCCTCGACCAGCTTTGAAAAGCCTATGCCCTTCGACGATTTGATCATGACCACGTCACCGGGCTTCAATTCCGATAGAAGAACCGGTTTCAGATCTTCCGCACCGGCGCGGTATTCCGTCTTGATCTCGCCGGGCAAAACGTCGGCCAGCGCCCGCATTTCCGGACCGCCGAGAAAGACCGTGCGCGTGTCGGTGCCGACGATCAGACCGGCAAGCGCGGCATGCAATTTCGCCGAATGGCTGCCGAGCTCGAGCATATCACCGAGCACGGCAATGCGCCTGCCCTCGCCCGACACCGGCGTCGTGTTGAGCAGTGCCATTGCAGCGCTCATCGACGCCGGATTGGCGTTGTAGCTCTCGTCGATCAGCGTGATCGGCCCGTTGGGGTGACGCAACACATAGCGCTTGCCGCGTCCGCGTTCGGGCGAAAGATCGGCCAGCGCCTGCGCAACTCTGGTGACGTCGGCGCCGACCAGATGCGCGGCACCAAGCACCGCGAGCACGTTCTGCACCATATGGCGGCCCGGCGCGCCGATCCTGGCGACAATCTCGTGCCCGCCAATCTTGGCGGTGATGACCGAGTGATCGGCATTGAGCTCGCATTTGATCAGTTTGAAGGTCGCCCGGGCATTCTCGCCGAACCCGTAGACATGCTCGACGCCGGCCTCTTTGGCCATCTTCTCCAGCAGCTTCCAGCGCGCATCGTCGCGGTTGAGAAGGGCGGCGCCACCGGGCTCCAGTCCCTCGAAAACCTCTGCCTTGGCCTTGGCGATCTCGTCCAGGTTGCGGAAGAAGCCGAGGTGAGCCGCCGCGATCAACGTGACGATGGCGACATGCGGCCGGACCATCTTGACCAGAGGCCGGATCTCGTCCGGATGGTTCATGCCGATCTCGAAGACGGCATAGTCGCAATCCTGCGGCATGCGCGCCAGCGTCAGCGGCACGCCCCAGTGATTGTTGAACGACTGGGCCGATGCATGCACCGTACCGACCGCGGAGAGAGCGTGGCGTAGCGCTTCCTTGGTGGTGGTCTTGCCCGCCGACCCGGTCACGGCAATCACCCTGGCCCTTGAGCGCGCGCGCGCGGCAACGCCGAGCTTTTCCAGAGCGACAAGCACGTCCTCCACGACGATCATCGGTGCCGTCAGCCGCCCCAGCGACGGCAGCTTGCCCTCGGCGACGACCAGCACGCCGGCGCCCGCCTTGATGGCGGCGGTGACGAAATCATGGCCGTCCATCGCCTCGCCCTTGATGGCGAAGAAGGCGTCTCCCGGCTGCAGGCTGCGGCTGTCGATGGAAATGCCGGCGATGCCTTCAGGCATCGGACCGAGCGGCCGGCCATCCATGGCGGCAACCAGCGCCTCGGAGGTCCACAGATAGCTCACGCCGCTTGCTCCCGCAGCGCCGAGCGAACTTCCTCATGATCGGAAAAATGCAGCGTCTCGGTGCCGATGGTCTGGCCTTCCTCATGGCCCTTGCCGGCGACGATCAGCGTGTCGCCGGCATGTAGCATCCCGACCGCCTCGTGAATGGCCTTGCGCCGGTCGCCGATCTCGATCGCGCCAGGTGCCGCCGCGAGGATTGCGGCGCGGATCGTCTCGGGGACTTCCGAGCGGGGATTGTCGTCGGTGACGATGACGATGTCGGCCAGCCTTGTGGCGATTTCGCCCATGATCGGCCGTTTGCCCCGGTCGCGGTCGCCGCCGCAGCCGAATACGACGATGACGCGGCCGGTGGTAAAGGGGCGCACCGAAGCCAGCACGTTTTCCAGCGCATCCGGCTTATGAGCGTAGTCGACATAGACGGGCGCGCCGTTGGCCGCCGTCCCGACAAGGTCGAGCCGTCCCGGCGCGCCCTTCAATTTCTCCAGCGCCATCAACGCCTTGGCAACAGATGTTCCAGTCGAAATGGCGAGGCCGGCCGACACCAGCGCATTTGCAATCTGGAAGTCGCCGGCCAGCGGCAAGTCGACTTCATGGAGAACGCCGTCCGCTTCGACCTCGGCGCGCTGGCGGTGGCGCTCGTGCTCGACCCGCTTCAGCCGCAGGAAATCGCCGTGGCGGCCGACCGTCAGCACATTCAGTCCCCCTGCCCGCGCCGCCTTGATCGTCGGCTCCGACCACGGGTCGTCGGCAAAGATGACCGCCGGCGCGCCCTTCGGCAGCAGCGCGTCGAACAGACGCAATTTGGCGCGATGATAGTCCTCGACCGTCGGATGATAGTCCATATGGTCGCGGCCGAGATTGGTGAAGCCGCCGGCCGCAAGCTTGACGCCGTCGAGCCGGCGCTGGTCGAGGCCATGGCTGGACGCTTCCATCGAGGCATGGGTGACGCCGGCCTCCGCCAGCTCCTTGAGCAGCCTGTGCAGTGCCACCGGATCCGGCGTGGTCAGCGAGCCATATTCGTTGCGGCCCGGCGCCACCACGCCGGTCGTGCCGATCGAGGCGGCGGCGAAACCCGCCTGCTCCCATATCTGCCGGGTGAATGCGGCGACCGAGGTCTTGCCGCTGGTTCCGGTCACCGCGACCATGGTTTGCGGTTGCATGCCGAAAAAACGGGCAGCACTCAGCGCCAGCGCAAGGCGCGGATCGTCTACGACAAGAACCGGAACTGGCAGCCCGGCGACGGCACTGCCCTTGCCGACCACGATCGCTGCGGCGCCGCGGCTCGCGGCATCGGCTGCGTAGGCTGCGCCATCCGCCTTGGAGCCGGTGAGCGCGAAAAAGACGACGCCCCGTGTTACCTGGCGGGAATCCGACGAAATCCCTGTAACCTCCATGTCGAAGGAAGCTGTCCCCTCGACAGGCAGGATACCGGCTAGATTTTTCAGCTTCATCGAACCTCGTTCATCGCAACAAAATAGCGCGCAGTTGCCGGCGCGCCCCAAGAATCACTGATAGGAAACCAGCGTTGCACCATTTTCATGGCTGAAATCTGGCTTCACGCCAAGCATGGAAGCCGCACGTCGGATGATGTTTGCAGCCATGATGCCCGCGTTCGAGGCGGCCGTAGCACCCATGCCGGGCTTTTCCGGCTTCGGTTCGTCGGCGATCGTAAGCACTATGTATTGCGGATCGTCCATCGGGAAAGCCGCAACGAAGGCGTTGAAATTCTTTTCCTTCGAGTAACGGCCGTTGACAACCTTCTCCGCCGTTCCCGTCTTGCCGCCCACCCGGTATCCTGGCACCCGTGCATTGCGGCCGGATCCCTTTTCGGCATTGAGTGCATAGAGATAGCGCATGCCCTCGACCGTCTTGTCGCTGACCACTTTCTTGGCCACCGCCATCGCCTGCTCCTGCGTGCGCGGCAGGAAGGTCGGGTCCATCAGATAGCCGCCATTCATCAGCGCGGCGCAGCCGACCGCTGTCTGCAGCGGCGTCGTCGACACACCGTGGCCGAAGGCGATGGTGATCGAATTGACCTGCTTCCAGACCTTGGGCTCGGTCGGCCGAGCGACTTCCGGCAGTTCGGTCTGCATCTTCTCGAGGATTCCCAGGCGATGCAGGAATTCGCGGTGTCCGTCGATGCCAACCGCTTCGGCTTCCTTGGCAGAGCCGATATTGGAGGAGTAGATGAACACTTCCGGCACCGACAGTACCCGGCCCTTGCCATGGAAATCATGGATGGTTTGATGGCCGATCCTGATCGGGCGCGATGCGTCGAAACGGCTTTGCAGCGTTATCTTGCCGGAATCGAGCGCCATGGCGGTGGTGAAGCTCTTGAAGGTCGACCCCATTTCGTAGAGGCCGGCCGACATGCGGTTGAGCCGGTCCTTGTCCTGCGCGTTATAGGGGTTGTTCGGATCGAAATCCGGAACCGACGCCATCGCCAGCACCTCGCCGGTCTTGACGTTGAGCACAACGGCGCCCGCCGCGATCGCGTGGTACTTTTCCATGCCGGTGGCGACCTCGTCGCGCACGATATGCTGGACGCGCAGGTCGATCGAGAGCTGCACCGGCTTCAAATCCTTGGCCACCGCCAGACCCGACGCCTGAAGGTCGCTCAAGCCTTGTTCGTCGATGTATTTCTCCATGCCGGAGATGCCCTGATTGTCGATGTTGGTGAGGCCGACAATGTAGGACGAGGTTTCGCCGGCCGGATAGAACCGGCGCTTTTCGGTGCGAAAGCCGAATCCGGGGATGCCGAGTTGCATGATGTCGGCCTGCTGCTTCGGCGTCAGTTGCCGCTGCAGCCAGACGAAGCCGGCGCCGCTCTTCAGCTTGTTATATGTCTGCTCGTAGTCGATCTCGGGAAGCACCGTCGACAGCTTTTCGATCGCCTCGTCGGCATCGACGATGCGGCGCGGTTCGGCAAACAGCGACGCGGTCTTGATGTCGGTCGCCAGCACTTCGCCGTTACGGTCGACGATGTCGGGTCGCGATGCCGTCACCCGGCTCTGCGGCCCGCCCGACAGGTCGGGATTCTGGAAACCCAGATAGACCAGCCGCCCGGCAATGGTCGAATAGATGCCGAAGAACACCGCCATCGTCATGACGATGCGGGTCCTGCCCTTGCCACCGGTCACCTTGCGGGCACCTTCGACCACGATCGATCCGCCCGCGCTGGGATTCGAACCGCGCTTCAGCAGCCTGCCAATCTTTGGAAATCTGGCGGCGATTGGAAATCCGGTGATCATTGGACGATGCCTCCGGTCACCACGGGATCCTTGCCGCCCATATCGGCCATGCCGCCCAGCCGCTGCGATGAAAGGTCCTCGATGTTGACGGGTTTCGCCGGCAGATCGTCCAGCCCGACGATCTGCCGCGCATTGACCGGCTCGAGTCCGAGTTGCGATTTGTAGATTTCGGTGAGTTTCTGCAGGCGCGACGGCTGGGTAAGCAGGCTCCAGTCCGCCTTGAGCAGGTCGATCGTGTCCTCCTCATAACGGATCTGCGCCTGGATCTTGTGCACTGCCGCCAGTTGCTCCTCGGCCTCGCGCTTGGTCTTGTAGGTCAGGGCAGCCGCCGAAACCATGACGGCGATCAGGACTATGTCGCTGGTACGAAACACGTGCTCACCTCTCTCCCGCTCGATCGGCGCCGGGAAGCTTTGGGCCAGGCAGTTTTGGCAGGCCGAAAATCGAAAAATCGCCGGCACGCGCCGGCGCCTCTGTACGGATTGCAGTGCGCAGCCTTGCCGAGCGCGCCCGCGGATTTGCCGATATCTCGGCATCGCCAGGCGTCACGCCGCCGCCCTTCTTGGTGAAGGTGGCGGTGCGCGCCTGCGCCTCGGGCAGGTGCCGCGATCCGGTCGCTGAATCGGCTCTGTCGGCGATGAAGCGCTTAACGATGCGGTCCTCGAGGGAATGGAAGGTCACCACGACAAGCCGCCCGCCCGGTTTCAGCGCGCGCTCTGCGGCAAACAGTGCCTTGGCCAGTTCGCCGAGTTCGTCATTGACGAAGATGCGCAGCGCCTGGAAAACGCGGGTGGCCGGATGGATCTTGTCTTTCGGCGCGCGACCGATATGCGTCTCGATGGCATCGGCAAGGTCGAGCGTGCGCTCGAAGGGGCGTTTTTCGCGACGGCTCTCGATCATGCGGGCGATGCGCCCGGCATGGCGTTCCTCGCCGAGAAAACCGAAGATGCGGGCAAGATCGCCCACCTTGAAGGTGTTGACGACGTCGGCGGCGCTCAGGCCCGCCTGCGCCATGCGCATGTCGAGCGGTCCATCGGCCCGGAATGAAAAGCCGCGCTCCGGCTGGTCGATCTGCATGGAGGAGATGCCGATGTCGAGCACGACGCCATCGGCACTTTCAACCTGCTCGTCGAGCGTCGAGAACGGTGCCTGGACAAGCCTGAGCTTGCCGCCGGACTGCTGTTCAAGGGCCCGCCCCGCCGCGATCGCATCCGGATCGCGGTCGATGGCGACGACCGAGGCTCCGCTTGCCAGAATGGCCTTGGTGTAGCCGCCGGCACCGAACGTGCCGTCGACGATCACCTCGCCTTTTGTCGGGGCCAGCGCCTCCAGAACTTCGGCAAGGAGGACCGGAATGTGACGGGCTGGTCCGCCAGCGGCATGAACTTCATCGCCGTCGCCCGCCATCATTCCGGCCGCTCCCCGGGCTTCGTCCCCTGCCGAAGCTGCAAAAGCCGGGCGCGTGCTTCCGTCCCGTAGGCGCTGAGCCGTCCCGGCTCCCAGATCTGAAAGAAATTGCCGCGGCCAACGAAGGCCACCTCCGCTGAAATGCCGGTATGCTCGCGAATGAAATCGCTCATCGTGATACGGCCGTCCTGGTCGAGCTTCAGAAACGTTCCATCGCCATGGCAGAAGAACGACATGTCGTCCGCCGTCTGCAGGAACGGGTCTTCCTGGGCGATACGCTGCTCGTAGCGATCGAGCAGGTCGAGCCCACCGACATCCATCGCCGGGCGATCCAGGCAGCGTAGCGCATAAAGTTCCGAATAGCCGCGTTTCTGCACAACGGCACGGAAATGCGCCGGCACGGACACCCGTCCCTTCGCATCGATCCTGTTCACCGCGTTCGACAGAAACCGGTCCATTACGCGTTACGGCCGCTTGCGCCGCCGCACCCCTCTGCATCTTCCTGTCCGCGCCGCCCCGGCCCGGTCGGCGTCCAAAACCCGCTTCGTTGTGACGGGCGAACGCAGGCAAACGCGCAGCCGCCGCGGCTGCCCGATTGGCGTACGCTTCACCCTGACACGGAACGAAGGCTTGAGTATCGGAATGGGATATCATGGGGTGTTATGGGCGTCAACGGGAACAGTCTTCAAAACGCGCCTGCCACGACTGGGGAGAGCAGCTTTGACGGCACTCCCGTCTTTATCGTCTATTAAGCCTAACGAAGCGTTTAGAGCCGTGTGGCCCAACCGGAGCCGGCTTGCTGCGGATCGCTGCCGCGCATAGCCTCAGCATCTCCTTTTCCGGTCAGTAACGAGGTTGAAACCATGTCCGAAACAGCCAAGTCACGCGCCGCGGCACTTCCCCATCTGCGCCGCGGCGGGCTGGCCAAGGGCGACCCGATCCCCTTGCCCCTGACCATGGCCGCCATCTTTCATGCGCCCGGCGACGCCACCGGCTACGATCAATATGGCCGCTTCAGCAATCCGACCTGGGATGCGGTCGAGCACATGCTGGCGCATTTGGAAGACGCCGCATGCGTCGCCTTTCCCTCGGGGATGGCTGCCATCTCGGCGGTATTTTTCGGCCTGCTCAAAGCCGGCGACCGTATCCTGCTGCCGTCCGACGGCTATCACACGACGAGAGCGCTGGCAGAGCGCTTCCTGAAGTCCTTCGGCGTCGCTTATGATGTCCGGCCAACATCGAGCTTCCTCGACGGCGGCTTCGATAGGTATCGGCTTGCGTTCGTCGAAACGCCCGCCAACCCAGGACTGGACATATGCGACATCGCAGCCGTCGCCGAGGCCGTGCATAGAGCGGGTGCGGTGCTTGTGGTCGACAACACGACGATGACGCCTTTCGGCCAGCGCCCGCTCGATCTCGGCGCCGATATCGTCATTGCTGCCGACACCAAGGCACCAAACGGCCATTCCGATGTGCTGTTCGGCCATGTCGCCAGCCGCGACGCGGATTTTATCTCGAGGGTGACCGACTGGCGCGAGACGTCGGGCGCCATCCCCGGGCCGTTCGAGGCATGGCTGGTGCATCGCGGCCTCGAAACGCTGGACGTGCGCTTCGACCGCATGTGCGCTTCCGCCGAAATGATAGCGCGACGGCTGAAAAACCATCGCGCGATCAGCGGCTTGCGCTTTCCGGGGCTGGAGAGCGATCCATCGCACAATCTTGCCCGCGCCCAGATGGAGCGCTTCGGCTTTCTCATCTCGTTCGTGCTCGCCTCGGAGGACAAGGCCGAGGATTTCATCAACAATTGCGCCTTGATGCAGGCCGCGACATCGTTCGGCGGCGTGCACACTTCGGCCGAACGGCGATCAAAAAGGGGAGATGCCGTTCCGCCCGGCTTCGTTCGCCTGTCGATCGGCTGCGAGCCGGTGGAAGAGCTTTGGCAGGCGATCGAGGCGTCGCTGGACGCAATCGGTGGCTGAATCAGCAATCACGAACTTAGATCGTCGGCCGCGATCTTGCGCCGGCCGTGCAGCACGCGAACGATTTCGATCGCCTCTTCACTGACGCGGTACAGGGTGAGGTATTCGCCGACGATCAGGTGAAGGATGCCGGGCGCGATGTCTTCGCGCGGGGCACCTGAGAAGGATAAGTGGCCACTTGTTGCCAGCGGGCTTCGATCCGATCGAGCAATCGATCGGCTGCAGCCTCGTTGTCTTGCGCAACATGAAGCCAGATCGCGATTAAATCCTCTTCCGCATTTGCGGTTCGGATGATGGGCAGCAAATTCATGCCGCGCTGTCGGGTTTCAATCGTCTCCGCGCTTCGGCCTTTATTTCGTCGATCGACGCAAACCGTCCCGGGCCGCTGTCGATCCCTTCCTGCACCAGCTTGCGCAATTCCTCGACGGTGTAGCCGAGCAGGTCGCGCCGGTCCTTCCATTGCCGCAGCGCGTCGCGGATCACCTCGCTCGCCGAGGCATATTCGCCGGCGGCGACCACGTCGTCGACTGCGGCGGCCAGTTCCGGCGACAGCGTGATGCTGCGTTTATCGACCTGTCCCATGACGCGCTCCTGAATACCGTCATCCAAATGGTACGATTTAATCGCACCATTTTCAAGGAATGCCGCGCTCGATTGCGGAGCGAAAACTGAATCAACGGCTGCGCCCGAAAACGCAACCTGCTGATATCGGGAGATTTCCTTTTATCGGGGAAAACTGCCAGCTGGCCTGTAAGCCGGGTTCTGTATGGCCCTCGCCCCTTGCGGGGCGAGAACGTGGCGGCCATTCATCTTGGGCGCATGTTGCCATGCGCCTCACGCAACCTACCCGGACGGTGAGCCGGAAACAGCCCTCGAGGGTTTCCCCTCGCACCGCCCCTATTCGGTCTTGCTCCCGGTGGGGTTTACCGTGCCGCTCCTGTTGCCAGTCGCGCGGTGGGCTCTTACCCCACCCTTTCACCCTTGCCACGATTGGATCGTGGCGGTTTGCTTTCTGTGGCACTTTCCCTGGGGTCGCCCCCGCCGGCCATTAACCGGCACCGTGTCTCCATGGAGCCCGGACTTTCCTCACCCGCAGCCTTTCGGCTTCGCGGATGCGGCCGCCCGGCCAGCTGGCAAGGCGTATAAAGGGGTTCAGGCCCGAAAACGCAAACGAAAAAGCAAGTTGTCGCTTGTCAGGCGGGCGCTCCAAGTGCTGCCAGCTGCACCTTGACCTTGCCGCAATAGGCTGCGGACACCGGGTTCATCCGTGTGGCGGCGTGGCCGGCATTGTATTTCAGGATCGTACCGCAGGTCGTGCCGCCGCCGAGATCCCGCGCCATGGCAAGGTACTTCATGCCGTATTTGATGTTGGTATCGGGATCGTAGAGACCCTGAACCGAACCGCTATAGCCCATCATCCTTGCCGTCGCCGGCTTGATCTGCATCAGGCCGATCTCGCCGGCGCTGCCGACCTGGTTCGGTTGGTAGTTGCTTTCGATCTTGATGACGGCGTTGGCGAGCAACACCGGGACGCCATAGCTGGCGGCATAACGCGCAATGATCGCCGAATACTGTCCGCTGCCGCCGACTACCGCCGCCTGAGGCGCTGGCCTGCTCTTCGGAGCGACTGACGCCGTTGCCATGCGGTCGATGCGTTTGCGGTTACGCTTCACATGCTGTTTGGCGATTGTCTTTCTCGCAGCGGTTGGCCTTTTCGCGGAGACTGGCGTTTTCGTCCTTACCGCGGCCGCTTTTTCCACTTTTGCGGTGGCGGTCTTCTCTACTTTTGCACCACCCTTCGGCATGGCGGTTTTGCCGGCTGCGGCACTGAAGCCCTGATCGGCCCGCTGGCTCAGCGGTGCGCTGTTCGCCGCACTGAAGGCAAAAGTCATTACGCCGGCAGCAATGGCTGCCGTTAAAACGGTCAATTTCTGCATGTGATCCTGTTCTGTTTGATCTGCACAAAGAACTTCGCGCAGATACCCTCAATCAACATCGGAACATTTGGGGGATAGACGTCCGACAATCTGTACGGATCGCCTTTGACGACGGAATTGGCGCCAAAGAAGGCGACGCAAGTCACTTTGAGTAACAGATTGTAACTTTTAAGCTGGCAAAAGATTATTTGAGAGAGGCTATCCTTCGGAAGCGAGCAGCCTTTCTAGCGTGCGGATCGTCGATCCGTCAGCCATGCCATCGACCAGGCGCTGCCGGAAATGCCGCTGAAATGCCTCGACCACGATTTCGGTCTGCCGGTCGAAAGTGCCGGTGATCTCGACGCCATAACCATAGAGCGCCAGCATCGACTGCAGCGCCTCTACCTCGGCGCCGGTATCGCCTGGCTTCAGCACGGCGCCGCGCCGGATCGGTGCTGCCGGCACAACATGGCCGATACCGGCGGCAAACAAGGCCTTCCATGGAAATTTCTCGCCTGGATCGACCTTGCGCCCCGGTGCCACGTCGGAATGGGCAAGCACCCGCTGCGCCGGAATGGAATGGCGCTCGATGATCCCAGCGCACAGGCCGATCACCGCGTCGATCTGCGGTTTTGGAAAGTTGCGATAGCCGAGCGTATGCCCCGGATTGACGATCTCGATGCCGATCGAACAGGAGTTGATGTCGCTCTGTCCGAACCACGAGCTCTTACCGGCATGCCAGGCGCGGTCGCTTTCCCTTACCATCTGAACAATTCGGCCGTCCTCATGGACCAGGTAGTGCGACGAGACCTCGTTTGCCGGATCGCACAACCATGCCTCGGCACCGGCGCCAGTAGCCATGCCGGTGTAGTGCAGCACGATCATATCGGGTCCGAGCGTCCCGCGCCGTGGTCCGAAATTCGGCGATACCCTGACCTCGGCCCTCGGCTCGTCGGGCGGAAAGCCGCTCATGCGTGCCGCAGGCCTCGCTCGATCATCTCATAGGCCGCGTTGATCGCCGCCAGCCTGGTCGTCGCGATCTTGATGAATTCCTGCGGCAGGCCGCGTGCGATCAGCCGGTCCGGATGATTGTCGGAGACCAGCTTGCGGTAGCGCCTGCGGACCTCCTCGAACGGCTTCCCACGCTCGATGCCGAGCACAATATAGGGATCCGCCGCACCCAGATCGACATGCCGGGCCAGGATGCTCTGGTAATGCGCCTCATCGATGCGGAATATCTCGGCGATGCGATGCAGGAATTGGCCCTCGCGCTCATGCACCAGCCCGTCGGCCTTGGCGATGTGGAACAGCCCGTCGAGTATGTCCTCGAGCATCAGGCAGTTCGAATGGCCCGAACCGCAAAGCTGCGCCATCCGCTCGGCATAGGTCTCGAAACCGGCAATGTCGCGTTTGGCCAAATCGTAGAGCCGCGCCACATTGCGCCTCTGTTCCTTCGGCACCTCGAATATTTCCTGGAAGGCCCGCACCTCGTCTTGCGTGACGATGCCGTCTGCCTTGGCCATCTTGGCCGACAGGGCGATCATCGCCACCGAGAAGGCGACGCGCCGGCGCAGATCGGCATCGCCGGAGAAAACCGTGCGCACGGCCTCGACCACTTCGGCGACGCCTGACGACGCTGAAGATGAAACGCGTGTGACGAAGTCACCAAGGCGGTCCCAAATCGACATGGGGCTTCATAGGGCTAACCACCCATCGCTATCAAGCCAAGACAGTGACGCAGGGGCTGGCCCAATCGATTTGGCGCAATGCCTGAGGCGGCTGGCGCCAGCGCTCACGTCGTCGCACTCGGCCGCCAGGCGCTGGCATCGTAAGCAGCAGAAAGGCCGGCCTGTGAGGCCAGCCTTTCCTTGGTTGTCACATTGACTACTGAGCCGGAGCAGCCGGCGCAGGCGCCGGAGCCGGCTCGGCAGGCTTGTTGGCGTCAGGAGCAGCCGGCTTCATCGTCTGGTCGGATGCCGGCGGGTTGGTGCTCTGCGTCGTGGTGTTGTCGGTGCCGCTGTTGCTGCAGGCGGCAAGGCCAAGCAACGCAAGCGCCGACACCGACGCAAGAATGAGTTTCTTCATGATATCTCTCCTCTAGTCACGCCTCCGTTACCGGCGGCGGTCGAGGACACAATGCGTAAGCTGCGCATGAGTTTCGTAACGTTGCGTTTCTGCCTGTAACATATTCCAATCACTTGACGATTGCCGGTCAGGGCCTCGCGAGCTAACAGATCGAACAGGGAAAAATCCCGGGAGCCGCCGTAGTGACTGCAAAATGGGATTTCTGGATCGACCGTGGCGGCACCTTCACCGATGTCATCGGCCGTGACCCGCAAGGCGGGCTGCACCCGCGCAAGCTGCTGTCCGAGAATCCCGAAGCCTATGCCGATGCTGCCATCCATGGCATTCGCGAGCTGCTCGGCGTCCAACCCGGCGCTCCAATCCCCTCCGCTCTGATCGGCGATGTCAAGATGGGCACCACGGTCGCCACCAATGCCCTTCTCGAGCGCAAGGGCGACCGTGTGCTGCTGCTCATCACCAAAGGCTTCCGCGATGCGCTGAGGATTGCCTATCAGGCCAGGCCCGATATCTTTGCCAAGCAGATCATCCTTCCCGAACAGCTCTATGAGCGTGTCGTCGAGATCGACGAAAGGGTTCGCGCCGACGGCAGTGTCGAGCGCCTGCTCGACATTGCTTCCGTACGCCCGGCTATTGAGCAAGCCAAGGCGGATGGCATCGATGCGGTCGCGATCGTCTTCATGCATGCCTGGAAACATCCCGAGCACGAAAAGGCGGTCGCCAAAGTCTGTCGAAAGCTCGGATTCTCGCAGGTCTCGGTCAGTCACGAGGTCTCGCCGCTGATCAAGCTGGTCGGCCGTGGCGACACCACGGTGGTCGACGCCTATCTGTCGCCGATCCTGGCAAGGTATGTGCAAAGGGTTGCCGGTGAGCTGGGCGTGGCTCCAATCTCCCCCCTCGTGGGGGAGATGTCGGCGCAGCCGACAGAGGGGGGCGCTGTCCCGCCAGCATCTCAGCATCTTAGTGACGCCAATCATGACACAAAGCACCCTACGGCGCCCCCCTCTGCCCTGCCGGGCATCTCCCCCACAAGGGGGGAGATCGGCCAATCTCCCCGCCTCATGTTCATGATGTCGTCAGGCGGCCTCACCGCCGCCGACATGTTCCAGGGCAAGGATGCGCTGTTGTCCGGCCCGGCCGGCGGTGTCGTCGGCATGGTCGAGACGGCAAAACTCGCCGGTTTCGGCAAAGTCATAGGCTTCGACATGGGCGGCACCTCCACCGATGTCGCCCATTACGATGGTGACTACGAGCGCGCCTTCGACACCGAGGTCGCCGGCGTGCGCATCCGCGCGCCGATGATGCGCATCCACACCGTCGCTGCAGGCGGCGGCTCGATCCTCCATTACGAGGCCGGCCGCTTTCGCGCCGGGCCGGATTCGGCCGGCGCCAATCCCGGCCCGGCCGCCTATAGGCGCGGCGGCCCGTTGGCCGTCACTGACGCCAATGTCATGCTGGGCAAGCTGCAGCCCGAGTTCTTCCCGGCTATTTTTGGACCGGGCCAGGACGAACCGCTCGACGTCCAGACGGTTCGCGAAAAATTCACCGCACTTGCCGCCGAGATCGGCGACGGCCGCTCGCCGGAAACCGTCGCCGAAGGGTTCATCACCATCGCCGTCGAAAACATGGCCAACGCCATCAAGAAGATTTCGGTGCAGCGCGGCTACGATGTCACCGAATACCTCCTGAACTGCTTCGGCGGCGCCGGCGGCCAGCACGCTTGCCTGGTCGCCGATGCGCTCGGCATGGAGGCGGTGCTGATCCATCCCTTCTCAGGCCTGCTCTCGGCATACGGCATCGGCCTGTCCTCTGTATTTGCGTCACGCCAGCAGGCGCTGCTGAAGCCGCTGGTGGAGGACTCCGGGGCGGCGATCGATGAACTCATCGCAACGCTGCGCAAAGCCGTCATCGACGAACTCGCCGCGCAAGGCATCAGCGAAGACGCGGTCGCCTCGAGACCGGTGCTGCAGATCCGCTACAACGGCACCGATACCGCGCTGCCTGTGAACTTCGGGCACGGCTCGATCGCGCAGGCCAAGGCGGACTTCGAATCGGCGCACAAGGCGCAGTTCGGCTTTGTCTACGACGACAAGCCGATGATCGTCGAATCGACCGGCGTCGAAGGTACCGATACCGGCGGCACCGGCCGCGACGAAAGCGATTCAGTTGTTGAAGACATGGCCGCGAGTCCTTCCGGGAACCGGAAAATCTTTGTCGACGGCGTCTGGCGCGACGCCGGCATCTTCCCTCGCGAAACGCTGAAGCCTGGTAACAAGATCGCCGGCCCTGCTTTGATCATCGAGCCGAACCAGACCATTGTCGTCGAGCTGGGCTGGCAGGCCGAGATCACCGCCAAGGACCACGTATTGATGCGGCGCGTCGAGAAGAAGCGCCGACACGCCGCACTCGGCACCGAAGCCGATCCGGTGATGCTGGAGGTCTTCAACAACCTGTTCATGTCGATCGCCGAACAGATGGGCGTGACGCTGCAAAACACCGCCTACTCGGTCAACATCAAGGAGCGGCTCGATTTCTCCTGCGCGGTCTTTGACCGGGATGGCGCGCTGGTCGCCAATGCACCGCATATGCCGGTGCATCTCGGCTCGATGGACCGCTCGGTGGAGACCATCATCCGGCTCAATTCCGGCGACATTCACCCCGGCGACGTCTTTGCGCTGAATGCGCCTTACAATGGCGGCACCCATCTGCCTGATATCACAGTGGTGACGCCTGTCTTTGAGGAAGAGCGCCCAATCTCCCCCCCTGTGGGGGAGATGTCGGCGAAGCCGACAGAGGGGGGCGCTGTCCCGCCGACCTCTCATTCTGTCACGCCCCCCTCTGCCCTCCCGGGCATCTCCCCCACAAGGGGGGAGATCGGCCAATCGCCGAAGATCCTCTTCTACGTCGCCTCGCGTGGCCATCATGCCGACATCGGCGGCACCGCGCCCGGCTCGATGACGCCGCTTGCCACAACCGTCGACGAGGAAGGCGTGCTGTTCGATAATTTCCGCATCGTCGATCGCGGCCGGTTCCGCGAGAAGGACCTAGAGACGCTGCTCACCAACCACCCCTACCCGGCGCGCAATCCGCACCAGAACATTGCCGACCTCAAGGCGCAGATCGCCGCGAACGAAAAGGGCGTCGCCGAGCTGCGCAAGATGGTCGCGCATTTCGGCCTCGATGTGGTCGAAGCCTATATGGGCCATGTCCAGGACAATGCCGCCGAAAGCGTGCGCTGCGTTCTGGAGCGGCTGCCCGACAGTTCCGAATACGAATATCCGACCGACACCGGCCAAATGATCAAGGTGAAGATATCGGTCGACCGGCGGAAGCGCGAAGCCACCGTCGACTTCACCGGAACGTCGCCGGTGATGAAGAACAATTTCAATGCGCCAGAGCCGGTCGCCCGAGCCGCTGTGCTTTATGCCTTCCGCGTCATGGTCGAAGACAACATCCCGATGAATGCCGGATGTCTGCGGCCGATCAACATCATCATTCCCGACGGCTCGATGCTGAAACCCGCCTATCCCGCGGCGGTCGTCGCCGGTAATGTCGAGACCTCGCAACACGTCACCAACGCGCTGTTCGGCGCCATGGGCGCGATGGCCAATGCGCAAGGCACGATGAACAATCTCACCTTCGGCAACAAGCAGTACCAGTATTACGAGACGATCTGCTCGGGCTCGCCGGCCGGCCGGATGAACGACGGCCGCGGTTTTGCCGGCACCTCCGGCGTCCACACCCATATGACCAATTCGCGCCTGACCGATCCGGAAGTGCTGGAACTGCGTTTCCCGGTATTGCTCGAGGATTTTCATATCCGCGAAGGCTCCGGCGGCGAAGGCAAATGGAATGCCGGCGACGGCACCAGGCGCACCATCCGCTTCCTCGAAAAAATGGAATGCGCGATCCTGTCCTCGCATCGCAACCGCCCGCCGCGGGGACTGGACGGAGGCGGCGATGGCGAGGCCGGTTCGACCAAGGTCCGCCGCAAGACCGGCGCGATCGAGACGCTGAAAGCCTGCGATCAGACCATCCTCGACGCTGGCGAGGCGGTCATCGTGACGACGCCGACCCCAGGTGGATTTGGCAAGGCCTGAACTCGCGTCAACAGGCTGTCACTGGCCTGTCATCACCCTGCGCTACCCGCTTGCGGCAAAGCAAACGGGGAATCGCCTTGCCATGACGGACGTTTCTGGGGACCTGGTTTTTCGCCGCGGCAAGGAAGTCGGCAAGGCCGTCTACCAGAACCGCCCGCTGTCGAAAGCCGGCATCTCCGAGCGCCTGTTCGCCTTCCTGTTCTCCGGCCTCGTCTATCCGCAGATCTGGGAAGACCCCGAAATCGACATGGACGCGATGCAGCTCGGGACGGGCCACCGCATCGTCACCATTGCCTCCGGCGGCTGTAACATCCTTGCCTATCTCACCCG
This sequence comes from Mesorhizobium sp. M0800, assembly GCF_040320095.1. Classification (NCBI taxonomy): domain Bacteria; kingdom Pseudomonadati; phylum Pseudomonadota; class Alphaproteobacteria; order Hyphomicrobiales; family Phyllobacteriaceae; genus Mesorhizobium; species Mesorhizobium sp. M0800. The sequence continues at coordinate 63,231 of NZ_JAMYOZ010000031.1, forward strand.
CTCGCCGGAAAGGATCGATGCCGTCGACCTCAACGCTGCCCATATCGCGCTGAACCGCATGAAGCTCGAAGCCGTCCGTCACCTGCCGTCGCAGGGCGACCTGTTCCGTTTCTTCGGCGCGGCTGAGACCGGACACAATTCACAGGCCTACGATCGCTTCATCGCACCGCATCTCGAGCCGGTCAGCCGCCATTATTGGGAGCGCCGCAACTGGCGCGGCCGTCGCCGCATCGCCGTCTTCGACCGCAATTTCTACCAGACCGGCCTGCTTGGCCTGTTCATTGCGATCGGCCATCGCACCGCAAAATTCTTCGGCGTCGACCCGGCCGGAATCATGGACGCCAAGACCATCGCCGATCAGCGCCGCTTCTTCGACGAAGAGCTGGCGCCGGTCTTCGAAAAACCGCTGCTGAAATGGGCGACCTCGCGAAAGGCTTCGCTATTCGGCCTCGGCATTCCGCCGGCCCAGTACGATTCGCTGATCACCTCGGGTGATGGCACCATGGCCAGCGTGCTGAAGGCACGACTGGAAAAGCTCGCCTGCGATTTTCCGCTGAAGACCAATTATTTCGCCTGGCAGGCTTTCGCCCGCCGCTACCCTGATCCGGGCGAGGCCGCCCTGCCCGCCTATCTCGAAAAGCGCAACTACAAGACGATCCGCAACAATGTCGATCGCGTTGCCATCCACCACGCCAATCTGATCGAGTTCCTTGCCCGCAAGGATGCCGGCTCGGTGGATCGCTTCGTGCTGCTCGATGCACAGGACTGGATGACCGACGACCAGCTCAACGAGTTGTGGGCCGAGATCACCCGAACCGCCTCCACCGGCGCCCGCGTCATCTTCCGCACCGCAGCGGAACCCAGCCTGCTGCCCGGCCGCGTCTCGAATTCGCTGCTCGATCAGTGGCGCTACGAGAACGACGCCTCGCGCGAGTTTTCGGCGCGCGACCGCTCGGCCATCTATGGCGGCTTCCATCTCTATGTGAAGCGGTCCGCATGAGCACGACCGACTTGCCGGCCAGCCATGCCGAACTGATGGACGGTGTCTACCGCTGGCAGCGTCATATCTACGACCTGACCCGCAAATATTATTTGCTGGGCCGCGACCGGCTTATCGCCGGACTGGATGTGCCGGCCGGCGGCACCGTGCTCGAGCTCGGCTGCGGCACCGGCCGCAACATCATCCTCGCCGCCCGCCGCTATCCCGGCGCGCGCTTCTTCGGCCTCGATATTTCGGCCGGGATGCTGGAGACGGCCACTGCCGCCCTCGCGCGCGAAGGTCTCTCCGGCCGCGTCACGCTGGCGCGCGGCGATGCCACGAATTTCGACGCGAAAGCGCTGTTCGGCGTCGAAAGTTTCGACCGCGTCTTTGTCTCATATTCGCTGTCGATGATCCCCGGCTGGGAAAAGACGGTATCCGCGGCTCTTGCTGCTCTGTCACCGGGTGGCTCGCTGCATGTCGTCGATTTTGGCCAGCAGGAAGCCTTGCCCAGCTGGTTCCGCAAGCTGTTGCGCGGCTGGCTGAAAAAATTCCACGTCGAGCCGCGTCAATCGTTGCGCGCGATTCTGGATTCGGAATCTGCAAGAGTTGGCGCAAGCGTTCGATTCAAGACACTTTATCGCGGCTACAGCTGGCTCGCCGTGAGCAAGATCGCCATCTAATATCAATTTTGCCGTGGAAGGTTTTGGGGCTCCAATCCTAAATGGGGGCGCCGTGGCTGAAATCAGTTAATTGGCTAAATCACACATTGCCATATGACCCAAGGAGTGGTACATTATCTCCTCGCCGGAAGCATGGGATGATCATCGGCTTTAGAGATGGATGGCTGCGGGCTTTCTTCGTGGACGACACCCACTCCCGCAATATTCCGTCCGATCTCGAAAGCCGCTTGTTCCGCAAGCTCCAGATGATTGACGACGCGGCGATCGATCAGGATTTGCGTGTGCCGCCCAGCAACCATTTCGAGAAGTTGCGCGGCAATCTCGAAGGCTTCCATTCGATCCGTGTCAACAAACAATGGCGGCTGGTCTTCCGCTGGGACGGGGGCCGGGGCGAGGCGTCGGACATCTATCTCGACGACCACAGTTATATATAAGTGAGGTGAGACATGTTGATGACCGCACGCAAGCCAGCAACGGTTGGCGAAATTCTTACGGAAGAATTCATGCAACCACTCGGCCTGACACAGGCGGCTTTGGCCGAAGCTATGAGCGTCCAGCGCAAGCATGTGAACGAATTGTGCAACGGCCGCCGCAACGTGACGGCGGCTACCGCGCTCATTCTGGCGCGGGTGTTTGGCAACAGCCCGGATTTCTGGTTGAACGTCCAGCGCCGTAATGATCTTTGGACGGTTATGAACTCACCCGACGAGCGGGCGCGTGTTGATCGCGCCAAGCCTTTGGCGACAGCCGCATAGACAAGACTGCGACCGCCGCATTCCTCAGTGCAGCGCCTTGATCAGCGCCGCCACCATCGCCTGCGGCCGATAGCCGAGCCTGGCCGGCGTCAGCCCGAGCCGCACCACAACCAGCTGCTCCGAGGGGATGATGGCAACCGTTTGCCCATCATGCCCCTCCATCCAATAGGTGTCCTTGGGCAGGCCGGCGGCACCGCCGGCGCCGGGGTTTTCTTCGTCGCCCGGTCCTTCGATCCATAATTGCCCATTGCCGTAGACCTTCGAGGCAGTTGCCGGTTCCCGCATCCAGTCGACGAAGCCGGCGGGCAGGATCTCCTTGCCGTTCCAGACGCCGCCCTGCAGCAGGAACTGGCCGAAGCGCGCCCAGTCGCGTGCCGTGGCGTAGAGGTAGGACGAGCCGACGAAGGTGCCGTGCTCGTCGGCCTCCAGCACTGCACTCTGCATGCCGAGCGGATCGAACAGCGCGGTCCTCGGCCAGGCCAGCGCCTTGTCCTTGTCGCCGATCGCGTCCTGCCACAATCGGGACAGCATCACCGCCGTGCCGCTCGAATAGGAAAACACCTTGCCGACCTCGCCGGTCAGCGGCTTGGATCCGGCAAAGCCCGCCATGTCCGGTTCGAGATAGAGCATGCGCGTCACGTCGGCGACGTCGCCATAATCCTCGTTGAATTCCAGCCCGCTCGACATGGCCATCATGTCGGCGAGGCTGATCACGACGCGGCCATCTCCCTTCCAGGGACCGAACAGACCCTGGTTGGTCATCGCCAGCTTGCCCTCCTTCACCAGCGTGCCGACGATCGCCGCATTTACGGTCTTGGTCATTGACCAGCCCAATAGCGGCGTCTTTTCGGAAAAGCCGTCGCCATAATGCTCAGCGACGATGCGGCCGTTCTTGACCACCACGACCGCCCGCATGCCGGCGCCGGTCATTGCTGGATCGTCGAGGACTTTCGCGACCTCGGGATCCTGCGAGGCATCGGCCTTGTCGCCCTCCGGCCAGATCAGATCGGGCAGCGGCGCCGGCGTCGGTGCAGCTCCGGCGACAGCCTTGGCGGCGGCAATATCGCCGTCGGGAACCGAGGCGCAGCCGAGCCCGTCGCGCGCAACCGCGACACTTTTGCCGAGCACACCGAACAGGCCGGCCGAAACCGTTCCCTTCTCCTTGTCGACCGACACTCTCATCAGCTTCAGCAGCGGATGACCCGGCGCCTGCACATCGACGGCAAGCACATCGTCGGCGTCTCGCCCGGCGATGAAGACGTTCGAACAGACGATCTTGGCCGCATAGCCGGAACCGACGCGGATCAGTTCCGGCGGCGCAAAATACAGCCAGCCGGCGAGTATCGCAGCGGCCAGCACAGCCAGGCCGAGCAGCCATTTGACGAACTTCAGAAGGATCTGCATTTTTTCGGATTCCCCCTGAGCGCGATCTATGTCATCGATTTGCCGCCATTGTTTCGGCAAAATCGCGGCTCTTGTCGAGCGCCGTCAACCGAATATCAACCATGATCGGCGATCACGAGAGACCGGACGATCCTGTGGGGTGACCGTCCGGCGGGGCTTGAATGCATGCGTCCCAAAACGGCGTAACGGTTTGGGAATGCATGAAACGAAGATCCAGGCGCGCCGCGTAAGTCGGTTTCAGACACGCTGCGCCCGGTCGAGGGGCCACCCGCGGAAAGACCCATCAGCGGCCGGCTGAAACCGGCTCGGGAAGTAGCGATGCGCCGTTTCGCGGTCCTCATCACGCTGATGCTGCTTGGTGCCTGCTCGACGGTCGAGGATCTGACGCCATCGCTATCGTCGTCCAGTGCCCCGACGATTGCGGTACGCGCGCCGCGTTTTGCCGATTCCGACCCGCATGAATGGGATAGCGGCGCACCGTGGAGCTATGCCGTCCACGGTACCGACGTCTCCAAATACCAGACATCGATCAACTGGCCGGCGGCCAGGGCCAGCGGCATCTCCTTCGCCTTTATCAAGGCAACCGAAGGCGGAGACCGCTTCGATGAAGCTTTCAACGAGCATTGGAGCCGCACCAGGGCCTCGGGCATCCCCCGTGCCGCCTATCATTTTTTCTACTTTTGCACGCCGGCCGCTACCCAGGCGCGCTGGTTCATCCAGAACGTGCCCAAAGACGGTTCGGCGATGCCGCCGGTTCTCGACATGGAATGGAACCCGAAATCGCCGACCTGCAAGCTGCGGCCAGATGCCGCCACGGTACGCAGCGAGATGAGCACATTCCTCGAAATCGTCGAAAAACACTACGGCAAGAAGCCGATCATCTACACGTCGGTCGACTTCTTCGAAGATAATGGTTTATCGGGTTTCCGCGGCTACCCCTACTGGCTGCGCTCCGTCGCCGGGCACCCGCGCCAGAAATACGGCAGCCATCCCTTCACCTTCTGGCAGTATACCGGAACGGGCGTCGTGCCGGGCATGACCGGAAACGCCGACATCAGCGTCTTCAACGGCTCCGAAGCCGCGTGGAAGAAGTGGTTGCGGCAGAACACCCGTTGACACCAGGCCTGCCGCCTGCTTTTCGACACAGCCAATGACGGATGCCCGCAACCGCTGGTATCTTCTCGGAAGGATGGCGATGCGATCGCGCTTTGGAATTCTCGCGGCGCTGCTCCTGAACGCCGTGCCGGCCGCGGCACAGCAATGCGGCGGCGATTTCGAGGCATGGAAGCACGGCGTGGCGGCGGAGGCCAGGGCGGCCGGCGTCGGCGCTGCCGGCCTTGATGCGCTGGAAAACGCCACCCTCGATGAGAAGGCGTTGGCACGCGACCGCGCCCAGGGCGTCTTCACCCAGACCTTCATCGAATTCTCGAACCGCATGATCTCGTCCCATCGGCTGAAGCAAGGTGCGGCCAATCTGCAAAAATATGCCGAGGTCTTTGTCCGCGCCGATCGCGAATACGGCGTGCAGGCGCCGGTCATCGCCGCCTTCTGGGCCCTGGAGACCGATTTTGGCGCCGTGCAGGGCGATTTTCATACGCTGAACGCGCTGGTGAGCCTCTCGCATGACTGCCGCCGTCCGCAGTTGTTCCGGCCGCAGATCGTGCCGCTGCTGATGTTGATCGATCGCGGCGTGGTGCCGGCCGACGTGACCGGTGCCTGGGCCGGCGAGATCGGCCAGACGCAGATGTTGCCTTCCGACTATCTCGGCCACGGCGTCGATGGCGACGGCGATGGCTTGGTCGACCTGCGCGGCAGCGCGCCGGACGTGATCATGAGCACGGCCAGCAAGATCCAGTCGCGCGGCTGGAAGCGCGACCAGCCCTGGATCGAGGAAGTCCGTGTGCCTGACGATTTACCGTGGGAGCAGACGGGACGCACCAACAAGCTGCCGTTGACGCAGTGGGCGCAGTGGGGCGTTACCAGGCCCGACGGTACGCCGCTTCTCGACAACGGCCTGAAGGCCGGCCTGGCGCTGCCCATGGGTCGCAAGGGGCCAGCCTTCCTGACCTACGACAATTTCGACGTCTATCTCGAGTGGAACCAGTCCTTCACCTATGCCCTGACCGCGGCAAATCTTGCCGCCCGGCTGGGGGGCGCGCCGCGATTCGATCCGCGCAACCCCGAACCCGGCCTCAACGGCGACCAGATGAAGGCGCTGCAGACCAAGCTCGAGGCGAAAGGCTATGACGTCGGCACCGTCGACGGCATACTGGGCACCAACACCCGCGAAGCGATCCGCAAGGAGCAGAAGCGGCTGGGCCTGCCGGTCGACGGCTGGCCGACGCCGGAGCTGCTGGCGAGGCTGTGAATGGTGAATGGTGAAAAGAATAGCACCGGAGCCGCATTGAGCACCAGAGCTACCACTATTCACTATTCACTATTCACTATTCACTATTCACTATTCACTATTCACTATTCACTATTCACTATTCACTATTCACTATTCCCATCACCGCCTGGCAAGCAGGAAATCGATGAACGCTCGCAACGGCGCCGGAACCTGGCGGGAACTCGCGTGATATAGATAAAAACCCGGAAATCTCGGCGACCAGGCGTCGAGAAAGCGGATGAGCTTTCCCGCTTCGATCCATGGCCGGACCTGATATTCCAGCATGTACGCCACGCCGACCCCATCCAGAACCGCCCCGATCATCAGTTCCGTATCGTTGACCGTCAGGCCGCCGCTGACGGCCACTTCCAAAGCACGTTGGCCTCGGGCGAACTCCCACCGGTAGATGTTGCCGCCGCTCGGCCACTGGAAATTGATGCACTGGTGGTGATGCAGGTCCGCGGGGTGACGCGGTATCGGGTGATGCTCCAGATAGCTCGGCGCCGCCACTGCGGCCATCTCGAGTTCCTCGCTGAGTTTCACCGCCACCATGTCCTTGTGCAGCCGCTCACCCAATCTGATTCCGGCATCGAAGCGGCCCTCGACGATGTCGGTGAGCATGTCGTCGACAATGATGGTGAGGGCGATATCGGGATAGGCGCGGCGGAAATCGCCGAGGATCGGCGCGATGAAACGCGTGGCGGCGATGCGCGGAACATTGATGCGCAGCGAGCCGGCCGGCCGGCCGCGTGATGCATGCGCGTCGGCGACGGCCCCTTCCAGTTCGCTGAACGCCGGTGCGATGCGGGCAAACAGCTTCTCGCCCTCAGCCGTCGGCGACATGCTGCGCGTGGTGCGGTTGAGCAGGCGGACACCGAGACGCTCTTCCAGCCCACGTATCGTCTGGCTGAGTGCTGGAGGCGAAATCCTGAGTTTGGCCGCGGCGCGGACGAAGCTGCCCTCTTCGATGATTGCTGCAAATGCCGTGAGTTCGGAAAACTCGGTTCCGCGCATTATGTACCCCAGGCTTAACAAGTCAGGAAGATAATAGGCTATTCTCTGAGCAATAGCATGCCCATACCTTTCCCTGGAACGCCGCTCGATCGAGGCGGCCGTAATCAGACGGAAGGAACAGCCATGCATCGTCCACTCGAAGGCAAAACCGCACTTGTGACCGGCAGCTCGCGCGGCATCGGGCGCGCCATCGCCGAGGGGCTCGCGGCCAAGGGTGCTGCCGTGGTCGTCAACTATGTGGGCAACGAGAAAGCAGCCAGGGAAGTGGTTGCCGCCATTGAAGGGATTGGCGGAAAAGCCGTCGCCATCCAGGCGGACGTCTCCAGCATCCCCGACATTCGCAAGCTGTTCGACGAAACCGAAAGACAGATGGGGCCGATTGACATCGTCGTCGCCAATGTCGGCGTCGCTGTCATAAAGCCGCTCGTCGAGGCCACCGAAGCGGACTTCGATCACGTGTTCGGCGCCAATGCCAAGGGCACCTTCTTCACGCTTCAGGAAGCGGCGCGCCGCGTTCGCGACGGTGGCCGCATCATTGCCGTCTCCACCGGCGGAACCAGGATGTTCTTCACGCAGACGGCGCTCTATCTCGGCAGCAAGGGAGCCGTCGAGCAGTTCGTCCGCGTCCTCTCGCGCGAACTCGGCCCGCGCGCCGTTACCGTGAATGCGCTGTCGCCAGGCTTCACCGACACCGACCTGCTTCCGGAGAGGGACCGGGCCGTGGCCGCCGGCATGTCGCCCTTCGACCGGATCGGAGCGCCGCGCGACGTCGCCGATGTCGCGGTTTTCCTGGCCTCGGACGAGGCTCGTTGGCTTACCGGCGAGAACATCCAGGCCGGCGGCGGCGTGGCCTGACTGAACGGTGAATGGTGAATGGTGAATGGTGAATGGTGAATGGTGAATGGTGAATGGTGACAATTCACCGAAGCGGACGGAACGCAAGAACTGCTTCTATTCACTATTCACTATTCACCATTTCACTTATTCACCATTCACTAATCCGCCATCGTCTCCAGGCTGGCAAACCCCTGCGGCGCATCGCCTTCGTCGAATGGCGTTGCCACCTCGACGAAAGTGTCGGGATAGAAGCCGTTGAACCGTGTTCGGAGCGACAGCGAATAGGCGCCGATATGGCCGATCTCGATCCAATCGCCGGTATCGACGGTTTCGGGCAGCCAGAACGGCCGCGACAATATATCGACGGAATCGCAGGTCGCGCCGCAGACCTTGAACGGCACGATGGTCTTGTCCTCGCCATTGCGCGAGCGGATTGCCGGATCGGGGATGAAGCGCGCCGGCAGCGTGATCTTGCCGGTCCATGAATCCGACAGCGACGCCCAGATGCCGTCATTGATGTAGAGCCTTTTGCCCTTGCGCAGCAGCACGCGCACGATCAGCGACAGGCAGCGCGCCACGATCACCCGGCCCGGCTCGGCCACCAGCGGCATCTGGTCGAACTGGTACTCCTGGAGGTCGCCCGAAAACCGCGACATGATCTGGCCGAGCGACGGCATTTCCGGCTTGCGGCTGTTCGGATCATGACCGTATTCGGCCGGAAAGCCGCCGCCGACATCGAGCCCGGCAATGTCGAAACCGACGCGGTTGCGCACCCAGTCGGCGGAGGCCAGCGCCCGCTCATAGGTGTCGGGATCCTCTATCTGGCTGCCGACGTGAAAGCACAGCCCGACCTTGTAGCCCGTCCGGTTCAGCCGTTCGGCGAGTTCGACCGCATTGGCCGGTCCGGCGCCGAACTTCTTCGACAGTTCGTAAGCTGCCGAGCCTTTCGTCTGGATGCGCACGAACACGGTAATCGCGCCCGGATCGATGTCGAGCGCCCGCACCACCCTGGTCAGCTTGGTGATCTCGTCCTCATGGTCGAGCGAAATGACGCGGATGGCGTATTTTTCCAGCGCCAGCCTGATGTCCGACTGCGCCTTCACGGGGTGCATGTAGAGCATCTCGGCGTCGGGCGAAACGGCGCGCACGGCAGCGAATTCGCCGGGCGAGGCCACATCGAAGGCATTGACGCCGGCCTCGACCAGGGCGTTGAGCACGATCTGCTCGCCATTGGTCTTGACCGCATAGGCGGTCTTGCCGGGAAACATGCCCATGAACTGTTTGGCGTCCGCCTTCAGCACCTGCGGGCGGAAGCAATAGATCGGATCGTCCGGGCGAAGCGCCAGCGCTGCCTCGCGGGCATTTTCGAATCGCTGCATGGACGAATCCCTTGACTGAGGCTGCGCACAATTAATCCAAGCTAGCGGCTAATGAAAACAATTCTATGTCTCGCCGCCCTGGGTTCGCGGCGGTACGCCGGTGCTGCACGCCAGTTATGAGCGAGCTAGGCCATCGCTCAGGTTTCGGGTGGCCCTTGCGGCCGGATCGGGTATGGCGTGAACAGACGCCTGAAGAGCAAGGCATCTCGTCTGGGAGGACGACCAATGGCGATAGCTGCCACCACCACGATGCGCGGTCCGATGGTGCTCAAGGACTGGGCGCAGCTTCTGCTGCTCGGCGCCATCTGGGGCGGCTCGTTCTTCTTTGCCCGTATTGCGGTAGCGGAACTTCCGCCGCTGGTGCTGGTGCTGTTCCGCGTCACCATAGCTGCGATCGCGTTGCAGCTCTATCTTGCGGTCCGTGGCCCGTCGTTTCGCCTCGCCTTGCCGCATGCCGGCCTGTTCTTCCTGCTGGCGCTCGCCAACAATGTCATTCCTTTCTCGCTGATCTTTGCCGGCCAGACCGAGCTTGGCGCCGGCATTGCTTCCGTCCTCAATTCGACGACGCCGTTCTGGACGCTGATCCTCGCCAACGCCCTGACCAGCGACGAAAAGCTGTCGTGGAACAAGCTTGCCGGCATCGCCCTCGGTATCGCGGGAACGGCGGTGATGATCGGTCCCGGCCTCGTCGCCGGGCTCGGCGGTCCGGTCTGGGCGAAATTCGCGCTCATCGGAGCATCGCTATCCTATGCGGTTGCGCTGATGATCGCCCGCCGCTTCAAGGGTGTGCCGTCACCGGTCATTGCCACCGGCCAATTGACCTGCTCGACCATCATTATGATCCCGGTCGTTCTGTTCACCTATGATGCCGCCAATCTGTTTTCGGCCTCGCCGCCGGTTTGGGCGGCGGTGCTGGCATTGGCTCTGCTGTCGACGGCCTTCGCCTACATCCTCTATTTCAATCTCGTCGCCTCGGCCGGCGCCACCAACGCCTCGCTGGTCACGCTCATCGTGCCGGCCAGTGCCATCCTGCTCGGCTTCCTGTTCCTGGGCGAGCGGCTCGAACTGTTCGAACTCGGCGGCATGGCGCTGATCGCCCTCGGCCTCGTCACCATCGACGGTCGCCTGTTCGGGCGGCGTTAGAGATGGCGCAGCGAAGTTGTCGCTCCCGATCGTGCGCTATATGGGCGTGATCGCGGGAACAGATGAACCCTGCCATTCCAGACGCCAGATACCGCCTTGCCGGAGATTTTGAACGAGATCGGGACGGAAGGCGGCAAGGCAGGTCCCGCCGACATGTCTCACGGAAGGATAGACAAAGCCGCTCGCGGCGTCTTGCTTGCGGAGTTGCTTCGCCAGCGCCTGACCGGCAGGATAGGCTAAGATAGTATCCGGATCGAGCACCGGGTCCTTGCTGAACTCAGCACCGCGCAGATCGTGAAACGAGCCTATGAAGTCGGCAACGAGCTCCGCGTAGTCGGTGACGTTTTCGAACCGTTCGATCGCGGCAAGCTCGCGCGTCAGATGAAACGAGACCTCGCCGAGCGCGGTTTCAGCATCGAACCCACAGTACCAGACGCCCCTGGCATCATCGTTGAAACGATTGCCGCCCGGACGGGTGTAAGCGAACGCCGCATTGATGAAGGTGTGGCCCGGCCTCCCGAAAACCAGTTCGCGCGGATCGAGGTCGGGCAATCCCCCCTGCTGCGCCTGAAGGCGGCCGCTGGTGGCTCCTTCGAGCTCCGCAAGGTCTTCCAAATCTCCATGATTCCTGGCCAACGGCATCAGGACCGGTTCCTTTAACCTGCCTGTCGAAATCAGCCGGATCGTGTCGCGCTGGGAAATGTCAGCGCGTGGTGGGATCTGCATTCAAAGTCCACCGCGCAAAGCGTCGATATGTTGGCGAACCTGCAGCAGCTTCGGAATGCCGCCCTCGATCATTACGTCCAGGGGGCGCCGGCCACCATAAAGAGGCCCTTTGTTCGGCAACCGCACCCATTCATCGGCAAGCGCTTCGGAGAACAGAAGCCGCAGTCCCTTGAAGATGCCGATCAGGGCGCTGATGCGTGTCAGCGAATCCTGGGAGAGAACGCCCTCCCACTCGCCTTTCTTCATGCGGAACCAGGTTCTCTCCGACACGTCGCCGATCAAGGTACAGATCTCGGTGCTGGTCAGATGCCAGATGTCTGCGAGCCTGACGATGCCGGCAACAGCCGCTGGCGTGAGCCGCGCCCGTGCCGAGGCATCCGCCAGATTTGCCGGCAAAGCCTGATTTGCAGGATCGCGAACCGCATAACCGACACTCATTCCGGTCTCCATCACTTGGCAGGCAATATACTGCCAATTGGCAGAAAATTCAAGTCCTGGCTGTCTCACAACGCTGCTGGTTGCCCACCGCATTCGTATAGCGTGCAGCATCCGGTTGGACATGCAAAGGGCGCTCCGACGCTCCGAATCTTCAGTCATTCCGAAAATCGATTCCGATTTTTGCCGCGGTAGCGCTGCCATTCTCGCTACTGCCACGGCTTTGCCACAAATTATTCACAGGTCCCGAGCCGGCTTTTGACAAAGAGTTTCAATGCCTAACGGCAAACGGCAGGTCGCAAATTCCACAATCTCGTCGCATTGCAGCAAAGTTTCTGCTTGCCTGTGGCACAAATGACCCTAGACTCTCGCCATAGCTCTTTAAGAGGAGGCTATGACATGGGACTGACGAGGCCGATCAACGCATTGATGATTTGTGCTGCGTTTGCATTCATCGGCGCCCTCATTATGGGCGTCCTTCCATAAGGCCGCTGAGCGGGGGAAGACCAGCACCGAATACTCCAAACCATTGAAAAGGCCGGGCATTTTGCCCGGCCTTTTGCATTCCCCCGATCTTTGACATTTCAAAAAGGTGCCTGCCGCCTTACGCCGCGGCTGATCCCGCCGCCTCGACTTCGTGCGACCTGATGCCGATCATGTGGCAGATGGCGAAGACCAGATCGGCCCGGTTCATCGTATAGAAGTGGAAATCGCCGACGCCGCGCTCGACAAGGTCCAGCACCTGCTCGGCCGCCACGGCAGATGCCACCAGCGCATGCGTTTGCGGATCGTTCTGCAGCCCATCGAAACGCTCGGCCAGCCATGCTGGCACCAAGGCGCCGCACCGCGCCGAGAAGTTGGCGACCTGGGTGAAATTGTGCACCGGCAATATGCCCGGCACGATCGGTATGTAGATGCCGGCCCGCCGTGCCCGCTCGACATAGCGCTCATAGAGATCGTTGTCGAAGAAGAACTGGGTGATCGCCCGCGTCGCCCCATTGTCGGCCTTGCGCTTCAGCATGTCGAAATCGGTGGCGAAATCCGGGCTTTCCGGATGTTTTTCCGGATAGGCCGAGACCGATATGTCGAAATCGCCGGCGCCCTTCAACGCATCAACCAGTTCGGCGCCATTGGCATAGCCTTCCGGATGCGGCCGGTAGGCCGCGCCGACGCCCTCGGCCGGATCGCCGCGCAGGGCGACGAAACGCTTGACGCCCATATCGGCGAACTCCCGGATCACCGCATCGACCTCGTGGCGCGCCGCATCGACACAAGTCATGTGCGCCGCCGGCGTCAGCGTCGTTTCATTGAGGATGCGCTTGACGGTGCGGGCCGTCCGCTCGCGGGTCGAACCACCGGCGCCATAGGTGACCGAGACGAATTTCGGCTTGAGCGGCTCAAGCCGGGTGACCGTGTCCCACAGCCTTGCTTCCATCTCATCGTTTTTCGGCGGAAAGAACTCGAACGAAACCCTGACCTTGTCGCCGATGTCGGGGCGGCGGGAGAAGCGGAACTGGTTCATCAGGCGGTTTCCCCTATCGGATACGCATTGGCCGGTTGTCTGTCGTTGGAAGGCTCGGCAATCAGCATGCGCCGATCGCGGCCGAGCCAGAGTTTGACGGTGAGCTTGGCCTCGTTGCCGCCGCGCGGCTCGAATTCCTGGCTGTCCTCAAGGTCGAGGCTGGCCTCGGAAAACCAGTCGCCAATTTGCCGGTCGGAAAAGCCGAGACGCATATGCGCGTGCTCCTCGCGCAAGAACTCCAGCGCGTGCGGCGCGAAATCGACGATCACCAGCCGGCCGGCCGGGCGCAACAGACGCGCCGCCTCGCGGATGGCGCGGGCGGGATCGTCGAGATAATGCAGCACCTGATGGATGGTAACGAGATCAAAGGCGTCGCGTTCGACCGGTGGCGCAAAAATGTCGCCCTGGCGCACTTGCGCATTCGAAACGCCGGCCTTGTCGAGATTGGCGCGCGCCACCGTCAGCATTTCGCGCGACATGTCGATGCCGATACCGCGCCGATAGAGCGGCGAAAAGATCTCGAGCAGCCGTCCGGTGCCGGTGCCGAGATCGAGCATCGACTGGAACGGCCGCTTGCCGACGAGCTTGATGAGGGCTGCTTCGACCGCGCGATCCGGCACGTGCAGCGACCGGATATGGTCCCAGCTTGCGGCGTTTACCGAGAAATATTCGGCAGCCCGGTCCTGCCGCTTGCGCTTGACCGCGGCCAGCCGTTCGAGATCACGCTCGACCTGCGGATCGGCGCCGCGGATGCCGGAGACCAGCCTGAGCACGAAATCGCGCGAGGAGTCGGAATCCGACAGCCGGAAGAACGCCCACGAGCCCTCCTGGTAGCGGCCGATCAGCCCGGCCTCCAGCAGCAATTTCAAATGGCGCGAGACGCGCGGCTGCGACTGGCCAAGGATTTCGGTGAGATCGGACACGGTCAGATCGCCGCGCGACAGCAGCGCCAATATGCGCAGCCGGCTGGATTCGGCAGCCGCCTTCAATGTATCTACCATCGTGTCGAGAGCGACATGCATGCGAGCATTCTCTATGAAAAGATATAAACATATGTTTATGTCGGTTTTGATGGGCTTGCAAGCGCTATGTCGCTTCCGGACAAGAAAATGACGCATGCGTGGCGGATCGCGCAAAGTCGGAAGCATGATCGAGGCGAGACCCATGTTCGAAACGCGCAGCGGCGAAAAGCTTCTGGAAACCGACCCGGCAACGATGCCGCCGGATGGCCATGTCGTCTTCATCGGCCGCATCGCTTCGCCGTGGACGACACGGGACACTTGCCCCAAGAACATGAAGGCGGCGCGAGAGGCGGGACAGGCGGCGCACTTGGTCATCAACCCGCCTTATCGTGATGGCTTGCTTGGGCTGGAACGCGCCAGCCACGTCATCATCCTGTCCTGGCTGCACCATGCGCCGCGGCAACTGATTGTCCAGAAACCCCGCCATGCCACAGAGCCGAAAGGCGTCTTTTCACTGCGCTCCCCTGCCCGGCCGAATCCTGTCGGACTGCATGTCGCAAAGCTCGTTGCCCTCGACATCGACACCGGCCGCATCGATCTCGACGCCATCGACGTGCTCGACGGCACGCCGGTCATCGACATCAAGCCCTATTTCGCCTCGACCGATGCCTTCGCCGAGGCGACCATGTCCGGGCGGGACGAGCCAGGACGGGTCGAGTGATGAGCGCGCCGACCGGCCGCCGCCGCGCCATCGCCAAGGCGCTGACAGCGCTGCTGCCGCTGGCGCCTTATGCCGACATGGAAAAGATCCGTGCCGATGCCGGCGCCGTGCACATGAAGAGCTTGCCGCCGAGCATTGCCGTGTGGCTGGCGACGATTGCGCATATTCGCCACGCCCACACCGACTACGAAAAGCTGCTCGCCGAAGGCTATGACCGCGATTCCGCGCGCTTCTTCGTCATCGAACAGACCAACAATGTGCTCACCCGCTGGCGCGCCACCCGTCTGCTCGACGATGAGGATGAGGCGTAGAGAATGGCAGGCACACGCGTCGAGTTCTGCGGCGCCCCCCTCTGGCCTGCCGGCCATCTCCCCCTCCAGGGGGGAGATCAGCAGCTTCGCCCTAGCCGCCAATCCTGCAACGTTGGTGATTGGCGGAAGCAGACAAGATACCCAATCTCCCCCCTTGAGGGGGAGATGGCCGGCAGGCCAGAGGGGGGTGCTGTCCAGGGCGCTGTCCCGCCGACCTCAGGTCGGCAACATCGGAACTTTCAAAGCTTGAAATAAAAAACCCGCCTCGCGGGCGGGTCGTTGGAGCCAATTGGCACCATTCCCAAATTAGTAGCATAGCTGCCGGCACAAAGCAAGAACAAACTTGCTGTGTTTTAGGGAAATCGCTTCAGGTTGGCATCGCGGCTTCATTCCAGCTTGGGTTCCTCGCCCCCACGAAAGTGGGGGAGAGGTGGCTCGGCGAAGCCGAGACGGAGAGGGGGAACCGCGCTCTACGAAGGCCCCTCTCCGCGGGCCGGGCAGCCACCCCCACCACACCCCCCCCCGCGGGTGCGCGGTCCGCGTGGAGAAAGGGGGGGGGGCGCGGAGGCACG
>NZ_JAMYOZ010000032.1:0-75462 GCF_040320095.1 Mesorhizobium sp. M0800
GAATCGGTGATCGCAACGTCACCACCGTGCCATGGCCGCTCGCCCCTCAGAGCAGGCGCCGTTCTCTCTCCAAAACTTTTTGCAGAACCTTCAGCACACTATCGATACGGGGAGTATCCAACGCCTTCACACCGTCTCTCGCAACACATTCGTAAGGCCGCCGGACATATGGCCGATATCGCCATCGTGGAAACCCGCGAACGGGTTCTTGCCGGAATCCTGTTCACCGGAGCTGCCTACCTGCTGTTTTCGATGCAGGACGCCTCAAGCTGACACTATGGTGTCAGGAAGGGGCAGCGTAGGCTGGTGAGATGACGGGATCGCTGGACATGCCATGCACAGTGGAAAGCGCCCGCGAGCGTACCCTCGGTATCATCCTGGTCTCGGCATCGGCGGCCGTCTTCGGCCTCACCGGCGTGCTGACCAAATCGATCCATGCCGACCCGCTGACCATTACCTGCTGGCGCGGCTTCGTCGGCTCGATCCTGATCAGCCTCTATGTCCTATGGCGCCGCCAGCGCTCCGGCGGTCGCGACAGCTTGCGGCTCGGCTGGCGAGGCTGGCTGCTGGCGATCGAGGGCGCGCTCGCGAGCATCGCCTTTATCTCGGCGTTCAAGTTCACCTTTGTCGCCAATGTCGCGATCATCTATGCCACGGCCCCGTTCGTCACCGCGCTGCTGGCCCTCCTGTTGGTCCGCGAGCCGTTCCGGCTGCAGACGCTTGCCGCCGCTGCTGTGTCACTATGCGGTGTGGCAATCATGGTCTGGTCCGGCTTCGGCACCGGCCATTTGTTCGGCGACGGGCTGGCGCTGCTGATGACGATCGGCAGCGCGCTCTACATGATCATGGTGCGCGCCTTCCGCGACACGCCGGTGGTGTGGGCGGGTGCGGTGTCGGCATTCCTTCTGTTCGTGCTCGGCTGGTTCGTCGCCGATCCGCTGGCTGTCCCGGCCAGGGACGCTGTGCTTCTAGCCACCTTCGGCGCCTCATTCGCGCTGGCTTCGATCCTGTGGACGGAGGGCACCCGGCTTATTCCGGCGGCCGAGTCCGGATTGCTGGGTTCAGCTGAAGTGCCATTCGCGATCCTGTTTGCCTTCCTGTTCCTGGCGGAGATCCCGCCGGCAGCCAGCATGGTCGGTGGCGCCATCGTGCTTTGCGCGGTGTTCGCTCACGCCGGCCGCGACTGGCTGATGGCCAGGCAGCGCGCAGCGGATGCATGACCAATCCTCGCCGCGTCCGAGCGCGAGTTGGTGGTCCGATCACGAGAAATCCGGTCCTGAAAATTAATTTGAAAAGTCATGGAACCATCATAGGGCTCAGGCATTATGGCTGCGACGGGCCACCCCAAGTCCCCCCAAACCCCTCGGCCCGTCCTACTTAGAAGCCGACCGCAAGGTCGGCTTTTTCTTTGCTGGCTCAATTGGCCAAGGCCAGGTTGCCGCTGAACAACGCTGCCAGATCCTGCGCCGGCCGGTCGGCATCCTCACGCAAGCGGACGGCGAATTCGGCGACCGGCACCGGCGGCAGATCAAGATCGCGCGGCGCCTCGACGATGCCGGAATGAGCGAAGCGCGCCGTCCTCAACGTCAAGGCGATGCCGGCGTGCACCGCCGTGCGCAGGCCGGCGAGGCTGGCACTGCCGGCAGCAATGCGGTAGCGACGGCTGGCCGCATCGAGTGCACTGGTCGCCGCTTCGCGAAACCCGCAATGGGGATCGAGCAGCGCCAAGGGCAGTTCGTCGTGGCGGGTGGCCAGCCCGTTCTGTGAGCAAAGCCAGATCATTGGCTCCTTGAGCACACCGACTTCGTCCCGTGTCGGCACCTGCCGCATGGCAATGGCCAGATCAAGGGTGCCGGCCTGCAAAGCCTGCGCCAGTTCGGCGGAACGGCCGACGCGCAGTTCGATCCTGACGCGCGGATGGCTGACAGCAAAAGCCCTGAGAAGCTGCGGCAAGACGCTGTCGGCGAAATCCTGCGTGGTGCCGATGGCGACGCGCCCGTCGGCGTGCGCGCCTTTGAGGGCCAGCCACGCCTCGCGGTGCGCGGCAAGGATGCGACGCGCGTGAACGATCAGATCCTCGCCTGCCGGCGTCAGGCCGCGCCCTCTCCCCTGCGGCACCAGCAGCGGTTCGCCGACAACATCCTCCAGCCGCTGCATCTGCGCGGTCACTGCGGACGGCGAGCGACCGACGATCGACGCGGCCCGCGCTAGGGAACCGCCGTCGACGAAAGCGAGGAAAGTCTTGAGGAGGTCGGGATCGAACAACTGCATCATAATAATTCGATACTATCAAAGTATTTATCAAAAACAATTCGATTTTTTTGATCAAAGGACGATGGCATGATTTTCTCGACGGCGAAGAGGCGCCGCTTGAAACCGAGGAGAAGAAATATGCCGATCATCAATGTCAGCGTTACCGGCAAGCCCGATGCCGCTTTGTCCGCCGCCATTGCCAAGGAAGTGACCGAACTGACGGCCACGCATCTGCGCAAGGACGCGACGATCACAGCTGTTGCCATTTCCTATCACGACCCCGAGCACTGGTTCGCCGGCGGCAAGTCGCTGGCCGAGCATGGCACCAACACAGCCTGGCTCGACATCAAGGTTGTCGACGGCACCAACACCAAGCTCGAACTGGAGGCGTATCTGCAGGCAATTTTCGCGGCATTCGGCCGGCTGCTGGGTAAGGTGCATGAGGAAAGCTACGCCCTCGTGCATGAAGTGCCTGCAGCCGCCTATGGCTTTGGCGGCAAGACGCAGGAATTCCGCTTCATCAGCGGAAGGATGAAAGCGGCGTAGCTGCGATAGGCAGCCGAGCCGAATCAAACATAGGAGAGAAGGAAAAATGGAGCCGCATTGACGTTGATCCAACTTCGGCTAGGTTCTCACCCGAAGCGGCCACTGAAGAGCCGTGACGTGAGATCGTTGGGAGATGCGGCGATGATCCTGACACTGGCGCTGCTTGCGGGTCTTGTCGCGGCCTGGCTGCTGATCGGCGTGGTGGAGAAGTTCCGTCTCGGCCTGCGTTTGAGCCAAGCGCTGCTCTACGTGCCGTTCAAGCTCGCCTACCGGATCAGCGACGAGCGCATCAAGATTGCGCGCAGGTCGGTGGCCCCGGTCATCTATGTCATCTGGCATCAGTCACGCATCGAGCCGGCGCTGATGCTGTCGCTGCTGCCGGAGGACACGCTGCACATCCTCGACCAGGCTTCGGCCAGATCGCCGTGGCTGGAGCCGTGGCGCGAGCTCGGCCGCACCATCGCCTTCAACGCCGAGCATGTCTTCGTCAGCCGCAGATTGGTGCGGGTGCTGAAGGGCAAGGGCCGGCTCGCCGTTTACCTGCCGGATGCGGTCGAGCCAGACCTCAAGTCGTTTCGGTTGTTTCGCGCCATCACTCGTATCGCCATGCAGGCCGACGCCCGTATCGTGCCGGTCTTCGTTGCCGGCGCACGCAGTCTGCCGGCCTCGCTGACGCCGGCGGACAAGGCGCCGCGCCATTGGTTTCCGCAGCTGTCGATCAGCGCGCTGGAGCCGATGACCATCGCCGAGCTGGTGGCGCGGAACCCAGATCAGGCCTCCAACACCAATGCGCTGTTTGATCGCTTCGCCGAGGCCAGGCTTTTCGGCAGTGATCTCGACCGAGGGCTGTTCCTCGCCATGCGCGATGCGGCCGACCGTGTTGGCGCTTCGCACCCAATAATCGAGGACGTCATTGGCGGTGCCCTGAGCTACCGGAAAGTGTTCATCGGCGCCAGGGTTTTGGGCCGACGGTTCGAGGCAATAACAGCGCCGGGCGAAGCGGTTGGGCTGCTCCTGCCCAACGCCAATGGCGTCGTGCTGTCGTTCGTCGGACTTCTGTCGGCTGCGCGGGTGGCAGCAATGATCAACTATACCGCCGGCCCGGCCAGCGTCACCGCCGCCATCCGCACGGCGATGATCCGCACCGTGGTCTCCTCACGCGCCTTTGTCGAAAAGGCCAACCTCGCCGACATCGTCGAGGCGGTGGAAAAGGGCGGGGCGAAACTGCTGTGGCTGGAGGATGTCCGCGCAAGCGTGACCGTGCTGGACAAGGCCGCAGCCGGCTTGCTGTGGCGCTGGCCGTTGCAGCGCCAGGATGCGGCCAAGCCGGCAGTGATCCTGTTCACCTCCGGCTCGGAAGGCACGCCCAAGGCCGTGGTGCTGTCGCACCGGAACCTTCTTGCCAATGCGATGCAGGCGGAAGCCCGCATCACCATCTCGCCGGCCGATATCCTGCTCAACGTGCTGCCGGTGTTCCACTCGTTCGGGCTGACCGGCGGCACCATCCTGCCGCTGGTCACCGGAGTAAAGCTGTTCCTCTACCCGTCACCGCTCCACTACAAACTTATTCCGGAGGTGGCGCGCAAGGTCCGGCCGACGGTGATGTTCGGCACTGACACGTTCCTCGCCAACTATGCCCGCACCGCCAAGGACGGCGATTTTTCCAGCCTGCGCTTCGTCGTGGCCGGTGCCGAGGCGGTGAAGCCGGAGACGCGCCGGGTTTACCGCGAGCGCTTCCAGGCCGAGATCATCGAAGGTTTTGGCTTGACCGAGGCCGCACCAGTGGTTGCCGTCAACACCGCCATCCACGGCCGCGACGGAACGGTCGGGCGGCTGCTACCGGCCATGCGCATGAAACTCGAACCGGTTGAAGGCATCAGCGACGCCGGCCGGCTGTGGCTCGACGGGCCGAACCTGATGATGGGCTACATGACCAGCGACCGGCCTGGCGAGCTGCAGCCGCTCGAAGGCTGGCACGACACCGGCGATATCGTTTCGGTCGATCGCGAAGGCTTCATCACCATTCGCGGCCGCGCCAAGCGCTTCGCCAAGATAGCCGGCGAGATGGTATCGCTTGGTGCGGTCGAGATGCTGGTGCAGTCGCTGTGGCCGGAAGAGCATCACGCCGTGGTAGCGGTGCCGGACAAGCGGCGCGGCGAGCGCCTCGTTCTGGTCACCACCGCCGACAATGCCGATCCCCACGAATTGCGCGAATTCGGCAAAAAAGCCGGCGCGGCCGAACTGATGGTGCCGAACGACATCGTCAAGGTCGAGGAGATCCCGGTACTGGGCTCCGGCAAGACCGACTATGTCTCGACTAGAAAGCTGGCGCTCGAGAGGCTGGGACTGAGCGCAGCCGCCTGAGGTTTGCTGTCGAAAACTCTAAAGCGCGTCGCGTTCGACCGGCCTTGTGCGACGCGCTTTGGACTCTTGCTTTTATGCATGCCGTTATCGCAAAACCGCTGCACACTTTTGCGCGAATGCATTAGAAGACCACGACCGACAACAGCAGAATGGCCCCGACGGCCATCATCAGCAGGCCCGGCCAGTTCTGCGACAGGCCGAGAAAACGGAGCCCGCGCCGCCGCGGCTCCAGGGTCGGACCTGGTGTTGCGAGATTAGGCGTCGGACTGTCCGGCGCGGTGGAGACAGCGGCCGGTTCACTAAGCCGCCCGCGCATGATGGCTGCTACCGCCATATAGACGAGGCCGGCGACAGTCAGTAACACGCCGATGAGGATGACAGCCATTTCTCCTCGTTTCCGATGGTTCTGCGCCCGATGCGGCAGCTTGCGCGACGTAGAGCAGCCGCTCAGACGGACCTACCAAACACAAACGGTCTAGCCGCCCAGCAAGTTCCGAAAACGGGGCTTTTGAGGTGCATTCCACAGCGCCGCGCGCTGTGTGAGCCGGTCCTGAGTCTAAACGGACGACCCTTTTCGGAATCATGCACTGCCAGGCGCAACGCGAACTGGCACCAAATCTGTCAGCCAATATCCGAGGACGGCACCTTCTCGCCTTCGCGCTTGGCGCGTCTCGAATAGGCGCGCACGCTGAACGGCAAGAAGACCAGATAGCCGGCAACCGAGGCCGTCAGCGTATACCAGGGATAGGTCATCAAAAGCAGGACGTAGAGGACGACTGCGAGGATGATCGGCAGCACCCTGTCGCCCGGTATCCTGACGCTCTTGCCGGAATAGACGGGCAGTCTGCTGACCAGCAGGAACGCCACCAATATTGTAAAGCCGGTGGCAATGAAGGCTGCCAGGCGGCTGGGTTCAAGCCCAAGCCTGAGGAAGAACAGATACAGCGGCAGCATCACCAGCACCGCACCCGCCGGCGCCGGCACGCCGACGAAATATTCGGTCTGCCACTGCGGACGGTCGAGTTCTTCGTCGAGCACGTTGAAACGGGCAAGCCTCATCCCACAGGCGATGGTGAACAGCAGCGCGGCGATCCAGCCCGGCGAACCTGCCCTGTCGAGCAGAAAGGCATAGAGCACCAGTGCCGGTGCCACGCCGAAATTGACGATATCGGCCAGCGAATCCATCTGGGCGCCGAATTTGGAAGTCGCCTTCAGCATTCGCGCCAGACGGCCGTCGATACCATCGAGGAAGGCCGCGAGCAGCACCATCACCACCGCTGGCTCGAAGCGGCCCTCGAAGCCGAAGCGAATACCGGACAGGCCGGCGCAGATGGCGAGCACCGTGACCAGATTGGGCAGCACCATGCGCATCGGGATTTCGCGAATGCGCGGGCCACCGCCGCCATGCGCCTCGAATTTTTTGAACGGCGGGGCCACCGGTCAGGAGATCCGCACGAGCGGCGTTGCGGCAACGCCGCCGAATTCCGCCAGCACCGTCTCACCGCCAACCGCGGTCTGGCCGACGGCGACACGCGGCGTCGCGGTCGAGGGCAGGAATACATCGACGCGCGAGCCAAAGCGGATCAGCCCGAAGCGCTCGCCGGTGCCGATGGCGCCGCCGGGCTCGGCCCAGCAGACGATGCGCCGCGCCACCAGGCCGGCAATCTGTACCGCGGCGACCGTTCCATTGGGGCTTTCGATGACCAGCCCGTTGCGCTCGTTCTCGGTGCTTGCCTTGTCGAGTTCGGCATTGAGGAATTTTCCTGGCCGATGCTCGATCCTGGAAATGCGGCCGCGCACCGGGGAGCGGTTCACGTGGCAGGAAAAGACGTTCATGAACACCGAGATGCGGGTCATTTCGCCGCCGCCGAGGCCAAGCTCGCGCGGCGGCACGGCCGGGCCAACCGCCGAGACGATGCCGTCGGCCGGGCTGACAACCAGCCGGTCATCGATCGGCGTGACACGCTCGGGATCGCGGAAGAAATAGGCGCACCAGGCCGTCAGGATGAGACCGATCCAGAACAGGGTCGAGGAGAAGTAGCCAAGAAAGAGCGTCGCCGCGCCGAACGCAGCGATAAAGGGATAACCCTCGCGATGGATCGGAACGAATGCATTCTTGATCGTGTCAACGAGGCTCATGGATGAGGGCAACCTTGGTTCCAAGTCCGGCCTCAATAGCGGAAACACCCCGCGGTCGCAACGCGACAATGAGAGCGCTCGGGGGTGGCGGTTGCCGCCGTTTCAGGATGCCGTTAGCAGCATCCGGACTGCCGAAGTGATCAACCGGAAATGTTCATTGCGATTGTCGGAACGCAGCACTCTCGCCCGTCCTTGGCAAGACAGCGCCTCTCATCGGCCTTTCGGCCATGACGATTTGCGCAAACCCGGAGGTTCTCGGCCCATGCAGAAATCAGCAGCTAGGCAAGTGCAAGTGGTGATGAACGGCTTGGCCTTCGGCGAGTCACCGCGCTGGCATGACGGCCGGCTGTGGCTCTGCAACTGGGGCACAGGCCAGATCATCGCCGTTGACGCTCTGGGCAACAGCGAGATCGTGCTCACCGTGCCGGCCACCCTGCCCTATTCCATTGACTGGCTTCCGGACGGGCGCCTGCTTGTCGTGTCCGGCCGCGAAGGGCTGATCCTCAGGCAGGAGGCAGACGGGACATTGGTCACCCATGCCGATCTGAGACAACTATCAAAGGGCCCGTGGAACGAGATCGTCGTCGATGGACGCGGCAACATCTATGTCAATGGCGGTGGGCCCGCTCCGGATCCCGGCCAGCATTTCGGCCCCGGCGCCATCGTGCTGGTCGCGCCTGACGGCTCGGTTCAGCAGGTGGCTGAGAACCTCGCCTTCGCCAATGGCATGGCGGTGACGCCTGACAACAAGACGCTTATCGTTGCCGAGTCCCACGCCAACCGGCTGACCGCCTTCGACATCGCTGCCGATGGTGGCCTTTCCAACCGCAGGATCTGGGCCAATCTCGGCAACGGTTTTCCCGACGGCATCTGCCTCGATGCCGAAGGTGCGGCCTGGTACGCCGACGTTCCGAACCGGCATTGCGTGCGGGTGCGCGAGGGCGGCGCGATGCTCGAAAGCGTCGACGTCGATCGCGGCTGTTTTGCCTGCATGCTCGGCGGCAGCGAGGCAAAAACGCTGTTCATCGTCGCCGCCGAATGGCACGGCTTCGAACATATGATTAGCGATGCCCGTACCGGCCAGGTGCTCAGCATCGAGGCTACCGCGCCGGGCGCCGGCTGGCCGTAGAAGAGCTTACACCCCGGGAATCCGCTGATAGTTGGCGATATCGGCCTTGACGCCAAGTCGCGCAATGGTCTCCTGAGGATTGAAGCCGATGCGCTCATGCGCAGCCTTGATGATCGGCACGACCTTGTCGACGGCGGCCTGCCCTTCCCATTCGACAATGGTCACGAGGTTGAACTCGCCCGGCCCCGAGAATTGCTCAAGCAGGAAATCCTGGACGAACCCTTGCTGCTGGCGCAGCAAATCATGCGTCATCCGGACCTTGGCAAGAATCTCCTCGCGGGCGTTGGCCGGAACGACAAACTTGTCCACCCGGAATACACTGCCGCCACTAACTGCCTGATTTATCCCATTCATATCGATTGTCTCCGTTTTTGAACGACGCATCTTGCTGCGATCCAAAACGGCCTACGATCTCAACTTAAGTTGAGGTCAAGCACGAATTTTCAGCTCACCTCCGAGGTGCGGCGGCGGACGACGACGCCGAACTCGTCGCTTTCGCGGGCAATGCGCAGCCGCTCCTCGGCCTCGCTTGCCTCGCGCTGGCGGTCCCACATCGATGCATAAAGGCCGCGCTTGGCTATCAAGGCGACATGGGTGCCGCGCTCGGCGATCTGGCCATCCTGCAGGACGATGATCTCGTCGGCCGAAATCACTGTGGACAGCCGATGGGCGATGACGAGGGTGGTGCGGCCCTGGCTGACCAGGTCGAGTGCCGCCTGGATCTCCTGCTCGGTGTGGCTGTCCAGTGCCGAGGTCGCCTCGTCGAGCATCAGGATCGGCGGTGCCTTCAAAATGGTGCGGGCAATCGCCACCCGCTGCTTCTCGCCGCCGGACAGTTTTAATCCGCGCTCGCCGACCATTGAGCGATAGCCGTCGGGCAGCCGCTCGATGAACGGTCCGATCTGGGCCAGTTCTGCCGCCTTGCGCACATCCTCCTCGCTGGCGCCGACGCGGCCGTAGCGGATGTTGTAGGCGATGGTGTCGTTAAACAGCACCGTGTCCTGCGGCACCATGCCGATGGCAGCGCGCAAGCTCTCCTGCGTCACGTCGCGAATGTCCTGGCCGTCGATCAAAATCTTGCCGCGCTGGATGTCGTAGAAGCGAAACAAAAGCCGCGAAATGGTCGACTTGCCGGCTCCGGAGGGGCCGACGATGGCCACCGTCTTGCCGGCTGGCACCTCGAAGCTGATGCCCTTCAGGATCTTGCGGTTGGGGTCGTAGGAAAAATGTACGTCGCGGAACTCGACCCTGCCGGCATCGACGACCAGCGGCTTGGCGCCCGGCCGATCGACGATCTCACGCTTGACATCGAGCAGATCGAACATGTTTTCGATGTCGGTCAGGCCCTGGCGAATTTCGCGGTAGATCATGCCGATGAAATTCAGCGGCACCGAAAGCTGCATGAGCATGGCGTTGACGAAGACGAAATCGCCGACGCTGTGTGTGCCCGCCTTCACCTCGAGCGCCGACATCACCATGACGACGGTCATGCCGATACCGAAGATCACACCTTGGCCGAAGTTCAGCCAGCCAAGCGAGGTCCAGGTCCTGGTCGCCGCCAACTCATAGCGCGCCGTGGACCGGTCGAACCGCTCGGCCTCCATGGCTTCGTTATTGAAATATTTGACTGTTTCGTAGTTGAGCAGCGAGTCGATCGCCTTCGTGCTGGCTTCATTGTCGCTTTCGTTCATCTCACGGCGGATCGAAATACGCCAATCGCTCGCCCTGACGGTGAACCAGACATAGAGCCAGACCGTGACCGCGATCACCAAGACGTATAGCCAGCCATAGGTGACGGCGAAGATGCCGGCGGTGAGCGCGAATTCGACGATTGTCGGCGCCGTCGCCAGCATGGTGAAGCGGACGATCGTCTCGATGCCCTTGGTGCCGCGCTCGATGACGCGCGACAGTCCGCCGGTGCGCCGTTCGAGGTGGAAGCGCAGCGACAGTTCGTGCATGTGCACGAAGGTGCGGAAGGCGAGCCGGCGCACCGCATGCTGGCCGACCCGTGCAAACAGGGCGTCGCGTAACTGGTTGAAGCCGAGCTGCACCAGCCGCACGGCATTGTAGGCGACGACCAGCATGACCGGCGCCAGCAGCAGGGCCGGCAGCGGCGGCGGCGATTTGCTATCGCCGGCCAGTGCGTCGGTCGCCCATTTGAAGAAATAGGGTCCGGCCACCAGGGTCAGCTTGGCGACAACCAGCAGTACGGTTGCCCACACCACGCGCGCCCTCAGGTCGGCGCGGTCGGCCGGCCACATATAGGGCCAGAGATTGCGCAACGTTCTGAAGGTCGAGCCGGAATCTGCGGAAACGGTTTTCTCGGCCATTCTTGTTTACCTTTATGATTTTAGCGGCCGGAGCAGCAGGAATCGACCAGCGCGGCCAGCGATGCCGAAACATCGGCGAGCGCGGCGCGGTCGAGTTCATAGCGCGAGCGCTGGCGGTCAGGCTCGAAGCGGATCAGCCCGGCCTCGACCAGGATCTTCAAATGCTGGGAAACGGTGGACTGCGCCAGGTCGAGATGCTCGACGACCTCGCGACAGCAGCAGGAACGGCTTGCGGAAAGGTGTTTGAGAATTTCGATCCGCGCTGGATGCGAAAGGGCCGCGAGCCGGACAGCGACAGCGCGGCTATCCGGCGTGCAGTTGGCCGGCGTGCAGTTGGCCGGCGCGCGTTCATCTGCCGCGCGGCTTCGGTCCGTTACGAGGGGGGATTCGGTCATCGTCCATCGGCGATAAACGATGACTGGCCCTGCCGCAAGCTATCCTGATGGGCAGAACGGCTACTCGGACTTGACTGGCGCCGTCGTCATCTGGTCGCCCATTGCCTTGAGATCGGCGGGCTCGCCTTCCTTCGATTTCTCCGGCACCTTGAACACCTGCCCCGGCCAGATGCGGTTCGGATTGCTGATCTGGTCCTGGTTGGCGAGATAGATGGTCGAGTAGCGCATGCCTTGGCCATAGACCCGCCGCGAAATCCGCCACAGCGTGTCATGGCGGCGGATGATGACTGCGCCATCGGCATGTTCGAGCTTTGGCGCCACGGTCTCGGGAGTTTCGCCCGGAGGCGCTGCGACAGCCATTTCGGCCGGGGCCTCGGTTGTAGGAGTGGGGGCAGTTGCGGGCGTTTCGGCGGCCGTTGCCGGTGCGGCTTCGGTCGCCGGAGCATTCGGCTCGGCTTGTTTTACCCCGGCAGGCTTCTGCTCGGCCGGCGCCACGGCCGCAACCGCCTCACCAGGCTCGCGCTCGAACGGCACAGCCGCACGGGCCACCACCGTCACGCCGTCGGCATCGAGCGCATCGACGTGGATGGTGTAGGTGCCGACCGGGATGTCGCGTGTCGCTTCGACCAGGAAGTGGCGGTCGGGCGAGGTCTTCGCGTCACCGAGCAGGATATCGTTGGCATACGCACGCACCTTGCGGCCGGGATCGGCGACGCCGGCAACGAAAATCTTGTTGCCGTCGATTTCGACAGCTTCGACGACGATCTTCGGCTCCGCCGCGGAAGTAGCGGGCGCTGCCGGTGTGGCGGGCGCTGCCGCAGCCGGCGCGGCTTCAACAGCGGCCGGCGCGGCAGGAGCAGGCGCTGCTGGAACATCAGCCGCCGGGGCGGCTGGCGCCGGCGCTGCGGCAGCCGGCAATTCGGTGCCGGTGGCGGGTGGCTGAACGGCCGCCTGTTCGCCGACAGGCGGCGGGGCGTCAGATTTCGCCTGAGGGGCCGGAACAGTGAGCAGTTCGGACGGCTTGCCCGGCTCCTCGACCATTGCCAGCACCTGACCGGTGGAATTCTGGGGGATCGAAACGACGGCGGTCTGCGCCGAGGCGGTCACGACATTGCCAGCCGTCGAGCGCAGTGTGATCGTGTAGTCGCCGGGCTTCAGCGGATCGTCGAGAACAATGGCAAAGGCGCCGTCGGGACCGGCGACCGTCGAGCCGAGCACAGCCGAACCGTTGAGAATCTCGACCTTGGCGTTGGGCGCCGCATTGCCGGCGACGACGATCGAGCCGTTGCTTTCGACGCGCACGATGTCGAAGGTCGGCACGATTGCACCTGCTGCGGCCGGCGCGGCGGGCGCTGCCGCATCGGTGGACGCGGCGGGCGCAGGCGGCAGCCGGCCCTCGGTCGCCGGAGCAGCCGGTTTCGAAGCCGGCGGCGTCAGCGCCGCGACCTCCGCAGGCCGGGTAGAATTGAGATACGGGTCGAGCGCGCCCGATACATAGGCGGTTCCCGCCGCGGCGACAGAGCCGCCAGCCGCGAACAAAAACGCCTTCAATGGATTAATTGCCATGTTTCCCTGCCCCTTAGCCACCTAATTTCGGTCTAGCCTGTTTTACCAAAGCCGACAAGAAAAAGCCCGCCCCAGGGCTTGACCATGCCAATAGTCCCTATCACCAATCATAACATGAACACGATTCGATCTGTCTGCGTCTATTGCGGCTCGTCCCCCGGCCGAGATGAGACCTATATCAAGGCCGGACACCTGCTTGGCCGCTCGATCGCCAAGTCCGGCCTGCGTCTGATTTATGGCGGCGGCACTAAAGGGATCATGGGTGCCGTCGCTGAAGGGGCATTAAAGGCCGGTGGCAAGGTAACCGGCATAATTCCACGTTTTCTGATCAACCGGGAGGCGACCGAAACCGCGCTTAACCGGCTCGACGAGCTCGTCATCACCGACAACATGCACCAGCGCAAGCACAGGATGTTTGAGAAATCCGACGCCTTTGTGGCGTTGCCCGGCGGCATCGGCACCGTCGAGGAGATCGTCGAGATCATGACTTGGGCACAGCTCGGCCATCACCGCAAGCCGATCGTCTTCGGCAACGTCGGCGGGTTCTGGGATCCGATGCTGGCGTTGCTCGACCACATGGCAACGGAGGGCTTCATCCACACGGCGCAACGGGTCAAGCCGCTGGTGGTCGGGGATCCGGAAGCAATCGTCGCCGCTATCATGGTGGCGGGATCCTCCGTCGATGCACCGACGGAGGGCGTGCAGTCGGTGATTGATAAGATGTAGAGTGAATGGTGAATGGTGAATGGTGAATGGTGAATGGTGAAGTAGAAGACTTTCCAAACCGGCGCCTGTCTATTCACTATTCACTATTCACTCCTTCCCTACTGCCTTCCTCAAGTCTCCGATGACCGCACGCTTGTCCTGACGCCGCCAGGCGAGATGGATCGCGACGGTGCGTTCGAACCACGGCAGATCGCGAAACACGATCTGAGGCGGCGCGGCACTCCGCAGGCTGGCCTGCACCGTCGCCAGCCCAAGCCCGGCGCTGACCAAGCCCAACGACGTCAACGGATCGGTCGTCTCATAGGCTATGTCGGGCAGGAAACCGGCCTTCGCACAGGCGGCGAGAAATTGGCTGCGGTTGGTGTCGTCAGGCTGGCGCACCACCGTGATCCAGGTACGGCCGTCCAGTTGCTGCGGCAGTATCTCCGCGATTTCTGCCAATGGATCGCCTTCCGGCATCGCCAGAACCAGCGGCTCGCGCATGATGAGCATGGCGACGATGTCGGGATCATCGGCAGAAGGAGGCGTGTAGACAAGGCCCAGATCGAGCGATCGTTCGCGCAGCGCTTCGATCTGGGCGGCGGAACGCTGACCCTTCAGTTGAAGATGAAATTCGGGCCGGTCGCGGTGAAACTGGCGCAGCATCCGAGCGACAAGCCCGGCATGGACCGCACCTTCCACATAACCGATGGCGAGACGGCCGACCGTACCGCTGGCGAGATTGCGGCCGAGCTCCTCCAGCCGTCTTGCATGGGCCAGCAGCGCACGCGCCTCGGCAAGAAAAGCGCGGCCCTCGGCATTGAGATGAACACGCTGCCTCGCCCTCTCGAACAGTGCGACGCCCAGCTGCTCCTCCAGCTGAATGATCTGACGGCTGAGCGGCGACTGCGAGATGTGCAGCAATTCGGCGGCACGCCCGACGTTGCCGGTTTCGGCCACCGTGATGAAATAGCGGAGCTGGCGCAGGTCGAACATTGTTGCTTCGATGCTCAAGTCCCGTGAGGTCTCAAATTTAGCCTAATCAGTCTTGGACTGTCTGGCCAGCAGAAGCGAATATTTCCGCCATTCCAACGGCCAACATCAGGAGATTCCGATGCAGTTCTTTGCCCTTCTTGCGCGCAACACCGAAAAGTTCACCGACGCCGATTTCGCGCCGCTGCTGCCTGGCGAGGCCGAGCAGCGCCGCACGCTCTATGCCGAAGGCGCCGTGCGTCAGGTGTGGAATCGGGGCGACATTCCCGGCAGCGGCATGATGTTCGAAGCCGGCAGCGATGCCGATGTGCGCCACCATCTTGCAACTTTACCGCTGGTCAAGGCCGGCATGATGGATATTGCCGCCGTCGTGCCGCTGCAGCCATATCCCGGCTTCGGGCCGAAGCGCTGAGCGCTCGTGAAAGACGCGGCTGCCGGCATTAAGACCGGCCAGCCGCCTTTCTTCGTTACGCGGCTCGAGCTGATGCGGAAACGGTCTTGCGCGCCGAAGAAAACATCGACCAGGAGTACATCGCCAGTGCCGCCCAGATCAGCCCGAAGGCTATGGCCTGAACACTGCCGAAGGGTTCGCCGAAAATCAGCACCGCGATCAAAAAGACGATCGTCGGCGCGATATATTGCATGATGCCGATGGTGGAGAGGCGCAGCAGCCTGGCGCCGAACGCAAACAACAGCAGAGGCACGGCGGTGACCGGACCGCAGCCGATCAGCAACGCGGTGTCGTTCAGCGATCTGGAGACGAAATGATCCTGTCCTGTGGCGATCAGGAAGATGATGTAGCCGAGTGCCGGCACCGACAGCAGCAGCACTTCAAGCAGGAAGCCCTGGCTCGGGCCGATTGGCAGCGTCTTGCGGAAGAAGCCATAGGCGGCAAAGGAAAAGGCCAGCACCAGCGACACCCAGGGTAGCTTGCCGGCGTCGATGGTCAGCACCGCGACCGCGATTGTCGCCAGCACCACCGCCGCGATCTGCAGGCGGTCGAGCCGCTCGCCGAGGAGCAGCGCGCCGACAACGACGCTGACCAGCGGGTTGATGTAATAGCCGAGCGCGGTCTCGATGGTGCGGTCGACCGCGATCGCCCAAACATAGATGCCCCAGTTGACCGAGATCAGCGCCGCCGTCAGCACCGCCATCGAAATGATGCGCGGCGAACGAACTGCCGCTTTGAAATCGGCAGTGCGGCCGGCCCAGACCAGGACGGCGGCCGCGATCGGCACCGACCAGACGATGCGGTGGGCAATGACTTCGGCCAGCGGCAGATGCGCGACAGCCTTCATGTAGAAGGGCAGCAGCCCCCAAAGCAGGTAGGCGCCGAGCGCCAGCAGGAAGCCGCGACGAGCTTTGGTGTCGGCCTCGATGTGAAGTGCTTGGGTAGTCATGGCCCAAGGCTATGCGCCAGCGGCTTGCCCAAAACCATCGCAAATTGCTGATGGATCAATCGAGTCTCGCTGATGGTTCAACGCTACTCCGCCGCCGCCAATCCCGCCATGTCGCGGTTCTTCATCAGCTTATAGACGATCGAATCCATCAGCGCCTGGAAGGAAGCATCGATGATGTTTTCGGAGACGCCTACCGTCCACCAGCGCGCACCGGTGCCGTCATGCGATTCAATCAGCACGCGGGTGATCGCCTCGGTGCCGCCGTTGAGGATACGCACCTTGAAGTCGGCCAGTTCGAGATCGGCGATCTCGCTCTGGAATTTGCCGAGATCCTTGCGCAGCGCAATGTCGAGCGCGTTGACCGGGCCGTGGCCTTCGGCCACCGACATTTTCTCCTCGCCCTCCACCAGCACTTTCACGATCGCCTCCGAGACCGTCTTCAGCTGGCCGTTGGCGTCGAAGCGGCGCTCGACCATGCAGCGGAACGAAGTGACGCGGAAGAATTCCGGCAGGCCATGCAGCATCTTGCGCGCCAGAAGCTCGAAGCTGGCGTCGGCGCCCTCGTAGGCGTAGCCCTCCGCCTCACGTTCCTTGACGACGGCGATCAGCGCGTCCAGCCGGTGATCGTCCTTCGGCATGTCGATGCCGCGCCGCTTCAGCTCGGCGAGGAAATTGGCCTTGCCACCCTGGTCCGAAACCATGACGCGGCGGCGGTTGCCGACAGTCTCTGGCGGCACATGCTCGTAGGTCGCCGGCTCCTTGGCCAGCGCCGAGGCATGGATGCCGGCCTTGGTGGCGAAAGCGGAGGCCCCGACATAGGGCGCCTGCGCTTCGGGCGCGCGGTTCAGCAACTCGTCGAAGGCGCGGGACAGGCGCGATATACCGGTCAACGCCTCTGCCGAAATGCCTGTAGCAAAGCGGCCCGAAAAGGCCGGCTTCAACGCCAATGTCGGCACGATCGAGATCAGGTTGGCGTTGCCGCAGCGCTCGCCGATGCCATTCAGCGTGCCCTGGATCTGGCGCACGCCGGCCTCCACGGCGGCAAGCGAATTCGCCACCGCCTGGCCGGTGTCGTCATGGGCGTGGATGCCGAGATGGTCGCCCGGTATGCCGGCCGCGATCACCTTTTCGACGATGACGCGCACCTCGGAGGGCTGCGTGCCGCCATTGGTGTCGCACAGCACCACCCAGCGCGCGCCGGCATCGTAGGCCGTCCTGGCGCAGGCCAGCGCATAATCTGGATTGGCCTTGAAGCCGTCGAAGAAATGCTCGCAGTCGACCATCGCCTCCTTGCCGGCAGTGAGCACCGCCTCGACCGAGGCCTTGATCGCCTCGAGGTTCTCCTCATTGGTGCAGCCGAGCGCGACGCGGACATGGTAGTCCCAACTCTTGGCGACGAAACAGATGGCGTCCGACTTCGACTGGACCAGCGCGGCAAGCCCAGGATCGTTCGAGATCGACACTCCTGCCCGTTTGGTCATGCCAAAGGCAACGAACTTGGCATCGGCCGTGCGACGCTCGGCAAAGAAGGCGGTGTCGGTTGGATTGGCGCCGGGGTAGCCACCCTCGACGTAGTCGATGCCGAACTCGTCGAGCAGCTTGGCGATGGCGATCTTGTCCTCGACGGAGAAGTCGACACCCGGCGTCTGCTGACCATCGCGCAGCGTGGTGTCGAACAGATAAAGGCGCTCGCGAGCCATGGTCATTTCCCGGCAAACATGTCCGTTGCGCGGATCAGCCTGTCGAGGATGCCCGGCTCCGAATAGGCGTGGCCGGCGCCTTCGATCAGATGGAAATCCGCTTTCGGCCACGCCTTGTGCAGCGCCCAGGCGTAACGCGCCGGGCACGGCATGTCGTAGCGGCCGTGAACGATGGTACCCAGGATATCCTTAAGCTTCCATGCATCGCGCAGCAGCTGTCCCTCTTCCAGCCAGCCGGCATGGACGAAATAGTGGTTCTCGATGCGGGCGAAAGCCAGGGCATAATCATCCTGGCCGAAGGGACCGCTGGTTTCCGGTTCCGGCAGCAGCGTGATCGTCTCGCCCTCCCACAGGCTCCAGGCGCGGGCGGCCTCGACCTGCGCCACAGGATCGCTGCCGACCAGCCGTTTGCGGTAGGCGGCCATCATGTCGCCGCGCTCGGCCTCCGGGATCGGCGCCAGAAACCGCTCCCACTTGTCGGGGAACATCTCCGACACGCCGAACTG
Organism: Mesorhizobium sp. M0800; assembly: GCF_040320095.1. Taxonomy (NCBI): domain Bacteria; kingdom Pseudomonadati; phylum Pseudomonadota; class Alphaproteobacteria; order Hyphomicrobiales; family Phyllobacteriaceae; genus Mesorhizobium; species Mesorhizobium sp. M0800. The sequence continues at coordinate 18,027 of NZ_JAMYOZ010000032.1, forward strand.
GTAGTACCATTCGAGTTCGGCGCGGGTCAGCGTGTAGATGCCGCGCACGACCAGTTCGCTGACCCGCTCGGGGTGGGTCTCGGCATAGGCCAGCGCCAGCGTCGAACCCCACGAACCGCCGAACACCAGCCATTTGTCGAAGCCGCACATTTTTCGCAGGCGCTCGATGTCGGCGACCAGGTGCCAGGTGGTGTTGCATTCAAGCGACGCATTGGGCGTCGATTTTCCGCAGCCGCGCTGGTCGAACAGGATGACATCGTACAGCTTCGGATCGAACAGCCGCCGGTGCTTTGGCGAAATGGTGCCGCCCGGCCCGCCATGCAGGAAGACAGCCGGCTTGGCCCCTCTGGTGCCGGAGCGCTCCCAATAGACCTGATGGCCATCGCCAACGTCGAGCATGCCGGACTCGAAAGCCTCGATCTCGGGATAGAGGGTACGGAATTCGCTGCTCATAATTTCAGGCCCTGCTGCGGCCAGTTGGCCGTCTCGTGATCGGGATGCTGGAAGGAGATGATGGATTCCTGTCGCGCGTAGAAATCCGGGTCGTCATGGATCGGCGCGTCGAAGATCGTCTCGACCCAAGGCAGCCTGGCGGCGTAGTTAACCTGGATCTGCGGCGCCAGATCGGAACGGTCGTCGAAGGCGCCGATGGCGATCTCCAGCGCGCCGGGCTGGCGGTAGGTCAGCGGTGTGCCGCAGCGGGCGCAGAAGCCACGATCGATGTTGACCGACGACTGAAAGTAACTCGGCTCCTCGCGCACCCATTCGACGCCGTCGCTCGGCACTGTCACCAGCGCGCCGAAAAACGACCCGAACTGTTTCTGGCACATGCGGCAATGACAAATGGACGGGCGGCCGAGCGCCCCGTGGATGCGAAAGCGCACGGCGCCGCACTGGCAGCCGCCGGTACGAACGGTTTCGGTCATGATTTTTCCTCTGGCGGCCATTGTTCGGTGTCGTGGTCGGGATGTTGGTAGGAGACGAGATCGGCGAGATAGGAGGCCGACGAGACGTCGGCCATCGTTTCCTCACCTGGCAATTCGTGGACGTGATCCACGTACGGGAGCTTGGCTTCGACACCCCATTGGATGGTCGGCGCGATCTCCTCGGGGTGGTCGAATGTGGCGATGGCGAGGCCCACCCCGTCGGGCGCTTCGAAGGTCAGCGGCGTGCCGCATTCGGCGCAGAAACCGCGCAAAGCCGCGTTGGACGAGCGGAAGCGTTTGGGCTCACCGCGCGTCCAGTCCAGCCTTGCGCCGCGCACCGAGACCAGCGGCAGGTAGAAATTGCCGCTCGCCTTCTGGCACATGCGGCAATGGCAGACGGAAGCATCGCCGAGCGCTCCTTCGACGCGGAAGCGCACCGCGCCGCACTGGCAGCCGCCTGTATAGACCGGTCTGTTGTCGAGGCTCATCGCGAACTACTCCGGGGCATGGCAAACCGCCTCGACATTGTTGCCGTCGGGATCGAAAACAAAAGCGCCATAATAGTTCGGATGGTAGTGCGCGCGCAGGCCCGGCCCGCCATTGTCCTTGCCGCCGGCGGCAATCGCCGCGGCGTGAAAGGCATCGACCTCGGCGCGGCTGCGAGCGGTGAAGGCGACATGCTGATGATCCTTCGGCTTGTCCTTGCCGGCATGCAGCCAAAACACCGGCCGGTCGCGGCCGTAGCCGCCGACCTTGGCGCCGCCGGTATATTCCTGCGGCACCATGTAGAGCAGCGAGGCGCCGAGCGGCGCCATCGCCCTGTCGTAAAAAGCCTTCGACGCGTCGAAATCCGAAACGGTGATGCCGAGATGATCGATCATCTTTTTACCTCCCAGGTGGTGATGCGTTCGCCGGTGACGGGGTCCTTGCCGTCCTTCAACTGGATGCCTTGCGTCAGCAACTCGTCGCGGATGCGGTCGGCCTCGGCCCAGTTCTTGGCGGCGATCAGCGCGAGGCGTTTGGCGATCGCCTTGGCAATGGCGTCTTCATCCACCTTGGCTGTTGCGATGTCGAAGCCGAGGAACAGAAGCGATGCCTTCAGTGAAGCGGCAGCATCGTTGTCTTCGGCGGCTGCGTTGCCGCTACCTGCGTTGAAATCAACAGCATCACCAGCCAACTGCGTCAGCAACTGGAATGCGGCGTAGGTGGCAAGGTCATCCGACAGCGCTTCGATCACATCCGCCGGCACCGGCTTTGCCGTCGGCGGCGCCAGATCGGCCGCCCGCTTCCATTTGCGCAGCGTATTCTCCGCCTCTTCCAGCTTGCGCACGGAAAAGTCGATCGGCTCGCGATAGTGCGTCATCAGCATCGCCAGCCTGAGCACCTCGCCCGGCCATTTGCGGCCGCCAAAGGTATCCGTCTCCAGCAATTCGGTGATCGAATAGAAATTGCCCAGGCTCTTGGACATCTTCTGGCCCTCGACCTGCAGGAAACCGTTGTGCATCCAAATCTTGGCCATCGTTTCGGTGCCGTGGGCGCAACGCGATTGCGCGATCTCGTTCTCGTGGTGCGGAAAGATCAGGTCGAGACCACCGCCATGGATATCGAACACCTCGCCGAGATAGGCGGCCGACATCGCCGAGCACTCGATGTGCCAGCCCGGCCGACCCCTGCCCCACGGGCTGTCCCAGCCCGGCTCCTCGGGCGAAGACAATTTCCACAGCACGAAATCCTGCGGGTTCTTCTTGTGCTCATCGACGGCGACGCGGGCGCCGGCCTGCTGCTCATCGAGATTGCGCTTCGACAACTGCCCATAATCCGGCATGGAAGCGGTGTCGAACAAGACTTCTCCAGCCGCGACATAGGCATGGCCGCGTTCGATCAAGCGTTGAATCAAGAAGATCATGTCGACCTTGCCGTCGGGCCTGGGCTCGACGAACTCGGTGGCGCGCGGCTCGACCGTCGGTTCCAGGCAACCGAGCGCCGCAACGTCCTTGTGGAACTGACCGGCGGTCTTTTCGGTGACCCGCCTGATCGCTTCGTTCAGCGACAGCTTGCCCGATGCAATTTCGCCGCCGAAATCGCGCAGCGCGCGAGCGTTGATCTTGTCGTCGACGTCCGTAATGTTGCGGACGTAAGTGACGTGCGCTTGCCCGTAGAGATGGCGCAGCAAGCGGAACAGCACGTCGAAGACGATCACCGGCCGCGCATTGCCGATATGGGCGAAGTCGTAGACCGTCGGGCCGCAGACATACATGCGTACGTTGCGCGGATCGATCGGGAAGAAATCCTCCTTGCTCCGCGTTAGCGTGTTGTAGAGGCGCAGGCTCTTCGATGCGTCAGACATACGTGCGTTCCCGGTGCGTTACTTTGGGCATGATCTTTCGGGATCGTGCTCTGGATGGAGTCGGTTACGCCGAGGCGCAAATCGGGGTCCAGCCTGCTGGCCGGGGCGTTTGTCCAATCTGGGAGGAGATGAGGCGAAAACGTCCAGGACCAGCGCGAGGCTAGCCGATAATGCAAATGCCACAAATGGCGAAAGACGTTTTCATGGCCGGCTTTATCGCCTTGCCCGGTGTTGCCGTCAAGTCGCTACCTTCGCCAAAAATATCGTTGGCTCACAGGAATTGAGCCACTGAAACATTTTATTAAACAGGTCGGCACTGTGATGAAACATTCGCCGGCTAGATCAGCAAGCGTCACGATTTGGTCGGATTCGGCCAGCAAACGCAGACACGAAGACGTTACCAGGGAAGAGAACAATGCCTAAGCAAGAATCCAACCGCGCCAAGCAACCGGCGCTCGCCAGCCACTACCGGGCGATCGGCCCGGCAGCAATCGTCGCAGCTCTTCTGCACACTGCGAAGAAGAAGAAGCCGGCGCAGAAGATCGTTTCGCCGCGCGCTGCCTGAGAATGCCGACGGGAAGATTGAGGCGCTCACGGCGCACCAGCAATAGTAGCTTCTGCTAAAATAAATTCATCTGACTGTCGTTCGCGCTGGACTTCTGGCGCCTGACCTTCTCAGGCTCAGGCTCGACGACGCCCTTCTCCTGAATCTCCGGCCCGGTATTGGCGACCTTGTTGACGAGGTCGGAAACCGGGATCGCTTCGAAGAAATCGGGCTGGGCGGGTCTCAGCAGATGGGCCACATCGCGCGGCTCGAGCGTGCGGCAATCCAGCCAGAGCGCGAAATCTTCGGGATGGATCACCACCGGCATGCGGTCGTGGATATGGGCAGTATCGGCATTGGCGTGGGCGGTCAGAATGGCGCCGGTGTCCATTTCCGAGCCGCCCGGCTCGGCATAGGTCTCAATCAGCCCGGCGAAGGCGACAAGCCCGCCACGCCTTGGCCGCACCCAATAGGGCTGCCCTCTTCTGCCACCGGTTTGGTGCCATTCGTAGAATCCCGAAGCCGGTACCAGAGCGCGGCGATGGCGCATGGCAGCGCGAAACGACGCCTTTTCCGACGCCCCCTCAGAACGCGCGTTGAACAGCAGCGGGAAGTTACGCGTATCCTTGACCCAGGCCGGGATCAGGCCCCAGCGCACCAGCATCGAGCGGCGGTCGGGCAGGTTCGAGCCCGGCGCCTGCGGCAATCCGGCGAGCGCCATCAGCACCGGCTGCGTCGGCGCGATGTTGTAGCGGGCCGGAAACTCCTCAAGTTCCGCCAGGCTGAAAAAGGCGGCGGTCTGGTCCGGAGTGGCGGTCAAGGCAAAGCGTCCGCACATGAATTCAGCTCTCGAATTGGTGGCATGTGAAAGTGGCCATGGAACCCGCCTTTCGCAACCGCTAAAGCTGTTCGCCGACGGCCGGTCCACAACGGGCTATGCCAATCGAGCGATCCGAAGCCCATGGAAGCACGCAAGATCATTCCGGCAGTCTCGGTCTGCGTCGTGCGCGAGAACACGGTGCTGCTGGTCAAGCGGGCCAGGCCGCCCTCGCAAGGCCTCCATGCCTTTCCCGGCGGCAAGGTCGAAGCCGGCGAGACGCTGGAACAGGCAGCACGGCGCGAATTGCTGGAAGAGACCGGATTGCAGGCGCGCAGCTACCGGCCGCTGCGGGAAATCCACATCGACGGCAGCGGCGACGGGCATCCGGTCGACTACTGGCTGACGGTGTTTGGGGCCGATTATGCTGGCGGCGAGGCGGTGGCCAGCGACGACGCCGAAACCGCGGCTTTCTATACGCTGGCCGAAATGACAGCGATGCCGCTCGCCGATGCGGTGTTTGAAATTGCCGACGATCTACTCGGTCCCAACAAAGACGGCGAGACCTGAGCCAGAGAATCGCCTTGCAGGCGACAAATTGTTTCAGCACAAGGACTCATGAGCCGCACGTCTTCGTTTCTCGCCGCATGCCTCGCCGTCAGTGTGGTTGTCGGTGCGCGCGCGGCGATTGCCGCCGAAGCACCGTTCGAGCCCGGGCTGATGCGGCTGGCGGAAGTGCTCGGCTCGCTGCATTTCCTGCGTAATCTGTGTGGCGAGAAGGGCGATCGGTGGCGAGCCGAGATGGAAAAACTGATCGCATCGGAAAATCCGAACCCGGAGCGGCGCGCCCGCTTCATCGCCAGCTTCAACCGCGGCTACCGGTCGTTCGGCGGTACTTATACGCAATGCACCGCCTCGGCGACGGAAGCCATCAGCCGCTACATGAAGGAAGGCGAGACGCTGTCTCGCGACATCGCTTCGCGCTACGGAAACTGACGACGGCAGCCTGCTTTCCGGAAAAGCCGCATCAAGGGTCGGCGCCGTTGCGGCGGACGTGTTCGACACTTCTCCGCTTGCCTCGGGTGAGGTCTTGGTGCAAACCTGATGTTGCACTTTTGCAACTATGTTAACGAAACGTTAGCGCGCGAATGTGAAATTAACTCAAACTGAAGGTTTCCGTCCCCTTGGCCGGCCTAATCGGCTAAGTTTGAAACGGATCGGACGCAGGTTTGCTGGACGCGACGGAATTTGTAGAAGACGACCAAAAAAATGTCGTATTTACAAATACTTACTGCGCCTGCGTGTAAAAGGGACAACTCAAGCTTGATCCCTGTCCAACGGATCACCGCTTGAAAGGGTGGAAATCGCAATGGAACATGGCGTCAACGACATCGACGCGCTGGTCAGGGAAGAAAAGCGCCTGACTGCCGTGGAAAGCCACAGCGAAGCCTGGGCAGAAGGATTGTCGGCCGGGATCGAGCCGGAAATCATCGCCGAGGCAGCCCTCGAAACGGCATTCGGCGAAATGCTGCGCACCAATGGCGAGACCTCGGCGCTTGCCCTGCTCGATCGTATGCGTGAAAAGGTGATTGCCGGGGCCTTCGAGCCCGAAAGACTGCGGCACTGACCCCGGTTCTTTGACGACGGCGCGCCGCCGGACATCATGTCCGGGCACATGGATGGGCTGGAACCAGGGAGTAGCAGGCGGTGAATTTTTCGATATCAGGCAAGCCGCGCGGCCTGGTCCTCAGCATTTGGTTCACCGCTTCCTGCGCCACGATTCCCCTTGCACTTTTTCTTGCGAGCAGTCCCTCTCAAGCCCTCAGCGAGATCAAGCGCGAAGACCTTCCCTCACCGGTCACGCCGCCACCCGACGGTGACATGTCGCCGCCCGGAAGTGCCGTGCCGATGCCCGGCCCGCTCGGAACGACGCCACCACCGGCCAGCCAGCCGACGCCATCCGACGAGCCGGAACAAACCGAACCGAAAGGGCCGGCCAATGATGGCGGCGTGGCCAATCCGCATGTCGATCCCGACGCGCCTGTGCCCGAAGTCGTCTACGACCTCGCCAAGTTGCCGGAACCGGTCAGGCGCATGCACGATCTGATCGTCGAGGCGTGCAAAAGCGGCGACATCGAAAAGCTTCGGCCGCTGATCGGCACGGGAGACATGATGACCCAATTGTCGCTGGGCGACATGGAGGGCGACCCGATCGCCTTCCTGAAAGGCCTTTCCGGCGACACGGAAGGCCAGGAGATCCTCGCCATCCTGGAAGAGGTGCTCAATGCCGGTTTTGTCCATGTCGATGCCGGCACGCCGCAGGATCTCTATGTCTGGCCCTATTTCTTCGCCCTGCCGCTGGACAAGCTCGATGCCAGGCAGCGGGTCGAGCTGTTCAAGATCGTCACCGCCAGCGACTATGACGATATGAAGCAGTTCGGTGCGTACATCTTCTACCGAGTCGGCATCACGCCGACCGGACAATGGACGTTCTTCGTCGCTGGGGATTGAGTGATTTAGCCTGGCCCCTATGGAGGCAGGGAGCTTAGCCCGCCAACGCCTCGGAAAACTCCACCGCCCTACCCTGGCCCGGCGCGACGATCTCGCCTTCCCACATCACGCGCCGGCCGCGAACGATGGTGCCGACCGGCCAGCCGGTCACCTGCCTGCCGTCATAAGGCGTCCAGCCGACCTTGGAGCCTTGCTGGGCATTGGCGATGGTCTCGCGGCGCTTCAGATCGACGATGGTCAGATCGGCATCGTAGCCGGCGGCAATACGGCCTTTCCTGGCGATGCCGAAAATACGCTGCGGGCCGTGGCTGGTCAGGTCGACAAAGCGCTGCAACGTCAGCCGGCCGGCGTTGACATGATCCAACATGATCGGCACCAAAGTCTGCACCCCGGTCATGCCGGACGGCGACGCCGGATAAGGCTTTGCCTTCTCGGCCAGCGTGTGCGGCGCATGGTCGGAGCCGAGTACATCAACGATGCCTTGCGCAACGCCGTACCAGACCCCGTCGCGATGGCGCGTGGCGCGCACCGGCGGGTTCATCTGGATCAGGGTGCCCAACTGCGCATAATCATCGGCGCTCAGCGTCAGATGATGCGGCGTCGCCTCGCAGGTCGCGACATCCTTGTGCTGTTCGAGGAAGCCTATCTCCTCGGCGGTCGAGATGTGCAGCACATGGATCCGGGCGCGGACCTGGCGCGCGATTCGCACAAGGCGCTCCGTGCAGCGCAACGCAGCGATCTCGTCGCGCCACACCGGATGTGAGGACGGATCGCCCGCGATGCGCTCGCCAAGCCGCTCTCGCAGCCGGAACTCGTCCTCGGAGTGAAAGGCGGCGCGGCGGCGTGTGTTCCTCAGGATCGAGGCAACGCCTTCGTCGTCCTCGACCAGCAGGTCGCCGGTGGACGAGCCCATGAAAACTTTTATGCCGGCCGCACCAGGCAGCCGCTCGAGATCGCCAGCGTCTTTTGCATTGCCGCGGGTCCCGCCGACCCAGAAGGCAAAGTCGCAATGCATGCGGCCGGTGGCACGCCGCACCTTGTCGGCAAGGGTTGCCTCACTGGTGGTCAGCGGATTGGTGTTCGGCATCTCAAAGACGGCGGTGACGCCGCCGAGCACCGCTGCCCGCGAGCCCGTCTCCAGATCTTCCTTGTGCTCCAGGCCCGGCTCGCGGAAATGCACCTGGCTGTCGACGACGCCCGGCAGGATGTGCAGCCCACGGCAGTCGATCGTCTCACCGGCCGACGCCTCGCGGAGGTCGCCGATGGCAGCGATGCGCCCACCATTGATGCCGACGTCGCGAAAACCCTGGCCGTCGTGATTGACCACGGTGCCGCCTGTCAGGATGAGATCGTAGATGGGGGCCATACGGATCCGGTCTCTTGCGGGGGAAGTGCCAGCGGCTTACGTAATGGCCGATAGTTTTGCAAGATCAGGCTCGTTTTCCCATCATGCCCTTTGCCCCGCTCAGAGATCGCGCACTCGTTTCCGTGTCCGGGCCGGATGCCGAGCACTTTTTACAGAACATCCTGACCACCGACCTCGACGTGCTCGGCAGCAGCGAAGCAAAGCCCGGCGCGCTGCTAACGCCGCAAGGCAAGATCCTTTTCGACTTCCTGATCTCGCGCGCCGGCGAAAATGCTTTCCGACTTGAATGCCGTACCGAGACCGCCGATGATTTCATGCGACGGCTGACGCTCTACAAATTGCGCGCCAAAGTCGAAATTGCCAAGCTGGATCAGCCGGTTGTGGCCGTCGCATGGGGAAGCGATTCAACCACTTCGCAATTTGAATCAGCACCGTTTGCCGATGCGCGGTTTGTCGATACTGCCGTCAAGCGCTTCTACGATGACACCGCAGATGGCGGCGACCTTGCCGCATGGCAAGCCTTTCGCATCGCCCATGGCATTGCCGAAAGCGGTGCGGACTACCAGCTCGGCGACGCTTTTCCGCATGACGTGCTGCTCGACGAGATCGGCGGTGTCGGCTTCAAGAAAGGCTGCTACGTCGGCCAGGAGGTCGTCTCGCGCATGCAGCATCGCGGCACTGCCAGGCGTCGGGTGTTGATTGTCTCGGCCGAACGCACCCTGCCCACTTCGCGCGCAGAGTTGACCGTGGAGGGGCGACCGGTCGGCACGCTTGGCTCTACCGCCGGCAGGACAGGCCTTGCCGTTGCCCGCATCGACCGGGTCAAGGCAGCGCTCGACGCCGGCCTGCCGATCCTGGCTGACGACGTCGCCGTGTCGCTCGCTATCCCGTCCTGGGCGAAATTCAGCTTTCCGCAGGAAGCCGTCGGCGCGGAGGACGCCTGATGGCGGCCGATCGCGCCGGGGCGCCGCCACGCGCCTGGCAACGCATGCTGTCCGGCCGACGGCTCGATCTGCTCGATCCCTCGCCGCTCGACATCGAGATCTCCGATATTGCCCATGGCCTTGCCCGCGTCGCACGCTGGAACGGCCAGACCAGAGGCGAGCACGCCTTTTCTGTCGCCCAGCATTCGCTGCTGGTCGAAACGCTTGTCGGCGAGCTGATGCCGGATGCCGACGCCGACGCGCGGTTGGCGGCGCTGCTGCACGACGCGCCGGAATATGTCATCGGCGACATGATCTCGCCGTTCAAATCCGTGATGGGCGGCAGCTACAGGGATTGCGAGATCAGGCTGCAGCGCGCCATCCATCTGCGCTTTTCACTGCCGGCCGAACTCGACGCGGGACTGCGCAAGGAGATCAAGCGAGCGGATCAGATCGCCGCTTATTTCGAAGCAACGCTGCTTGCGGGTTTTTCGACGGCAGAGGCGACGGAGTTCTTCGGGCGGCCGCGCGGCTTCAACGCCGAGCGCTTCGACGTCACGCCGCGCTCGGTGACTTGGGCGCAGAATGCCTTTCTTAAACGCTTTGCGACGATCGAAAAGTCGCGACGCCAGACTGCCGTTCCAGCCGGCTGAAAACGGTAAATTAACCGGCAGGGACAACAGTGCCATGGTTAACCATGGTCCATAGGCTTGCCTCATGCCCGTCGCCGGTATCAAGGCTGGTTCGTCCGTCCGCCGACGGAGGGCAAAAGGCGTTGGTCAGCCGCAACCTATTGAAGACGAGCTACGCGAACAGAACGAGCGTTTTTCGGCAGCGGTCGAGAACATGTCGCATGGCCTGTGCATGTTCGATGCCGATGAACGGATGATCATCTGCAACAGGAACTACATCAGTATCTTTCGCCTCGACGCCGAAGTGGTGCGGCCCGGCATCCGGTTTTTCGACATCCTCCAGCACAGCGTGGATATCGGCATCGCCTCGCAAAGCGCTGAGCAACTCTATGCCATCCGCAAGCCCTATATCGACCAGGCAAAACCTTCCACCTATGAGGAAACGCTTGCAGACGGGCGTATCGTCAACATTTCGCACCGGCCGCTGGCGTCAGGCGGTTGGGTATCGATCTACGAGGACATCACCGAGCAACGGCGCGCCGAGCAGGAGTTGAAGGAGCAGCACCGCCGTTTCGACGCGGCACTTGCCAACATGTCGCAAGGCCTTTTGATGTACGATGCGGATGGCAAGCTGATCGTGCGCAACGAACGTTTCCTGGAACTTTATCATGTCAGGCCGGCCGACTTCCCGCTTGGCATGAGTCACCATGATGCGTTCAAGCGGCTGTTGGAACTGGGCATTTATACAAAGCTCGACCCCGACAGCGAAATCTCGCAAATCGAAGCCTGCCTGCGGGCGGGGAAAACACACGTAACGCATCGCCATCTCGCTGACGGCAGGACGCTGCTGGTTGCGCGCCGGCCGATGAGCGGCGGCGGCTGGGTCGCGACGTTCGACGACGTCACCGAGCGCAGGCGCGTGGAAGAGCGCATGACCCATCTTGCGCACCACGACACACTGACCAACCTGCCCAATCGCTCGATGCTTCGCGAACGGCTCGACCAAGCCCTGAGTGAGACGAGAGACGGATCGCTGGCGATATTCTCGCTCGACCTCGATCACTTCAAGGCTGTCAACGATAGCTGGGGCCACCCCGCCGGCGACTGGCTGCTGAAATGCGTGGCCGAACGGCTGCAACGGTGCCTGCGCAATGAAACGGACGTTGTCGCCCGCTTCGGCGGTGACGAATTCGTCATCATCCAGTTCAATCTCAAAAGCCCGGGCGACGCGGAAAAGCTGGCCAAACGCATCGTCGAGATCATCGGAAAGCCGTTTCGCGACAAAAGACACGACATGCGTGTCGGCATCAGTCTCGGCATTGCGCTGTTTCCGAATGACGGCAAGGACGCCGACACTTTGCTGAAAAATGCCGATATGGCGCTCTATCGGGCAAAGAGCGAAGGGCGCAACCTGTACCGCTTCTTCGAACCAGCCATGGACGCGATGGTGCGGGCACGCCGGGCGCTCGAAATCGATCTCAGGGCAGCGCTGTCGCGCCGGGAATTCGAGCTGGATTTCCAGCCGATCATGAACATCGCCTCCGGCGAAATCGTCGGTGCCGAAGCCTTGATGCGCTGGCGTTCGCCGGTGCGCGGCCTGGTACGGCCGGACGACTTCATTCCGGCCGCCGAGGAGACCGGGCTGATCGTGCCGCTTGGAGAATGGGCGCTGCGAAAAGCCTGCACGACTGCGGCAGGCTGGGCGGCTTGGCGCATCGCCGTCAATGTCTCCGCCGTGCAGATCAAAAGCGGTACCTTTGCCCGCAGCGTTATCTCGGCACTGGCGTTCTCGGGCGTGCCGGCCAACCGGCTTGAACTGGAAATCACCGAAACGGTGCTGATGGACGAGAGCGATCTGGTGCTCAAGACACTCAGGCAGCTACGCGATCTGGGCGTCCGCATCGCGCTGGACGATTTCGGCACCGGCTATTCGTCGCTGGGCTACCTCAGGCGCTTTCCCGTCGACAAGATCAAGATCGATCGCTCTTTCACCCGTGACATCGACAGTCGCGATACCGCGGCGATCGTGCGCACCATCATCGGGCTTGGCGCACAGCTGGGCATCACCGTCACCGCCGAAGGTGTCGAGACCGAAGCGCAGCTTGAATTCCTGCAAAAGGAGGGTTGTGTCGAGGCCCAGGGCTATTTGATCGGGGTGCCGTCAAAGGCGTCGGACATTAATCGGCTGCTGAAGTCGAGCGCGACGATCCGGCAATCCGGCTAAGTGCGACAGTCTCGCGGAAGCGCGGGCAACCGGCTTAGATCTCCTTGAGATGACGCTCGATCCGCGTGTTAATTCCTTGATAGGAGAAGGCGGCATTCAGGTGTGGCGAACCAGGAGGTTCCCAACGGGTCAGAGATGTCCGCTCAATGCCCCCACCATATCCTTGTTCGTCGCCACGGGAACGATCTCGAATTCGACCAGATCCGCCCATTCGATGACCCACCGCTGCAGGAGCGTGACGTCATCGGCCTCCACCAGCAGGAAGCAGCGGCTCATATCCGCTGCGATCCAGCTGTGGTGCACGAGAAGCGCGTCCGGCTTCAGGCGGCCATGGTCGCGGAAACGGCGGTAGATCTCCTTGCGGTCGCAGCCGCGAAAAGCCTCGGTTACGAAGAACAGCATCTTTTTCCCCTCAGTTCGGATATTATCGCCCCGGCCGGTCGAGCCGCTCCAGGAACCACTGCGTCAGCCGCACCCAGACCTCGTCTTTCTCGCCGGAGTCTTCCCAGCCGTGGTCGAGGTTGGGGTTGTCGTTGACCTCGATGACGAAGACGCCGTCCCTGGTTTCCTTGAGGTCGACGCCGTAGAGGCCGTCGCCAATGCAGCGCGCCGCGCTCACCGCCGTCTCGACGACATGGGCCGGTGCTTCCTTCAGGGTGAAGGTCTTGATGCCGCCCTGGTCGGGCTTGCCGTTGGCCTTATGATTGACGATCTGCCAATGTTTCTTGGCCATCAGATAATGGACGGCGAACAAGGGCTGGCCGCCGAGGACACCGACGCGCCAGTCATATTCCGTCGGAATGAATTTTTGCGCGATCAGGAGGTCGGAATCCTCCAGCCATTCGGTTGCGAGCGTCTTCAACTCTTCGAAGGTGCCGCATTTCTTGACGCCGCGCGAAAACGAGGAGTCCGGGATCTTCAACACCAGGGGGAAGCCCAGCGTCTGCGCCGCAAGTTCCAGGTCCGAGATACCGGCTATCATCACCGTCGGCGGCACCGGTACCTTGTTGTAGGTCATCAGCTCGTTGAGATAGACCTTGTTGGTGCAGCGGATCATCGACAGCGGATCGTCGATGACCGGCATGCCTTCCTGCTGGGCGCGGCGGGCAAAGCGGTAGGTGTGGTTGGAGATCGAAGTGGTCTCGCGGATGAACAGCGCGTCGTAGTTGGCGAGCTTGGCCAGATCCCGCTTGGTGATCGGCTCGATTTCGACGCCCATCTTTTCAGCGATCTTGGCCCAGTGGCGCAGCGACGAAATCTCCGACGGCGGCAGTTCCTCATGCGGATCGACCAGCGTTGCGAAAGTGTAGCGCGCCGGAGTGCGGCCCTTGGTGTCGCGCCACTCGCGGTTGGTGTAGGTCTCCAGGCACTGGAGAAAGTGCGTTTCCTCGTCCTCGGTCATCCTGGCCAGGGGATGGAAGCCAATCTTGCGGATCGAGGCCCATTCGGCGCTGTCCCTGATGTGGAGCTCGAGCGCCGGGGCACGGAACCAGTCGAACAGAAGTTTTGCGAAGCGGTCCCAGATCCTGGATGGTCCGATGCCGAAGAAGATGCAGACCTTCTGCGGAAAAGCGCCACCCAGGTCCTTGCGGCACTTGTTGAGTGCGAGTTCGAGTTCCGGCAACGCGTGCTCATAGAGCTTGCGCTCCGACAGGTCGATCATCGTTTCGACCGTCGGGATGACCTTATGGCCGCGCGAACCGGCAAGCAGCGACGCGTAATAGCCGCGGCTCTGGTAGCCATAATTGTTCGACAGGTTGATGACCTTCGGCCGCTGACCGCGAAACAGTACCGGATGGGCAAGGTAGTCGCGATTGGTGATGATCTTGTGCGGCGTCGCCACCTGGTCGAGATCGTTCTGCCGGCCGGTAAGGATGACCCAGGTCATTGGCTGTCGCGCTTTCCGAGAGTGATGGCGGCGCGCAATCCGTCGCGGCCGAATTGCGCCATGTTCATGAAGATGCCGTAAGGCACGGGAATGTTGGCAGCATCGAGGATCGTCTCCTGCCGCTCGTCCTCGACCCAGGGGTCGTGGATCAGAATATGATCGCCGTCGTCACCGATGGCCAATACCCAGTGCGGAACCTTCTTGCCGAACATCAGGAAGCCGCTGATCAGGACCAGCACCAGTTTTCCCTCTGCGATCGCGGTGCGAATGTCGTCAAGCCCGAATGAACGGTAATTCACCGGGATGCCGTAAAGTTCCGCGCGGCGGCGAAAGTCGACCTGCGCCAGCTCCATCACCCGGCGCTTGTCCTCGCTGCGCACCGACTGCAGGAACAGCGCGCCGTAGAAGGAGACATAGATCTCAGCAGCAAGCCCGCTCTCATAACCGGCGACGGCCAGCCCGAACGGTTCGCAGCCGCCCGGCCCCGACATCATGAAAACGGTCGTCGCCTCACGCCACAGCCGGATTTCCATCACTGGGTCCGGCACGAATCCGGGGCCGAAGTAAGCCATCGCCATCATCAGGCAGCATGGTCCGCAGGTGAATTCGCAAGTCTGCTGATAAAACGGCACTTCGGTGGCGACCGGAATGTCGCCGCGCAAGGTTTTTTCATAGCGCAGCGCCGTGGCGCCATCCTCGTAATAGTCCGGTTCGCGGCCGATCTTGCGGTAGCCGCTCTGCTCGTAGATCTGGATCGCGCGCGGGTTGTCCTCGCGGACCTCCAAACGAAGCATCATGCGGCCGTGCTCGAAAGCGGCGGCCTCGGCCTCTTCCAGCAGCAGGCGGCCAACGCCACGGCCGCCGAAAAATGGACCGACGGCGATCGAATAGAGTCGCGCGACGCCGCTGCCCTTGCGAAACAGCACGACCGCATAGCCGGCGACGTGACCATCGTTCACGCCAACCAGCAGTTCGGCGGTGTCGCGTTCGATCAGTTGGCGAAAGGAGCGGCGAGAAATGCGATCGCTCGAGAAAACGGCTTTTTCGATGGCGGCGAGGTCATCGACGTCGGACGCGCGGGCCTTGCGAATCTCGGCAGGCATGCGGGCTCAGAAAACCTCGATTGGGTTGTGGAAACGGCCCTAGTCTAAACATCGGTCACACCAGCCGAAGCGCCAGCATTCAGCAAGCGCTATCGCACCTCGATTAGGGCCGAATTGTGACAGTTTTCAAGGCAGGCAGGTCGCGCAAAGGCTTTGAAACGACCTTCGTGTTTCGGCATCGGCGCGGCCCCGGAAAAACGAGATCCTGCTCAGCTTTTCAAGCCCGCCAGAAGCTGGCCATAGGCGCTCTTGGCCACCGCGGCCAGTTGCTCGCGCGGCAGCGATCCGACGACGGCGCAGCCATAACCCTTGTCCAGCCAGTAGACGGCCTCAGGACCATTTTCCTCCGACCCATAAGTGCCCTTGGCCTTGGCCGCCGATTCGGCGATTACGAAGAGCGATATGCGCTCGCCCTTGTCGTCCTCGTAAAGCAGCATCGCGGCCTTGCCCTGGCCGGCAGGCAGCAGCCGGCCACCGACCAGTTGGAATCCCTGCGCCGCCAGATCTGGCGCCACCAGCTTCAAGCCCACCTGGTTAGACAGCCAGTTCTGCAAATGATCCTTGTCGCTTGCCGGCACTTCCACAGCATGCCGCTTTTCAGCGGCATAGATGACGTGGGCGGCAATCGCCTCTTCGGCAAGCTGGTCCTCGGCCGTATTTTCCAGGCCGAGGCCGCCGATGCCGGCAAGATAGCCGCCAGCACCGCCAATCACCAGCATGGCGGCAGCGGCGGCCGCAAGCCACCAACGCGAGCGCGACGCCGTCGCCCTGACCACCGGCGCCTCGCCGAGCACCACCTTATTCAGCCGCACCGGGACGGGTTCGTCCAGCACGCCGTTAAAGGCCGCGCGCAACGCTGCCCGGTCAGCGGCGTAGCGTGCGCTCTTGGCCTTCATCTCGGCATTGGCCTCGAGCCATGCCTCATAGGCCGTCCGCTCGTCGCCCGGCAACTCGCCATCGAGGGCCATGTGGATGTCGCGTTCGGAGAAATCGCGCCGGCTCATTTCTCGACGATCCTTATCGATCGGCGGCGCGCGGTGTCGTCCAAAAGCCCGCGCAACTCCTCACGCCCGCGCGCGATGCGCGACATCAAGGTGCCGGCGGGAACCCCAAGGATGTTGGCGGCTTCGGCATAGGAAAACCCTTCGATGGCGACCATCACAAGGGCCGCGCGCCGGTCTGGGCTGATCGCCTGCAGAGCCTCGACGATCTCGCGCGAGGCGATGCTCTCGACCTGCTCGGCGGGTGCTGCCTGCGCCTCGCTTGCCTCGAGCGGCAGCATCGCCGCCTCGCCGCGCCGGTTCACCTTGCGCATCTGGTCGATGAACAAATGGTGCATGATCGTAAACAGCCACCTCCTGGGGCTTTCTCCTGTCTGCCAGTTGTCGAGCCGCACAAGCGCCCGCTCGAGACAATCCTGGACGAGATCGTCGGCGGAATCGCGGTCGCGCAACAGCGAGCGTGCATAGCGGCGCAGACGCGGTATTTCGCCAAGGATTGCTGCCTTCTTTTCGTCCATGACCGCTGGTTCTGGCGCCCTGTCCGTGGTGATTGAACGCGCCTTCGCGGCGCGGCGCAAGCGGCCAGCGCGAAGCGGTCCGCCGCCCCGGTCACCCAAGCATCTGAATAACGCTGCCAGCGGCAGGTTTATTCCCGGCAGGATTGAGAGGCAAACAGAATCCCTCCCATCGCGAGCGACGCGACAAAGACCCGATATCCCGCCTTGGCACGTGCCGGAAGGCGCAGCGATCCAGAATCGAGCCGTCGAGTTCCTTCGCACACCCTCTGGCCTGCCGCCGCAAGGGGGGAGATTGGCGGTTTCGGCGACAGCGCCTTTTCTGCATCCCTGGAAAATTGGCGAAGGCAGTAATAACAGCGATCTCCCCGCAAGTGGGGGAGATGTCCGGCAGGACAGAGGGGGGCGCTGTCCAGGGCGCTGTCCCGCCGACATTGCCATCGGCAGATACGCAATGTTTGATCGAAAGGAGCCAGAATCGGGATGGGGTGAACCTTGCGGTTCCTCCCCTCCCACACTACCCAGCATACGGGTCCGTACAGGGCGGTTCGGCTGGTTATGCGGCTTTGGCAGGAGCCATGGCCGCCGGGCTTTCGGAAACGGCGTTCGCCGCACCGGCTTCGGTCCCTGCCCCGAGACGGTTGCGGGCTTCACCCGCTCCCACGTCAGGCTTCAGGGAAGGCTAGCTCCAGCTGGATTTTCCGCCGCATGGCCAATGCGAGAACTCCGTCCTACTCGTCCTTCCAAACCGTTCGGGCCTTCGCCTCCGCGGCAAGCCCGGCGACTATTATGCCCTCTGCTGACTTCTGCACCGCGATCGGCGCGCCTCACGGCGGGCCCAGGCCGGAATCCCGGACACGGCACAGCTCTCCCAAGGTAAGATCGACCGCCTTCCCCGCACACCCGCCAGATTTACCACCCCGGGCCTTGATGACCTTGGACTTCGCGGTCAGTTGCCCGCTCGTCCGGCCGGGTAGGCCTCATATCCGGTTCTTGTCCATCGGGTCGCGGTTTTGCTCCACATTTCCTTCAGACCCCGCCTCACGACGACGCCCTTGTGCTTCGATAACCCTTCGCCGCCATCAGGCTGGGTAGAGGACTTGCACCTCCGAGCTGTCGATCATGCTCGGCACACACAAAAAGCCCGCCTCGGCGGGCGGGTCGTTGGAGCCAATTGGCACCATACCCAAATTAGTACCATAGCTGCCGGCACAAAGCAAGAACAAAATACTTTGCGACCGGCAAAAAATGCGAATTCGCTTCGCCCTGTTCGCCTTTGAGGCCGCGTTCCTTCGCGCCCCCCTCTGCCCTGCCGGGCATCTCCCCCACAAGTGGGGAGATTGGCAGCTTCGGCGACAGCGCCTTTTCTGCATCCTTGGAAAATTGAGGAAGGCCGTGACTCCAGCGATCTCCCCTGATCCCTTAGGCCTCCCTCGCGGCCCTTGTCAGCAGCCGCTGATAAAATAAGCCGATGCCGATGAGCACCGCGCCGAGGCCGATGAAGGACAGCGCCCGCAACACACCTTCCAGCTCCGACATGTCGAAGACGAAGACCTTGAGCACGGCGACCGAGATCAGCGCCGCCGACGCTATGCGCAGCACCTGCGACTTCAGCCAGACACCGGCGGTGAGCAGCACCACGCCGATGACCAGCCAGAGCGCCGAATAGGTATAGGTCTCGAGCTGGCCGAGGCCGCTCCACAGGCCGATGAACTCACCCTTGAACAGCCTCCTGACCGACAGCGTGGCATAGGCGAAGGCGAGCACCGCCGCCATAACCGCCAGCATGGCCGCATACCATTTCGGCCGCTTGTCGCGGGTATAGAGCGCCAGTGCGCCTGTCGCGACTGCCGGCAAGAGGTAGGCGAGCAACAGAAGGTTGAACACCGGAATGCTGCCGGTCGATTCATCCGTCAGCAACGGGTTCAGCGCCAGAAAATGCTGGAGGACGATGAACGCGACCGAGACCACGCCCGCTGCAATCGAGCCGTAGCGCAGCACCGAGCTTGGCGAGCGCATGTCGATGGCGACCAGGATGGCACCGGCACCGATGGCGATCAGCGTGTAGATCGACTGTTCGGCAAGCGTCGCAGCAGCCGTATCGATGACGCCGCCATGCATGGCATGGCGCACCAGCATGGCGACGGTGAGCAGGGCAAACAGCGCGGCGCCGGCCTCCATTGCGAGGCGCGGTCGGCCGTTGGTGGTTCGGGCAAGCTGCCAGGCGGCAAAACCGAAAGCGAGCGCCGGCACGCCATATCCAAGCAGCAGCCAGTTGAACACCGGCGTTTTCGACAGGAACTCGGCACCGACGATGGTCGGGTCGAAGGCAGCGCGGCCGAGCACTGCAATCACCGCACCAACGGAAATCCAGCCAAGCACCGGATAGCTGCGCCAGCGCGTCGCCAGCGCCGGCACGACGGCGGCTGCTCCGAGCAGGATGGTTGTCCAGCCGGAACCAAAGGCCATGTGCAGCATCAGCAGGCCGGCAATCGCCGCCCCGCCGAGCGCGAAGGAGACAGCAGCGCCGCCGGTTAGCGGCGGCGCTTCGCCGCGCGCTATCCATTCGCCGCCGGCGACGAAGACTCCGACCAAAATGGCTGCTGCGGCCGCATAAGCGAGATCGCGGTCGAGATTGCCGAAGGTGAACCAGAGCGCCAACAGAATGATCAGGGGCGCGACAACGCTCCAGGCCGCCCATGTGGCGGCGCGCAGCCAGCCAGAGGCCGCAAAACGGCGCGCCGCCCAAAAGCCGGCGCCGATGAAGACCAGGCCGAGAGCGATGCCGACCCTGAGCATCAAGGCATCGGACGCCACGACCGGCATGCCGTCGACGCCAAGAGTGCCACCCGAAAAATCGGAAGCGATCGTGGTCGGCGGAATGATGCCGATATAGGCCAGTACCGTCGCCAGCCCGGCGGCGTGCAGCAGTGCAAGCGCCCGCGGCCGGTAGAGCGCCACCGCCACCAGGGCTGCGACAAGGGCGGCCCCCGGCAATGCACCGCGGATGGCGGCGAAGGCCGGATCGACAAACAGGGCCAGCGCCGAAAGGCCGACGAAGAAGCCCGGCGCGATCGACGGCCAGTCGAAGCCGCTGCCGGCGACCGCTTCGTCGCGGCGGCCAAGCCAGACGAAGGCGAGCACGGCCAGTGTCACCCCGTCGATAAAGAGGATGACGGCAAGGTTCGCCCCCGGCGCGTCAGTCATGTAGAAGATGGTCCAGATGCCCGTGGCGACGAAGGCTGCGGCCATCAAAAGCCTCCAGTCGCGGATGCGGGCAATGACGCAGGTGGCGGCGAGCACGATCGCCAGATAGCCGAACAGCGCCCACGGATTGGGCGCCTGCGAGGCGACCAGCAGCGGCGTCACCATGGCACCGAGCAGGCCGACGCCGGCCAGCGCCTGACCGTGGACCAGGCTTGCCGCGATCGTCGCCACCCCGATGGCGCCGAGCAGCGTGAAAGCGAGCGTCGGGCCGATGAAGCCGTAAACGCTGTACGCGGCGTAGACGGTACCGAACAGGATGAAAGCGCCGGCCGCCGTCAGGATCGCCGGGATATAGGCACCGGCGGCACCTTGCACCGGCACCCTGAAGCCGGTGCGCCGGATGAACTCGCCGCCGGCGACCAGCACCAGCCCGAGTGCCGCCGCCATGACAAGCCGCACGCGTGGCCCGAAAATGCCGGCCTCGATGGTGTAGCGGATCAGAAACAAGCCACCCAGCGCCAGCGCGATGCCGCCGACCCAGACCGCCCAGCGGGTACCGAGCGCCGTTTCGACGTCGGACTGGCGAGCTGCCTTCGCCGCTGCCGCCGGTTGCGCCGACTCCGGCGCGGACGGCGCCGTTGTATCGGCATCGGCCTCTGAAGCTGACACGACCGCTGCGGTCCGTGGCGATACGGCCATGTCGGCTGCGGCCGCAAGCGGGATTGCGGCATCCGCCGGTTTGCTGTCGTTTGCAGCCGGTTCCTTGGCTTGCGGCGGCAGCGCAGGCGTGCCCGAAAGCACAAGGCTGCGCAAGGCGCCAAGCTCGCGCTCGATCAGGCCGATGCGGCTCTGCTGGCGTGAAATGATGACGAACAGCACGATGATGGCGACGAGGCCAATCAGGCTTTCAAACATGGCGGTTCCCCCAAACCAGGCCAGTTGTCACTGACATTCAATGTTCAGTGACATTCAAATGCGGCGGCCAAACGGCCGGTCCATTCAACGTGCCGCCAGATTGGCCGGAAAGATCGAGCATGTTTCGGTGCCGAAAGCCAGCAGCTTGCCATTGGCGTCCTTCAGCGCCGCTTCCGAAACCGTCGGCGTGCGGCCCTTGTGCACCATTTTGCCCTCGCACACCACCTCGCCCGTCCTTGGCGTGATCGACCGCCTCAAATTCACTTTGAACTCGGCCGTCGCATAGGCCTCGCCCACTTGCGAAATGGTGCCAAGGCCGAGCGGCGAAACGTTTTCGGGATCAGGTTCAACTTCGCTCATCTGGTGGTTTCCCCGGTGGCGGCTTCCCCGGCGCTTGCCTTGCCGGATTCATGGCCGGGTGAATGATGCCTGCGCAAGGCGGCGAGAAACCCGGCGCGGGCGCCGGGAGGCTCGATGCCGCGCGGTTCGTAGACATGGCGGGTCAAAAAGAAGCCGGTCAGCCGGAAGGCGTCCTCGATCGCCGCCGGATCGGCGCGCAGCCCGGAGCCGCGCTGCAGGAAGGCAGGCAGCGCCAGCATCTTGTCGCGCCACGGCGCGCCCGCCGCCCGCGACACGGCGCGGCCGGATTTCGGCGAGACATAGGCAAGGTCCTGCCTGGTGCCGGTCGCCGCACACTGGCTGAGATCGAGGCCGAAACCGAGGTCGTCGAGTACCAGCAGCTCGAAGCGGGCCACCAGCTCGCCGGCGGCATCGGCATCGTCGAGATGAGCGATCATCACCGCAAGCGTCTCGTAAAGGCCGCCATGGGCGTCACGCTCAGGCAGAAGACGCAAATGCGCGGCCATCGTCTGCAGGCCGTAGACGGCAACGGCGCTGTCCATCAGCCGGGCGGCGTTCATCTCGATAGCCTCGACCTGGAAGGTGCCGAGATGCTCGTCAAGCCGCGCCCGCCACAACAGGTCGACGTGATTGCCGGGCTGCAAGACAGGCTGC
This sequence comes from Mesorhizobium sp. M0800, assembly GCF_040320095.1. NCBI lineage: Bacteria > Pseudomonadati > Pseudomonadota > Alphaproteobacteria > Hyphomicrobiales > Phyllobacteriaceae > Mesorhizobium > Mesorhizobium sp. M0800. The sequence continues at coordinate 39,960 of NZ_JAMYOZ010000032.1, forward strand.
TGTTTGCGCGAACGGCCGCCGCGCACGAGACCGAGATGGCGGCCATGCGCGCGCGTCATCACCTCGAGAATGGCGCTGGTTTCGCCATGCTTGCGGGTGCCGAGAATGATTCCCTCGTCGCGCCATTCCATGACGAGAGCTTGTCACCGGTTGGATGGCGAAATCAAGATGTGCGACGTATCCGCCGCCAAACCAAAACGGCCCGTAGCGTATCGCTACGGGCCGTTTTTTGCGAGATCGTCGTTTGATCAGAACGAGCGCTGGAAGCGGAAGATGCCGCCGATTGTGTCGGCATCGTCGGCATCGAAATTGTCGTAATAATCGACTTCGGCGGTGATCGTGTAACCAGGAACGATGGTGTAGGCGACATTCGCCGCAACGGCGAAGTCTTGGTCGTCGGTATAGGAGACCTGGGCGTTCAAAGACGTCTTCTTGTTGACGGCATAGCTGCCGCCGCCCCAGACGGCAAAGTTGCCAGTCCACGGCTTGTAGAAGTTCTTTGCGAGGTTGTCGTCGCTGCCGTAGCCCGCCATCACGAACAGGGTCAGGTCAGTAATCGGCTTGACGTCGAGGCGAGCTTTGCCGGCCCATTCTTCCGACGTGCTGTTATAGGCGCCGACCGCGGTGATCGCACCCCAGTCGCCCTTGTATTTCACGCCGCCGACGACAAACGGAACGTAGCTGTCGATCGACTGGTCAGCGCCGGAGCCCGTTTCGACCGAGGCGACTGCCGTAAAGCCATTACCGCCGTCGAAGTAGTAACTGATCAGGTTGGTGTCCTTGGTGCCGTAAGGAATGATAGTGTCCTGGACGACGTTGCCGGCGTAGCCGATGAACGAATCATAGACAGTTTCATCCTTACCGACGCGGAAACCTCCAAGCTGGATCCAGGCGAAGTTCAGAGTAACCGCCTTGTTGTCCTGCACGCTGAAATCAACACCGCTCACGGTGCGTTTGGTATTGCCGAAGTTGAAACGGGTCTCGGTATAGGTCTTCAACGTGCCGAGCTCGGTTTCCTGGCCGGTCCACGTCTTCAAATTGAAGCGGGCATTCTTGTTCCAGGTCTGCTGCTCGTCACCGTCCAAAAGGTCGTGTGTCGTCGCGCCATCGAAAACGCGGCCGGCGTCGCCGAAGCTGGCGTCATAGCGGACATAGCCGCCGATGCGCAGGCAGGTCTCGGTGCCGGGAATGTAGAAGTAGCCGGCGCCGTAGACGTCGCAAATCTTGACGTATTCGGCGGGTTCCGGCTCGGCGACCACAACAGCGTCGGCGGCGCGCGCACCGGAGACCGCGACGAATGCCGCGGCTGAGCCGAGAAGAAGGCTCTTGATATTCATTTTCTGACCTCTCCAGTCAAAGTTAAAAATGGCTTTGGATTCATGGGTTGAACGGCTGAACGCCTCACCCACGTCGAAAAAGGCGCGCACCGCACCCCCTCTTCAGGCGGCGAACATACTCATCCGCATTCCAGTCTCAATGACGATTCCAAAAATAATCAATGTTTGCATAACAGAATAAATCCATGTTGCACAAATATCACTTCATATTTGCTTCACATTTGCCATCGGCACAAACGAGACACTGTCACAATTGTACAAAAATATACTTATGCCATTAGCCGGCAAACCGATCGGCACCCGACATACATTCCTTTCTACGTGTTCTTTTTTTGGAATAGACTTCTAACGTTGGCAGCGAGATCAAGCCGACTTCGCCATCGCTGCGTTCTGTGCGGCAAGAAAGACTTCCGCCACCAGATCCCGTTTGAGCATTTCAATGGGAATACGTCCGGCGAGGCCGGGCGCGGGGCCGATCAGCCACGACCAGGCATGCCGTGGATCGGGCATCGCGGATAACACTTCCTTGATACCCGGCGCCGGCCTGCCGTCGATGAACTGGGCCAGGGGAAATACATGTTTGCGGCCACCGGTGCGCAACGCAACGACCGTGCCGCTCCGCTGCCAGCGATGCAGGGTCGAGCGCGATATGCCGAGATTTTGCTGCAGGAACGTCGACCCGGCGACCCGACCGGCCCAGTCCTCGACCCGTATCGAGTCGAGGTCGCCCGTTCCGGCCAGGCGTTGGATGTCTGCCCCTTGGCCTTCGTGCGCCGTCGACAGATGCGTCCGGGCACGGCGTTCCGCAGCTTCGGCTGCCAATATCCGCACGAAACGCGACGCCATGCCGGGTAATCTTTCCTGCATGGTGTCGATCGCACTGATGTCGGTCGGCGCAAGCAAAGCGACGGCGGCGGCAACGGCCCCGGCGACCCTGCCCGCTGCAACGACCGCATCGCTGTTCGTCACCTTGCCTTGCCGCGCCAACACGCGCTCGATCTCAACAGCGACGGCGCTTGCAAACTCGATCTGACGGATGGGGTCGATGCGATTCCAAGTCCCGGTCATGTCCTGATCTGGCTGTCTGCCTGCCGGTTCCGGTTTGCTCGGAAGCGGGTCTTTCGCACAGCCTATAGGCAGGGTGTATGACGGAGAGACGACAAACGGGAACCACGCACGGTCGCAGTATCGGCAGGAGTTCCATTCGATCTACTGGCCGATTTTGCATGAAATATCGGAAATTTCTTTGAACCCGCTCAGGATTTCCCGTCGCGCCGGTACCAATAAGGAACGGGTCGACCGACGTGGTCGACGCATAGCCTCCCGGAATGATTCGGCGGCTGTTCAAGATGCAAGTCGACCGATCGGGCACCCCGGCGACCGCTCAGAATCCTGATGCGACCAACAGGCCGCTCGGCGGATCGCCCAAACAGGCTCAGTGCGGAAATTCGAGCCCCATTTCGCGGTAGCGCTCGGGATCGTCGCCCCAGTTCTCGCGCACCTTGACGAACAGGAAGAGGTGCACCTTCTGCTCGAGTATGCCTGCGATTTCCATGCGCGCGGCCTGGCCGATGGCGCGGATCGTCTCGCCCTTATGGCCGAGCACGATCTTCTTCTGGCTGTCACGCTCGACATAGATTGTCTGGTCGATGCGCACCGAGCCGTCCTTCTTCTCTTCCCATTTCTCGGTCTCGATGTGGGAGGAATAAGGCAGTTCCTGATGCAGCCTGAGATAAAGCTTTTCGCGGGTGATCTCGGCCGCGAGCTGGCGCATCGGCAGGTCGGAGATCTGGTCCTCCGGATAGTACCAGGGGCCGGCCGGCAAGGTCTCGGCGAGATAGTCGAGCAGGTCCTTGCAGCCGGACCCGGTCAGCGCCGAAACCATGAAGGTGCGCTTGAACGGCACCCTTTCGTTGGCTGCCGCCGACAATGCCAGCAACGTCTCGTGCTTGACCCGATCGACCTTGTTGAGGATCAACACCATCGGCTGCCGGACATCCTTCAGCCGCTCGAGGATGGCGTCGGCATCGCCCCGGATGCCGCGCTCGGCATCGATCAAGAGCAGCACGATATCGGCGTCCTTGGCACCGCCCCACGCTGTGGTCACCATCGCGGTGTCCAGCCGGCGCTTCGGCTTGAATATGCCCGGCGTGTCGACGAAGACGATCTGCGCGTTGTTGTGGGTGGCAATGCCGCGCACGATAGCGCGCGTGGTCTGCACCTTGTGCGTCACGATCGACACCTTGGCGCCGACCAATTGGTTGACCAGCGTCGATTTCCCCGCATTGGGCGCGCCGATCAGCGCGACGAAGCCGGAGCGGGTAGCGGGAGCTTCTGTTGCCGGAGCTTCGGTGGCGGTCATGCGGCACTCCCTTGATCGAGCCAGACGCCTTCCCGCTGCAGAAGTGCCGCGGCTGCAGCCTGCTCCGCCTCGCGCTTGGAGCGCCCGCTGCCGGTCGCCGGCGGATAGGCGCCGACCTTGACACTGACGGTGAACAGCGGATCGTGGTCCGGTCCCTCGCGGCTGTCGATTATGTAAACCGGCACTGCGCCTGCCGCCTGATGCGCCCATTCCTGGAGTTCGGTTTTCGCATCGCGACGGGCGGCGTCAATGGCTTGCGAGCGCGGCTGCCAGTATTTGTGGATGAAGGCACGGGCCGCTTCCAACCCTCCGTCGAGATAGAGCACGGCGATCAGCGATTCCAATGCATCGGCGCGCAGATTCACGCGCTTGCGCCCGTCGAGGCCGCGTACGTCCGAACCGGCGCGAATAAGTTCCGGCAGGCCGATCTCCTCGGCAATTTCCGCCAGGGCTTCAGCGTTGACCAGAGCGTTCAATCTCAGCGACAGCTCACCCTCGGCGGCGTCGGGAAAAGCCGCCAGCAGCATATCGGCAACGACAAGGCCGAGAACGCGGTCGCCCAGGAATTCGAAACGTTCGTAGTCGATGCCGGCGTGACTGCCGCGAGCGCTGGCATGGGTCAGCGCCCGCTGCAGGCGCTGATGGTCGCCAAAACTGTGGCCGGTGCGCTCCCTGAGCGCCTCGGCGAGCGCATCGGCGGTCAGCCGTTTCGTCGCCGCCATGGCCCTAATTGACGAAATGGAACAGGCGCGAGGCGCGCATCAGCGACGGCCATTTCCAGATTTCGAGCGGGCTGGCGCTGCCGCCGATCGAGAAGAAAATGAGGTTGGCGCGGCCGACCAAATTCTCGTCCGGCACGAAGCCGACGGTGAAGCGGCTGTCCGACGAGTTGTCGCGATTGTCGCCCATCATGAAATAGTGACCGGGCGGCACCTTGAACTCTTTGGTATTGTCCCCGATCGAAGCCTGCGTCAGGTCGAGCGTGTCGTAGCTGACGCCGTTCGGCAGCGTCTCGCGATAGACATCGACCGGCCCGTTCTCCTCGGTGATGTCGCGGTTGTCGATCTGCCCGACCTTGACGCGCGGCACGCCCACGTCGTTGATGAAGAGCTGGCCATCCTTGACCTGGATCTTGTCGCCTGGCAGGCCGACGACGCGCTTGATATAATCGACAGAAGGATCCGGCGGAAACTTGAACACCACTACGTCGCCGCGCTTCGGCTCGGAGCCCCAGATGCGACCCGAAAAGATGTTCGGCCCGAACGGCAGCGAATAGCGGGAGAAGCCGTAGGACCACTTGGTGACGAAGAGATAATCACCTTCGAGCAAAGTCGGCCGCATCGACCCGGACGGGATCGAGAACGGCTGGAACAGGAGCGTTCGGATGACCAGCGCAAGCAGCAGGGCCTGGACTATGACGCTGACGGTTTCGCCAAGTCCGCCGGATTTCTTCTGGGTTTTTTCAGCCACGCTCATGTCGTCCTCGATTGTGCGTTGGATGGTATAGAGTCTCGGCGCGCGCTGGGCAACGTCATGCCGGTGGTCAGATGCAATCAATGTGGCGCTTCTTCGACCGGCAACGCTTCAATGATCACAAAGGCTTGAGCGAGCGGAAAATCATCGGTGATGGTGAGGTGGATCACCGCGCGGTGCCGTTCAGGCAGAATTTCGTCCAGCCGCGCTGCCGCCCCATTGGTCAGCGCCATGGTCGGCTTGCCGCTGGCCAGGTTGACGACCCCCATATCGCGCCAGAACACACCCTGCGCCAGACCGGTACCCAGTGCCTTGGCGCAGGCTTCCTTGGCAGCGAAACGCTTGGCGTAGGAGGCCGCACGCGCCGCGCGGTTTTCGGAGCGCGCCTGTTCGATCTCGGTGTAGATGCGCTGGATGAAGCGCTGGCCATGGCGTTCCAGCGACTTCTCGATGCGTCTGATGTCGATGAGGTCGCTGCCGATACCGATAATCATTCGGCAGGAACTTCCGGCCCGGTTTTTCCAGCCTTTGCCGCTCTCTCGGCCAGCCGCTTGCGGCGCTGCTCGTGGAAGGTGACCATGCCCCAGCGGGTGATGCCGTAAAACAGCAGGCCGAAAACCAGGCCGAGCGGTATTGCGCCGATCGTCATCGGCTTCAGCACCGGTCCCCACAATTGCGCAAAGGAAAGATTATGCAGCATGTCGCCGAGATGCGCGGGCGGGCCATGCGCCGGCAGGTGTTCATGCAGGATCAGCTTGCCGACCTCCCAGGAGGCGGCCCATAGCAGCGGAAAGGTCAGGGGGTTGCCGAAGACCGTGCCGAGTGCTGCCGCGACCAGATTGCCGGCGATCAGCCAGCACAGGATGGCAGCAATGATGAAGTGAAAGCCAAGCGGGAAAAACGACGCGAATACGCCCGCCGCAACACCGGCGGCCACGGCATGCGGCGTGGCCCTAAGCCGCAGGATGCGTTTGGAGAAATACCGCAGCGAGCGCGAGAACGAGCGGCGCGGCCACAAATAAGTACGCACCCGCTCGAAAAAACCATCAGGCTTGCGCCGTCGAAAAAGCACTCTGTTCCTGTTCCTAGTTCCATCGATGGCTTCACGCCGGCCTTTCCAGCCAGGCGCGACAGCCTATGCTGCGCTCTGCGGTCGCCGAAAAGCAACTACGACTTTGATATAGCGATGCGCTGGCCGAAGAACAACGAGGCCGAGGGCATCCGCTCGGTGGCCGGTCGCGCCAGCCTTGGGTATCGCCGTTCTGAACAGGGCATGATCGCGGCGAATTTAAGGAGCGTCACTTAGGATCGATATTCGCTGACCTCGACGAGGTTGCCGTCCGGATCGCGGAAATAGACCGACATCATCGCGCCCCGGGCGCCGACACGCTCGACCGGGCCGACCTCTATCACCACACCATTGGCGGCGAGGTTGGCACATATCTCGGCGAGCGGCCGGGCAGCAATCAAGCAGAAATCTCCGGAGCCCGGCGTCGGCGCCTTGGCCTTCGGCTCGAAGGTGTGCCCGACCTCATGCACATTGATCTTCTGCGTTCCAAACAGCAGCGCCGTTGGTCGGTCCGGCTCGTCGAGGCGCTTGAAGCCAAGCACCCGCTGATAAAAGGCGCAGGTATCGTCCACCGAACGAACTGTCAGCACGAAATGATCGATGCCGGCAATCATGGCAGCGTCTCTTGACTTGTTTTTATGCATGTCGTTGTCCCAAAACCGCCGCACACTTTTGGGCGACATGCATTAGATATTGCGGCTGCCCGGCTTGATCGCCGGTATGGCGGCGAGCTCGGGCGGCAGCATGTCGGCTGGATAGGCCGGAACCTCGTATTCGGCGAGCGCGATCAGCGGCACGCCGACATCGGTCTTGCCGGCCGAGCGGTCGATGATGCATGCGGCGGCAACGACTTCGGCGCCAAGGCCGCGCAGGCAGTCGATGGTCTCGCGGATCGACAGGCCGGTGGTGACGATGTCCTCGACAATGACGACGCGCGATCCCTTGGCGATCTCGAAGCGGCGCAGCCTGAATTCACCCCCTTCCCGCTCGACCCAGATCGCCGGCGCACCAAGATGGCGCGAGGTCTCATAGGCCGGGATCAGCCCGCCGATCGCCGGGCCGACGACGTAGTCGATCCTGCCGGGCACGCCAGTGCGGATCTTTTCGGCGAGCGCCTTGCACAAGCGCTCGGTCTTGTCGGCATGCATGAAAACGCGCGCCTTCTGCAGGAAGACCGGGCTGCGCAGGCCCGACGTCAGGATGAAATGCCCTTCGAGAACGGCGCCGGCCTCGCGGAAAATGCCCAGCACTTCATCGGTGTTCATCGTTCACTCCATGTCCATGGTGAATGGTGAATGGTGAATGGTGAATGGTAGTGAGAGCACCCTCTTCACTATTCACTATTCACTATTCACTATTCACTATTCACTATTCACTATTCACCCATTCACGCGCCTTGCATCACTGACGCTCGAATTGTCCTTTAGCTGCGACAGCAGCCGGTTCAAGTGCTTGAGATCCCACACTTCGAGATCGATCAGCATTTCGGTGAAATCGGGCGCGGTGCGCACCATCGACAAAGTGTGGATGTTGGCGTCGTTGGATGCAACGACCTGTGCAATATCGGCCAGCGAACCCGGCGCGTTGATGGCGGTGACCGAGACGCGCGCCGGGAACCGCTCCTTGGTGCGCTCGTCAATATCCCAGCGCACGTCGATCCAGCGCTCGGGCTGGTCGTCAAAGGCCTGCAGCGCCGGCGACTGGATCGGATAGATGGTGATACCGGTTCCCGGCTGCACGATGCCGACGATGCGATCGCCTGGCACTGCCCCCTCCGGCGCGAAGCGCACCGGCAGATCGCCGCGCACACCGCGGATCGGCACCGCGTCGTCGCGCGGCTGGTTCTTGTCCTTGCGTGCGGCGCGGCCCGGAATCTGGAACAGCATGCCGGCGGCGTTGCGGATCTTCGACCAGCCCTCCTCGCGCTGCTTGGGCGCGACCAGCGTGACACGCTCGTCCTTGTAGTCGGGAAACACCGCCTTCATGACATCGGTGGAGGCAAGTTCGCCTCGGCCGACCGCGGCCAGTACATCCTCGATGTCCTTGCGCGCCAGCCGGTGCAGCACCGGCTTCAGGCTTTCCTTGGTGAAGGTCTTGCCAGAGCGTTCGAAGGCGCGCTCCAGAATGCGGATACCGAGACCCGAATATTGCTTGCGAATGGCGTTCTTGGTGGCGCGGCGGATGGCCGAGCGTGCCTTGCCGGTAACGACCACCGATTCCCACGCCGCCGGCGGGACCTGCGCCTTCGAGCGGATGATCTCGACCTCGTCGCCGTTCTTCAGCTCCGTCATCAGCGGCATGATGCGGCCATTGACCTTGGCGCCGACGCAAGTGTCGCCGACGTCGGTGTGGACGGCATAGGCAAAGTCGATCGGCGTGGCGCCGCGCGGCAGCGCGATCAGCATGCCCTTCGGCGTGAAGCAGAATACCTGGTCCTGAAACAGTTCCAGCTTGGTGTTTTCGAGGAAGTCCTCGGGATTGTCGCCTTCGGCAAGCTGCTCGATGGTGCGCCGCAGCCAGGCATAGGCATTGGTTTCCTTCGAGATCGCATGGGCGGCACCATTCATCTTGCCACCGGTATCCTTATAGATCGAATGAGCCGCGACGCCGTATTCGGCGATCTTGTTCATTTGATAGGTGCGGATCTGCAATTCGACGCGCTGGCGCGACGGGCCGACGATGGTGGTGTGGATCGAGCGGTAGTCGTTCTGCTTCGGCGTCGAGATGTAATCCTTGAAGCGGCCGGGCACCATCGACCAGGTGGTGTGGATGGCGCCGAGCGCGCGGTAACAGTCCTCGACCGTCTCGACAACGACGCGGAAGCCGAAAATGTCGGACAGCTGCTCGAACGACAGCGCCTTGGCCTCCATCTTGCGGAATACCGACCACGGCTTCTTCTGCCGGCTCTTGACCTCGGCCTTGATCGAATATTTGTCGAACAGCGTAGAGAGCGCCTTCTCGATCTCCGACAGCACGCCCTTGTTGCGCTCGAAGATTTCGGCGAGCCGTGCGGTGACGGCGCGGTAGGCTTCCGGATTGATGAAGCGGAAGGCAATCTCTTCCAGCTCCTCGCGCATGCCTTGCATACCCATGCGGCCGGCCAGCGGCGCGTAGATGTCCATCGTCTCTTCGGCGATGCGCAGGCGCTTGGCTTCCGGCACATGGTCGAGCGTGCGCATATTGTGCAGGCGGTCGGCGAGCTTGACCAGAAGCACGCGCACGTCTTCCGAGATCGCCAGCAACAGCTTGCGCAGGTTCTCCGCCTGCTCGGCCTTCTTCGAGACGAGGTCGAGCTTCTTCAGCTTGGTCAGGCCCTCGACCAGCTTGCCCATTTCCGGGCCGAACAATTCGTCGATCTCGGCCCTGGTCGCCGTGGTGTCCTCGATCGTGTCGTGCAGCAAGGCAACGGCGATCGTCGCCTCGTCCATGTGCATTTCGGTGAGGATGGCGGCGACTTCGAGCGGATGCGAGAAATACGGGTCGCCGGAGGCGCGTTTCTGGTGGCCATGCTTCTGCATGGCGTAGACATAGGCCTTGTTGAGCAGCGCCTCGTTGACGTCAGGCTTGTAGCGCTGCACGCGCTCGACAAGCTCATACTGACGCATCATGGGCGGGATCTCGCAATGCTGAAATGAATCATGCGCCGCACTGGCGTACGGCGCATGTCATAGATAGCCACGAAACTGCCGACGCGAAAGTGTCGGCAGTTGTCGCTAAGATCAATAATCGTCGCTTTTTTCCGGCGGCACCAGGCCTTCGATGCCGGCCAACAGGTCTTCTTCGGTCATGCGATCGAAGGTGACGTTGTCCTCGGCGTCGTCGGCATCGGTGGCTGCAACGGCGCTGCCGGTCTGGTCGGCAATCGCTTCGCCATCGGCTTCCGGCTCATCGACCTCGACATGCTTCTGCAGCGAATGGATGAGATCTTCCTTGAGGTCGTCCGGCGACAGCGTCTCTTCGGCGATTTCGCGGAGCGCAACGACCGGGTTCTTGTCGTTGTCGCGCGGTACGGTGATCTGCGCGCCCTGGCTGATCTGACGGGCACGGTGGCCGGCCAAGAGCACCAGCTCGAAGCGGTTGTCGACCTTGTCGATGCAATCTTCAACGGTTACGCGGGCCATGAGTTGCCCCTTTCATGCCTGGATTTGATGGAAAACAGGCGCGGTCCATAACCCGAACGCCGCCAAAATACAAGCTTTTATGGCGGTGCGCAGCTCTGACGCGGGCCGCCTGCGACGACACAGCGCCGATCACAATTGCTTGCGGTGCGGCATGGTGCCTTGGATTGCCGTAAAACTGGCGTTATCTCGAACGATGAAGGCCAACAGGTCTATTATCAGACCGGCCGATAGTCGCCACGCATTTAGACGACCGCTTATTTCGAAAAAGGACATTTTCCATGTTCGATCCTCGTGAAAAAATCGCTCTCTTTATCGACGGTGCCAATCTCTACGCCACCTCGCGCGCGCTGGGCTTTGACATCGATTACCGCAAACTTCTGGCGAGCTTCCAGAAACGCGGCTATCTGCTGCGCGCTTATTACTACACCGCGCTGGTCGAGGATCAGGAATACTCCTCGATACGGCCGCTGATCGACTGGCTCGACTATAACGGCTTCAAGGTGGTGACCAAACCGGCCAAGGAATTCACCGACTCGACCGGCCGGCGCAAGATTAAGGGCAATATGGATATCGAGCTGACCGTCGATGCGCTCGAGCTTGCCGATGTCGTCGACCATTATGTCATCTTTTCGGGCGACGGCGATTTCCGCACGCTGGTCGAGGCGCTGCAGCGGCGCGGGCGCAAGGTGTCGATCGTCTCGACCATGGCTTCGCAGCCGCCGATGATCTCCGACGATCTGCGCCGCCAGGCCGACCATTTCATCGACTTGATGACGCTCAAGAATGAAGTCGGCCGCGATCCGTCGGAGCGGCCGGTGCGCCGGCCCGAACCGGCCGAAGTCGACGAGGAAGACTATTGACGGTCGTTGCCTTGACCGCGCCCCTGGTCGTCTCCCCCGAACCCGATCGCGATTGCCCGCTCTGCCCGCGGTTGCACGACTTCATCGCCGAGTGGCGGCGGCGCGAGCCGTCCTGGTTCAACGCGCCGGTGCCGACCTTTTTGCCGCCGGCAGGCGAGGATGCAGTGCGTCTGCTGATCGTCGGGCTGGCGCCGGGCCTGCGCGGGGCAAACCGGACGGGGCGTCCCTTCACCGGCGATTTTGCCGGCGACCTGCTCTACAACACGCTGATCGCGCACGGCTTTGCGCGCGGCGAATTCAAAGCGCGACCAGATGACGGGCTGGAGCTTGTCGGTACGGCGATCACCAATGCGGTGCGCTGCGTGCCGCCGGAGAACAAGCCGGTTGGCGCCGAGATAGCGACTTGCCGGACGTTCCTGGTGCCGACGATCGCACGGTTTTCAAATCTGCGCGCGGTGCTGGCGCTCGGCTCGATCGCGCACCAGTCGACCGTGCGGGCGCTCGGCCAACGCGTTGCCGCCTATCCGTTCCGGCATGGTGGGCAGCAGCAGGCCAATGGCATCACGCTGTTTTCCAGCTATCATTGCTCGCGCTACAACACCAATACCGGCGTGTTGACGGAAGCGATGTTCGTCAACGTCTTCAGTCAGATAGAAGCTTTTCTGAAGACATAGAGTCGGACGACGCCCGCCAGGGCACGAGCCCTAGATTCGGGCGATCGCGAACAACCAGGCCAGGAGATCCAGCAACCACAGAAACAGTGCAAGCTGCAGCGCGACGCGCAGGCGTTGGATGATCCGCCAATTGCTGGCCATGTCGGATTTGATGCGCAGCGCAAGCGCTCGGTGCATCCCGTCCAGGGTTGCGGGAGGGTGCTGATCGACGAAGTCCTGGAGCAGCTTCTCTGGATCGAAACGGAACGTATAGTTATAATATGGCCACACCATAATCGCGACCAGCAGCCCGATAAGAAAAAGCAATGTCAGCGCCAGCCAGTCCCAAGGCCCCACGCCATCCAGGAGCGCCCTGCCTCCGAGGAGAGAACTCGCGAACGCGGTTGCGAAGATCAGATTGCCGGCGCGCGTATTGAGACTTTCAACCACGCCCTGCTGGTGCTGGAGGCCACGCACCGCCTCCGCATAGACAAATGCCAGGCGGGGGTCGCCGCGGTCCGTCGCAGCAGGCGGGGCGTTGCTGTCATTGGTTGATGAAGGGCGCTCCGGCATCAAATGTACCTAGCACGGCGCCGCCTGCGATATGAATAGCCACATTGGGAAACGCTTCGTCGCTCTGTCTTCGTGCCATCGAGGGTGTTTTGGTGGACAGGAATAGCATCAATCCGACGCTGTCGCTTCAGGCGCTGCGGCAAACAATGCGGCCAGCGTCGCAGGTCCGCCCTGGAGAACATTCAGGTCGACGTCGCCGCTGATGCCGTCGATGCGGCCCCGGTTGTGATACTGCCAATAGATCCAGTTGTCATGGCCCGGCCGCAGCGCCAGCGAACGCAGCCAGCGCGGGCGGCCGGCTAGCTGCCCGGCATAGGCTTGCGCCGCCTCGTCGGTCACATAGAGGATCGCCGTCTTGCGGAACGCCGCCTCGACCGGGCCGAGGAAGGCGGAGAGTTCGGCGCTCAGCTGTTCGGGAGTTGGCCGCTGCGGGCAATTGCCGCCGAACTCGATGTCTACCACCGGCGGCAGCAGAGGCTGATCTTGCGGCACCACCGAGATGAAGTTGCGTGCCTGATCCACACCCGGTCTGCAGAAGGTGAAGAAATGATAGGCACCGACGGCAAGACCGGCGGCGCGGGCCGCGCGCAAATTGGCGGCGAAGGCATCGTCGACATGATCGCCGCCTTCCGTCGCCTTGATCACGGCGAAGGCGACATCGTCGGCGGCAACACGCCGCCAGTCGATCTGCCGCTGATGATGGGAGACGTCGATGCCCCTGACCGGATATTTGCCGCGGTCCGGAGAAAACGTCTGGAAGTAGGTATAGCCGCCGGCCAGAACGAGGCCCGCCACGAGCAGACCGGCCGCGCCCCATAAGACGATCCGGTTTTTCAAACGAGACCTGTCCCTTTTGGTCCGCCCTGCCCGCCGCTATGGCTCCGGGCGTTCGTCGCTCGAAAAGCCAAATCGCTGGCTTTTCCTCCGCTTCGCGGACCGCTCCTCACCCTCGCTCCTTCAGCAGCCGGCCCTTCTCGCGCGACCAGTCGCGCTGCTTTTCGGTCTCGCGCTTGTCGTGCAGCTTCTTGCCTCGGCCAACGGCGAGCAGCAGCTTGGCACGGCCTTGGTCGTTGAAGTAGATCTTCAGCGGCACCAGCGTCATGCCTTCGCGGTCGACGCTTTGCGCCAGCTTGGCCATCTCGCGCTTGTTGAGCAGCAGTTTGCGGCGGCGGCGCGGCTCATGGTTGAAGCGGTTGGCCTGCAGATACTCCGGCAAATAGGAGTTGATCAGCCAGATCTCGCCGCCCTCGACCGAGGCGTAGCTGTCCTGGATGTTGGCCTGGCCCTGGCGCAGCGATTTCACTTCCGTACCGGTCAGCACCAGGCCGGCCTCGATCGTGTCGAGCACCTCATAGGAAAACCGCGCCTTGCGGTTTTCCGCAACGGTCTTGTTGTTGGGATCGGCTTTTCTGACTTGATTCATGATGCGGAGAGGTGGCGCCTCATCCCTAGTTTATCAAGCCGGCGTGCTTCATCGCCGCGTCGATCTTCTCGGCGGTCGACGGCTCGACCGTCATTAGCGGCGAGCGCAGCACGTTCTCGACCTTGCCCAGCTTCGACAGCGCATATTTCGCGCCGGAAACGCCGGGCTCCATGAAAATCGCCTTGTGCAGCGGCAACAGACGGTCCTGCAGGTCGAGCGCCTTGGCGCAGTCGCCGGAAAGCGTTGCCTCCTGGAATTCAGCGCAAAGCCTGGGTGCGACATTTGCCGTCACCGAAATACAGCCGACGCCGCCATGCGCGTTGAAGCCGAGCGCCGAGGCGTCTTCGCCGGAGAGCTGGATGAAATCCTTGCCGCAGGTGGCGCGCTGCTCCGAAACCCGCTCGACCTTGCCGGTGGCATCCTTGACGCCGACGATGTTCTTGAAGTCGTGCACCAATTGCCCCATCGTCTCCGGGCTCATGTCGACCACCGAGCGCGGTGGAATGTTGTAGATGATGATCGGCAGGCTGGTCGCCTTGGCGACGGCGGCGAAATGCGCATAGAGGCCGCGCTGCGTCGGTCTGTTGTAATAAGGCGTGACGACAAGGGCCGCGTCGGCGCCCGCCTTCTCGGCATACTGGACCAGGCCGACCGCCTCGTCGGTGTTGTTGGAGCCGGCGCCGGCGACGACCGGAACCCGGCCCTTGGCGACCTCGATGCAAACCTTGACGACTTGGCGGTGCTCGTCATGCGACAGCGTCGGCGACTCGCCGGTGGTGCCGACCGGGACCACGCCCGTCGTGCCTTCGGCGATCTGCCAGGCGATGAACGCGCGAAAGGCTTTCTCGTCGAAACGGCCGCTCTTTTCGAACGGTGTGACGAGCGCGGTCAGCGAGCCTCTTAGCATGTCGTCCAACTCCTTGGGACTAGCGCATGACCCCGAAAATCGCAGTCGATTTCGGAAGGGATCATGCGCCAATTTAAATTGCTACAGCGTCCTTTGCGCGTCTGAGAAGACGCGCGGCGCTGTAGGTGTTTGTCGTGCGCGCCTTCTAGCCGAAAGCGAAGCGGCGCACCATAGTCTCGACATTGTTGCGCGGCAAGCATTGCGCCAGCAATTGCAATTCGAACGACCTCGATAGGGTTTTCTTTACGGGCCCTTCATCACAGACGAATAGGCTGCAGTTCATCTGTGCCAGCTGTAGCATCGAAGAAATAGGAAAAGACCAAATCCATGCCGACCAGGCGGCCTCATCTTTTCGCGCTTCTCGGCGCGATCGTTGTGCTGATCCCCGGTGCGGCGATCGGCGGCAGCGTCGATGTGCAGGTCACGTCGGCGATCCCGATGACGGAGCCGCAGAACGATGCGCTGCAGCAGTCCCCTTCGCCATCCGCCAGCGTCGCGGCGCTGAAGAGCGGTCTCGATGCGCTGGCGGCAAACGACATTCAGCGCGCGCGCCAGGTGCGCGAAGCGCTGCCGGCCAAATCGCTCGATCGGCACATCCTTGCCTGGGCGATTGCGCTCTATGGCGGCGACCAGGTGCCGAGCGGCGACATCGCCGATGCCGCGAAGATGCTGCCGAACTGGCCGGGCACGATCGCCTTGCGCAAGAACAGCGAGCGCGCGCTCTATCGCGAGAACCCCGCGCCACAGGTCGTGGTGCGGGCGTTCGACGGCAGCCAGCCGCTGACCTTCGAGGGCGTGGTGATCCTTGCCCGCTCCTATGTAGCGCTGGGCGATACGAAGGCGGCGCGCTCGGTGCTGTCGCCATTCTGGCGCACCGAAAAGCTCGAAGCCACGGACGAGGCGGCGGTCATCCGCGAGTTCGGCGCGCTGATCCCGGCCGCCGACCATCGCTTCCGCATGGAGCGCATGTTTTATGCCGATCAGGTCGCTTCGGCGCTGCGCGTCGCCGGTCTCGCCGGCGCCCAGCAATTGGCCGATGCCTGGGCGGCAGTCACCAAAGGCGACAAGAACGCGGCCAAGCTGCTGAAGGCGGTGCCGGCAGCGCAGCGGGCGGCCGGCTATCTCTTTGCCGAAGCCGAATATCTGCGCAAGCAACAGAAATTTTCCGATGCCGCCGCGCTGGTGCTGAAGGCGCCGGGCGACCGCGACGCTCTGGTCGATCCGGACGCCTGGTGGGTCGAACGCCGGGTGCTGTCGCGCGAGCTGGTCGACCAGGGCGACATGAAGACCGCCTACAGAATAGTCGCCGCGCATGCCGCCGAAAGTCCCGCCAATGCTGCCGAGGCGGAATTCCATGCGGGCTGGTACGCGCTGCGCGGCCTCAACGACCCGAGCACCGCCGCCAAGCATTTTGCGCAAATCGCGGAGCTCGCCCAAGGGCCGATGTCGCTGTCGCGCGCCTATTACTGGCTCGGCCGTGCCGCCGAAGTCGGCGGGCCCGGCAGTGCCAAGGATTATTTCAGCCGCGCCGCCAGCTACGGCACGACCTTTTACGGCCAGCTCGCCGGCGAGCGTGTCGGCCGGCAGACCCTCAACATCGTCTACCCCCAACCAAGTGCCGCCGATCGCCAGAGTTTTGCCACCCGCGAGGCGGTCAGCGCCATCGAGCGGCTGCAGCAGGCCGGCTATGACCGCTATGCCGAGACGCTCTACCGCGACCTTGCCGGGCAGTTGAGCAGCCCCGGCGAACTGGCGCTGCTTGCGACGCTGGCGGAAAGACAAGGCAACCATTTCATGGCGTTGAAGGTCGGCAAGATCGCCGGCGCACGTGGCATCGACGTCGGCGCGCTGTCGCATCCGCTCGGCGTCATTCCCGACACCGCCAACATTTCCGGCTCGGGCAAGGCGCTGGCCTATGCGATTGCCCGCCAGGAAAGCGAGTTCAACATCGGCGCCGTCTCCAGCGCCGGCGCGCGCGGACTGCTGCAGCTGATGCCAGGCACGGCCAAGCAATTGGCGAAGAAGGCCGGCATGACTTTCTCGCAGGCCCGGCTGACCACCGATGCCGGCTACAACGCAACGCTGGGCGCTGCCTTTCTCGGCGAGCAGCTCGGCCGCTTCGACGGCTCCTACGTGCTGACCTTCGCCGGCTACAATGCCGGCCCCACCCGCGCCGCCCAGTGGGTGGCGAAATACGGCGATCCGCGCGGCAAGGACATCGATGCCATCGTCGACTGGATCGAGCGGATTCCCTATACGGAAACAAGAAGTTACGTCCAGCGCGTGATGGAGAACTACGAGGTCTACAAGATGCGTATCTCCGGCAAATATGACATTGTCGGGGATCTGGTGAACGGCCGGGGTTAGCCTTTCCTTCTCCCCTTGTGGGAGAAGGTGGCCGAGCGAAGCTCGGTCGGATGAGGGTGCTCCAGCTTGGTTCCGACAGCGCTCCGTCCAACACCCCCCAACCGTCTCGGCGCTAACGCGCCGATCCACCTTCTCCCACAAGGAGGGAAGGAAGAGCCCCCGATTTGACCGCCCCTGCCCTCGCCTGTAGCAGTCGCAAACGATCTGACAGCAGCACGGAATCGAGTGTACATGCCAAACGACGAAGGCTTCTCCGATTTCTTCTACGCCGCGCCGGACGGGCTGTCCCTGCACGCCCGCATCTACGGCGAAGCGAATTCCGGCCGCTGGCCAGTCGTTTGCCTGCCCGGCCTGACCCGCAATTGCCGTGACTTTCACGAATTGGCGCTTTATCTGTCGGCGCAGGCGAAGCGCAACGTCGTCGCCTTCGATTATCGCGGGCGCGGGCAGTCCGCCTACGATGCCGATATCGGCCATTACAATATCGGCATCGAGGCGGGCGATATCTTTGCCGGGCTGGCGGCGCTGAACATCGAGAAGGCAGCCTTCATTGGGACGTCGCGCGGTGGACTGATCGTCCATGTGCTCGGGGCGATGCGGCCGGCCGTGCTGAAGGCCATCGTCTTCAACGACATCGGCCCGGTGATCGAGGCGCGAGGTCTCGCCCATATCCGCTCCTATCTCGACTCCTCGCCCAGTCCGCGAACCTACGCAGAGGTGGTCCGCGGCCTGCGCAGCACCCATGACGCGGATTTTCCGGCACTGACCGATGCGGATTGGGAGCGGATGGCATCAGCCCTCTACCGCAAGACCGAGGAGGGATTTCTGCCCGATTTCGATCCGAAACTGGTCGAGACGCTGGCGGGGCTCGATCCCAGCCGGCCGCTGCCCGATCTTTGGCCACAGTTCGACGCGCTGGCGGCCATCCCGATGCTCGTCATACGCGGCGCCAATTCGAAGCTGCTGTCCGCCGAAACGCTCGAGCAGATGCGGACGCGCCATACCGATATCGAGACGATCACCGCCGACGGCCAGGGCCATGCACCGTTTTTGGAGTCCGGGATCCTGCCGGGCAGGATCGCTGGTTTTTTCGATCGGGCGGAGCGGTGGGGTGGCAGGAAGTAAAGCTCGACCGAGCGAAGTAATTCACACGCAGGTTTTGCGTCGGTCAAAGCATTCCGACGGCCGTTGACAGTTCCGTTGGAATTAGCGGTGAAATAATTTTATCGATGTCGGCGCTGCCCCTCATCCGCCTGCCGGCACCTTCTCCCCGTATTGCGACCGGGAGATGGGAGGTGTCTGCAACGCTGGGGTCAGCGAAATCTTTCGCAAGGACGCCTTTCTCCCCGTCGCTATACGGGGAGAAATGCCCGGCAGGGCAATGAGGGGCAGCGCAACCCTGAGCGGGCTGATGTCTCACGTCAGATCCGTCAGGACTTGGCGTTTCTCTTTGCGAGCTTTGGGGCCTTGCTTCCGGCCGGCTCGCTTTTTGGCTCTCGCCTCGCCGGAGGTGGAGAAGACAAAGGACTTGCACCGCCGCTGTCCGCGCCACTGCACCGCGGCGTCTCCAGCACGGTGACGCAGCCATCGAGATCGTTGGTGGCCAGATGGGCGTAGCGCATGGTCATGGACAGCGTCTGGTGACCGAGCCACATCTGCACGCGCCTGATGTCGATGCCGCCCTGGACGAGACGCGAGGCACAAGTATGGCGCAATATGTGCGGCACGACCTGATCGTCGGCGCCAAGCCCGACCTCGGCCTTGGCATCGTTCCAGATGGCACGAAACTGCGCCTGACTGAGCTTGGTGAACGGACCTTTGGGCCGGCGGCCCTCGGTGGCCGGCAGCTTGATCACCTCTTTTACCCGCTCGGTCATCGGGATGGTGCGGCTGCGGCCGGATTTGGTGATCCAGAAACTGACGCGGTGCTCCTGGATATCGTTCCAGATCAAGCCCAGCGCTTCGCCGAGGCGGCAGCCGGTGTCGACGAGAAAGACGGAAAGCCGATAAGCGTCCTCGCTGCGGCTCTTGATGGCGGCGAACAGCCTGGCTTCCTCGTCCCTTTCGAGGAAACGAATCCGTCCCGCCCGCTCCTTCTGGCGGCGGAACTCGGGCAGGCTGTGGATATCTCCCATCTTGTGAGCCTTGCGCAGCAGTTTGCTGAGGGCAGCCATCTTCCGGTTGATGGTTGCGTTGCTGTTGCCGCGCTGGCGCAAGGTGCCGATAAGATTGTCGAGGGTGCTTTGGTCAAAGGCGCTGAAACGCTCCCCAAGGAGGATCTCGTCTATTTCGCCGATGAAGGAGCTGACATTGTATTTGTGCCGCCCGTCATCCCAAAGTATGTCCCGGTATGCTGAAAACAGTTCTCCGATCCTGTGCGACTTTACTTCTCGTATCTTGTTATAACTGTATTTTATTTTTGCAGTTTGAGAAGAAAACATCGAAAAATGATCAGAGGTTCCTCCCTCTTGAATCGCATCGTTCGTCATTATTCGCCACACCCCCGAGTGGATAGGCCTAGACCTACCTGCTTGGCGGTGCCCTTTCAAGAGTTTTAAGCGCTGCGGCCGATCTCATCCACCACTTGCGGATCCCAACGACATCGTTCCACAACCCTGTTCAGCTACCGAACCCCCTTTTCCTTCTGTTTGCGACCAGTCGCGAAAACAAAAACAGCCCGGGCGTTAAAGCGCCCGGGCTGGATTTCACTTGCCTTAAGTCCAGCCCTTAGAACGAGCGCTGGAAGCGGAGGAAGCCGCCAACGGCGTCTTTCTTGTCGCCCGGGATGCCGGTCCAGTTGTATTCATAGCCGGGCAGCGAGTCGTTATCGATGTGGTGGCTGTTATGAGCCCAGTCCACTTCGGCCGTGATCGTGAAGCCGGGAACGATGTCGTAGGCGATATTGGCCGCGACGCCAGCTTCCTTGGCTTCGTCATACGACGCCTGAAGGTTGAACGAGGTCTTCTCGTTGATGGTGTAAGTGCCACCGCCCCAGACTGCCCAGTTGCCGCCCCACTGCTTGTAGAAGTTGCGCGGGAGATTGTCGTCAGAGCCGTAGCCGGCCATCAGGAACAGCGACAGGTTCTGCATCGGCGTCACGTCGAGGCGAACCTTGCCGGCCCATTCTTCCAGGCTGCTGTCATAGGCAACAACACCGCTGATGGAACCCCAGCCCTGCGTGTACTTCACGCCGCCAACGACATACGGAACATAGCTGTCGACCGAGTCGTGACCGAGAGTGATGGCAGTATTAGCGTCGTTAAGGATAAAGCCTTCACCGGTTTCCAACGAAGCCACGGCCGAGAAGCCGTTGCCGGCATCGAAGTAGTACTGGACGACATTGGTGTCGAAGCCGCCGTAGGGAACGATCGTATCCTGGATGACGTTGCCGGCGTAGCCGGTGAACGTGTTGAAGGCTGTTTCGTCCTTACCGACGCGGAGACCACCAAGCTGGATCCAGGCGAAGTTCAGCGAAACGCCTCTGCTGCCAAAGTCGGAGAAGGGAGTGTCGATACCGTCGACGGAATGGTAGCCGGTTCCCCAGTTGAAGCGGGTCTCGGTGTAGGTCTTCAAGGTGCCCATCTCGGTTTCCTGGCCGGTGTAGGTCCTCAGCGTGAAGCGAGCCTGCTTGTAATAGCCGTCGTTGACGTTGTCTTCACCATCCAAGGCATCCGACAGGTCCTGGTACCTGGCGCCGTCGAACGAGCCAGCCTGGCCCACGCCGATGTCATAGCGGACATAGCCGCCGATGCGCAGGCAGATTTCGGTGCCGGGGACGTAGTAGTAGCCAGCGCCGTAGACGTCGCAGATCTTGACGTATTCAGCGGGTTCCGGCTCGGCGACGACGACGGCGTCGGCGGCGCGCGCACCGGAAACTGCGATCATTGCCGCAGCGGAGCCGAGAAGAAGGCTCTTGATGTTCATTTTCTGACCTCCAGTCAGAATCGAACGAAAGAGCGGAATTGGCGCCGTGTGTTTCTGTCGTAAGTAGCTGAGATTGCATTATTATTTGGGAAAACCGCTGATTTTTGCACGATCACGAGAGGAGCGGTAGATGGTCACCAGAGGCGTTTGCTGGCAAAAGCATGCCCGGAACCGGATTTGAGATAACGCTCGAATGAGGTCGCCTTGGCTTGGTTCGAGAAGGCGATGCAGGTCACGATCCGCCATGGCAGGAATTTGGAGGTATGGCTGGATTTTCCGGCGTTATGCTCGGCGATCCGTCGCTTCAGGTCCGAGGTCACACCGATATAGCGCTCGCCTTCCGCAGTCTTGCTTTCCAGCAGGTACCATACCACACGAACCGGCCCTCCCTCGCCAAGATATCGGAGTACATCCATCCTGCTTCGCGCGGAGAGGGATTCGCTGGACTTGTCCTGCGAAGCGCGCAGAGCGAAGCAGGGTTTCGGGGCTAGCGGCCCTCCTTCGCTACGGCTTCGGAGGGCATCCTGCTTCGCGCGGAGAGGGATTCGCTGGACTTGTCCTGCGAAGCCCGCAGGGCGTAGGGTGGCGGAGAGGATGGGATTCGAACCCACGAGAAGCTTTTGACCTCTACTCCCTTAGCAGGGGAGCGCCTTCGACCACTCGGCCACCTCTCCGTTGCGCCGGTGGATAAAGAAAAGCGCCGGCACAATCAACAAGCTGACGCTATTATCCTTGAAAAATCGACCCTTCGCCAAAGCGCCGCGCGGCGATGTGGCGATTCTACGGCAATTCCCTGGTTCGCGACTCGGGCCATGGTCACATTTCGGGCCGACCATCGCCGGAATCCGCGGTTTGCAACGGCTTGCGAAGGGCTGTTGGTTAACGGGAGCTTTCGGAGTGAGGCCAAATCGTGTCATTTGTGCAACAACGCCGGGGTATAGCGCCAACACAAACCTTTTGCCGGTACGATCGTGGTTGAACGCCGCCGTCTCATGGGTAATGTCGGGTTTGAAGGAGCGGCGCGGTGCGCATCTTTTTCGGTAGTGGGGATGGGGCAGGGAACGCTGTCCTTCAGCAAAGAATACCCAGACCCGTTTTTTAACTTTTGACTGGAGGTCAGAAAATGAACATCAAGAGCCTTCTTCTCGGCTCCGCTGCGGCACTGATCGCAGTTTCCGGTGCGCGCGCCGCCGACGCCGTCGTCGTCGCCGAGCCGGAACCCGCTGAATACGTCAAGATCTGCGACGTCTACGGCGCTGGGTACTTCTACATCCCCGGCACCGAAACCTGCCTGCGCATCGGCGGCTACGTCCGCTATGACATCGGCATCGGTGACGTCGGCTCATTCGACGGTGCAAAGACTACCGATCAGCAGGACGGCGACTCGCAGGATACCTACTACAAGCACGCCCGCTTCACGCTGAAGACCTGGACCGGCCAGGAAACCGAGCTCGGCACCTTGAAGACCTACACCGAGACGCGCTTCAACTGGGGTAACCACAACGATTACCTTGATGACAACTTCAATGGCGGTACGAGCGTTTCGCTGAACTTTGCCTGGGTCCAGCTAGGTGGTCTGCGCGTCGGCAAGGACGAATCGGCCTTCGACACCTTCATCGGCTACGCCGGCAACGTCATCCAGGATACGCTGGTCCCCTATGGCGGCTTCGACACCAACGTCGTCCAGTATTACTTCGATGCCGGAAACGGCTTCTCGGCCGTGGCTTCGTTGGAAACCGGTTCGGGCAGTGCCGCCGCAGATCCTGGCATTTTCCAAGACAGCAACAGCGGCAATGATTCCATCGACAGCTATGTCCCGTATGTCGTCGGCGGTATCAAATACACACAGGGCTGGGGCTCGATCACCGGTGTCGCCGCCTACGACAGCACCTGGGAAGAGTGGGCCGGCAAGGTTCGCGTCGACGTTACGCCGATACAGAACCTGACGCTGTTCATCATGGCCGGCTACGGCTCTGACGACAACATCGACCGCAACTTCTACAAGCAATGGGGCGGCAACTGGGCAGTCTGGGGTGGTGGCACTTACACCATAAACGAGAAGACCTCGTTCAACCTCCAGGCGTCGGCTGACGATGACAAAAACTACGGCGTCGCCGCGAACATTGCCTACGATATCGTTCCCGGTCTCACGATCACTGCCGAAGTCGATTGGGCCCGCGACGGTCAGTTTGACAAAGCCTACGATCGCAACTGGACCAATGCCGACGACAAGGACAGCGTCGGCGGCATGCTCCGCTTCCAGCGCTCATTCTAACAGTCCGAGCTAGATTGAGATTGAACCCGGCGGGCAACCGCCGGGTTTTTCGTATCGGCGCGACGCAGCTGTCAACGCTCGATGCATAATGCAGGCTGCTGCTGAGCAGCCGATCGCAGGGCTGGTCGAATGCAATGCTCGCTCCGCACGCTTGTTCGTGCAAAAGAAAAACTTGGGCCGATCCGAAGAGCTGGCCTACCAGATCAATGTATCTCGACAGCAAGTCACGATCGACCTCGGCCGATCGGGCGCATCCTACTTGTTCAAATTTCAGCCAGATCGCCCAAGGCGTCAATCAGCGGCTGAATTGCGCTCTCATACTTTTTCCAGCGTTTGACGGATGAACTATAGATCGGCTGCCGGACCTGCCAGCGGCTGGGGGTATTGACCGATCCGCTCCTCTCGAAAAAGCGCAGGCAGGAATCGTCCCAAGGCAAGCCGAGATGATCGATGAGACGGCGCGATTGCGTCTCCTGATCCGCAACCAGCGTCTCATAGCGGCTTTCGAAAATACGTCCGGGAAAGACCTTGTCCCAGTGCCGCATCAAGCGATCATATTCGCGGTAGTACAACCCGAGTGTCTCAAGGTCGGCGTTGTAGCCGTGGTCCTTGGTGAAATGCAAGACGAAGCAGGAGACGCAATTGTCGATAGCATCGCGCCGGCAATGAATGATGCGTGCGTTGGGAAAGAGAATTCCAATCACGCCGATAAACTCGAAGTTGTGCGGCATCTTGTCGACGATGCGGGGCGCGGCAGGCGCGTGCTGGCGCAGATAAGACAGGTATTCTTCGGCCAGCGCCCTCGACTGATCCCTCGTCATCGACATAATCGAACTGCGCAGGTCCTCATCCGACAGTATTCTAAAGCCCATCGAGTTCGCGATTCGCCGCAGCTTCGTAAGCTCCCCGGCGCCATGGACATCCGGATGGCTCGCGCAGATCTGCTCCGTCAGCGTCGTCCCCGACCGGGGCATGCCCAGCACAAACACAGGCACTTCAGACGGACTGCCGTGGCCAGCCTTGGCTTCCAATAGTGACGGGCTGAATATCTCGATCATGGAATCGACGCTTCGGCGGTAGTACTCCAGGTCGAAATTGTGACCAGCGGCCTTTTTCGCCCTCTTGAAGTGATCTATCGCCTCTTCATAGCGCTGAAGATCGTTCAGCACTTTGCCTGCCGCGTGGTGGAGCTGCGATGCAGCAACGGGTTCGAGCCTGGGATTGGAGAGTTCGCGCAGGATAGAGTCGAGCTCGGCAGGTTTTTCGGTGAACTTTTGCGTGTCGACCAGGTAATTGTAGGCTGCCCCAACATCGACGCGACGTTCTATTGCCTGATCGAGATAGGCTCTGGCTTCGTCCATGCGGCCGAGGCTGGTGAGCGCACCAGCCAGACCAATCCGGACCATGGGATGGTCGCCGTTGATCTTTAGCGCCTTCTCGTAAAGGGGCAAAGCCATCTCGGCCTTGTCGAAGTTGACGTAGGCACGCGCCAGTCCGCAAAGCGCTTCCACCAGATCGGGTTTCAATTCGCAGGCGCGCTGCAGGTGCCTGATCGCAAGCAAGCTGTCGCCAAGCTTCAGACCGGCCTCTCCCAGGCTAAGGTGGAAATATGGATTCTGAGGCGTCTGGCTTACTGCCCGCGCAAAATATTTGAGAGCCAACTCGTCGTCGATACCGAGCCCCAACGTGCCGAGGATGTAGAGCGAAAGCGGGTGGTTGGGCGTGCGGGCGAGAACGCGATGGCATAATTCCTCCGCCTCCGGGAGCCGTTTGGCTTGCTGAAGTTCGAGCGCCTGTCGCAGCAGCATGTCGTCAGATTGCGCGCGCGAGGGCGATTTCACTTTCGACGGCTGCACTTTCGGCGCCGAACGGGACTTTATGTGTTTGGACCAAGCGGGCGGCAGTCGGTTGCTCATCATGTCTCGCTAGCAAAATGGTCCGGGAGAATCCAGCCTGGCCTGAAGGGCTGGCCTATCCTGTCGGGCGCCCTCCTTGTTCAAAGTTCGGCTAGGTCGCCCAAGGCGTCGATCAGCGGCTGGATCTTGCCCTCATAATTTTTCCAGTGCTTGATGGACGAGTTGTAGATCGGCTGCCGGACTTGCCAGCGACTGGCCGTGTTGACCGATCCGCCCTTCTCGAAGAAGCGCAGGCAGGCATCGTCCCAGGGCAATCCAAGATAATCGATCAGACGGCGCGATTGTGCCTCCTGATCCGCAACCAGCGTCTCGTAGCGACTTTCGAAGATGCGTCCCGGAAAAACCTTGTCCCAATGTCGCATCAGGCGATCGTATTCACGGTAGTACAGCCCGAGGGTCTGCAGGTCGGCGATGTAGCTGTGTCCCTTGGAGAAATTCTGGAAAAAACACGAGAGGCAATTGTCGATGGCGTCGCGGCGACAGTGAATAATCCGCGCGTTGGGAAAGAGAAGGCCTATGAGGCCTATCAGTTCGAAATTCCGGGGCATCTTGTCGACTATGCGACGTGCGGTCGGCGCACGCTCACGAAGGTAGGACAGGTGCTCCCCCGCCAGGATTTTGGAGAGGTCAGGGGTGATCGGCGCGATCGATTGGCCCAGGGCTCGTGACGAAATCTTCGTGAGGCCGATAGCATTTGCGGCTCGCCTTAGCTTGCTCAGTTCTCCTGCGCCGTGAACATCCGGGTGGCTCGCGCAAATCTGCTCGGTCAGGGTGGTCCCCGACCGGGGCATTCCCAACACAAACACGGGCACTTCCGATGGGCTTCCATGACCCGCGTTGGTAGCCACCATGTCCGGGTTGAAGAGCTCGATCGTAGAGTCGACCCAGCGGCGATAGGCTTCCAGATCAAACTTATAGCCTGCGGCCTGCTTGCCTTTCTTGAAATGATCTATCGCGTCTTCGTAGCGCCCAAGGTCGTTCAGCACCTTGCCGGCTGCGTGATGAAGTCTCATCGCACTTTCGGGGTCAAGCTTTGGATAGCCCAGTTCGCGCAGGATGGACTTAAGTTCGGCCGGCTCTTCGGTGAATTTGCGCGTATGCACAAGCTCGTTATAGGCAGCGGGCATCGCGATGCGACGTTCGATCGCTTCTTTCAGATAGACTTCGGCTTCGTCCACGCGACCGAGACCGGTGAGTGCGCTGGCCAGTCCTGTCCGAACGCGAGGATGATCGCGGTTGATCTTGAGCGCTTTCTCGTAAACCGGGACAGCCATGTCAGCCTTGTCGAATTCGACGAAAGCGCGTCCCAACGCGCAAAGCGCTTCCAGCAAATCGGGCTTCAACTTCAATGCTTGCTGAATATGCCTGATTGCGGGCGAATATTCGCTGACTTTTAGATAAACTTCACCCAGACTAAGGTGATAAAAGGGGTTTTGAGGCTCCTCGCCGACGGCTCGGGCCAAATATCGCAGCGCCATTTCATCGTCGAGCCCGATGAATAGCGTGCCCATGATATACGAAGCCAAGGGATGGTTGGGCGTGCGCTCCAGCACGCGACGGCACAGTTCCTCAGCCTCGGCCAACCGCTTGGCCTGCTGCAAGCCATACGCCTGTTTCAGCAGCGCATCGTCGGCTTGCGCGCGCGACGGCGGTTTCGCCTTCGGCGGCTGCACTTTCGGTGCCGGGCGGGACTTTATGTGCTTGGACCAAGCGGGCGGCAGTCGGTTGCTCATCATGTCTCGCTAGCAAAATGATCCGGTAGAATCCAGCCTGACCGTTGCCGCTGGCCCTGGAACTTGCGCAGGCCCAGCCGGCAAGCTAGCAAGAAGGCCCCTTTTCGAACGAGCCTTTGCCATGCGCCCTCCCCTTACGCCACTTATCGCCGCGCTTCCTTCTACAGTGCCGTTTGTCGGCCCTGAGGCGCAGGAGCGCGACCGCGGCCGCGCCTTTCGCGCCCGCATCGGCGCCAATGAGAGCAGCTTTGGCCCCTCCCCGCGCGTCGTTGCCCGCATGGCCGAGATTGCCGGCGACATGTGGATGTATTGCGACCCCGATAATCACGATTTGAAGGTAGCCGTAGCCAGGCATCTCGGCGTCGGCGCCGAAAACGTCGTCGTCGGCGAAGGCATAGACGGGCTGCTCAGCCTGGTTGCGCGCATGTATGTGGCGCCCGGCGACGCGGTGGTGACCTCGCGCGGCGCCTATCCGACCTTCAACTTTCATGTTGCCGGCGTCGGCGGCCGGCTGGTCGCAGTGCCCTACGAGAACGATCGGGAAAACCTCGACGGCCTGCTGGCGGCAGTGGCCAGGGAAAAGGCGCCACTGGTCTACCTGTCCAATCCGGACAATCCGATGGGCAGCTGGTGGGAAGCCGCCGAGCTCAGCCGCTTCATCGAAGCCTTGCCGGAGACCACAATGCTGGTGCTCGACGAAGCCTATGGCGAATTAGGGCCAGCCTCAGCGCTGCCGGCGATCGATGTCGCGCGGCCGAACGTCATCCGCATGCGCACCTTCTCCAAGGCCTATGGGCTGGCCGGCATACGCTGCGGCTATGCGGTGGCCGAGGCCCAGGTGATTCGGGACTTCGAGAAGATCCGCAACCACTATGGCGTCAGCCGCATGGCGCAGATCGCCGGTGTCGAGGCGCTTGCCGATCAGGCCTGGCTGGATAGCGTGGTGGCGCGGGTCGCCGCCGGCCGCCGGCGTATCGTCGCAATAGCCGAAGCGAACGGGCTGAAGCCGCTGGCTTCGGCGACCAATTTCGTCACCATCGACTGCGGCCGCGACGGCGCTTTCGCACTAAAAGTGCTGCAGGCGCTGTTGTCACGCGACGTCTTCATCCGCAAGCCGATGGTGCCGATTCTCGACCGCTGCATCCGGGTCAGTGTCGGCCTCGACCACGAGCTCGACATCTTTGCCGAGGAACTGCCTGGCGCACTGGCGGCAGCGCGGGGGAACTGAAGAGCGCAACGCCGGGATTCCAGTGCTGCCCGCTATTTCTCCCCGAGCAGGCGCATGACGCGCTTCAAGGTGTCCGATAATTCGGCAGCCGCGTCATCGGCGAGGCCGGCCGTCAGCCGGGCGAGGTCGCGATCCGCCGCAGCCTGAAGCCTGGCGAGCTCAGCACTTCCGCGAGCGGTCAGCGACAGGATACGTCTGCGCCGATCGGCTGGGTCAGAGCGTGTCTCGGTCAGGCCAGCGGCGGCGAACCTCCTCAGGACGCGTGAGACATAGGCCGGATCGAGCCGGAGTTCGGCAGCGATTTCGGAGGCCGCCGGCCGGAGATCGAGGTGGAACGCCCGTGCAAGAAACCCTGCCTTACCGCCGCTATTGGCGACAGCGCGGGATCGGCCGCCCAATTCGAACAGCAGCCGCGCCTCGCCCAGCGTATAGGCGCTGTGCGTCAAGGTCAGGTCGAGCAGCCCGATCAGGCGCGTGTAGAAGCGATTGAAGCCACGTATCTCCCCGACAAGGGCATTCCGATCGGCCGGCATGTCGACCTCCTTCGGACGGACCGCTCCGTCAGGGCCATGATCGCCTATTATTTGACTTAGTCAATCATTAATGGAGACGCCGCCTATCTCGCACGTGAAGCTGGCGGATAGCGACCGGAGAGAGACCTTCGATGCACGTTGCGCGGTTGAATTTGCACGGCGATGCGCCAGACTCGATTCAAAGGATGGAGAGCGCGATGACCGATCGTACGGTGCAGGTACGCATATACGGCAAGGTGCAAGGCGTCAGCTACCGGGTTTGGGTGCGGCGCGAGGCGTCTGGACTTGGCCTTGCCGGTTGGGTGCGCAACGAAGTTGACGGCTCGGTGACAGCCTTGATTGCAGGGGCCGATGCGGCGGTCTCGACAATGATCGAATGTCTTTGGCAAGGGCCGCCAGGGGCAGCAGTTTCGAAGGTCGACGTCGAGGAGATCGAGTCACGCAACATGTCCGCGGGTTTCAGGATTGTTGCCTAGCAAGGCATGATCCTGCTCATTCGCTTCCATCGCACAAATCTTCCATTGCCCTGCCCGGACATGCCTCGGTCCTTGAATTAATTGAACGTTTGTTTTATTGTCTGCGAAAAGGCGGCTTGTCATGGCGCGTACGACCGGTTCCGACGGAGAGAAGACCGAAGCTGCCGTCCGCGAGGCGGCGGTCAGCCTGATTGCGCGTCTCGGCTACGAGGCGATGTCGATGCGGCAGCTGGCGGCCGAGGTCGGCGTCCAGGCAGCGGCGCTGTACCGCTACTTCCCGACCAAGCAGGACCTTCTGTTCATGCTGATGCGTGAGCATATGGAAGGCTTGATCGAGGCGTGGCGCGCAACACGCCCTGTCGGCGCCGATCCGGCAGCGCGGCTTGCCGCTTATGTCGAAAACCACATCGCTTTCCATATCGAACGCCGCCACTCCACCCATGTCTCGAACATGGAGCTGCGCAGCCTGTCGCATGAAAAACTCACGCAGATCCTGCGCATGCGCACGGCCTACGAGAAGGAGCTGCGCGCCATCCTGCGCGACGGCGTCGAAGCGGGGTTATTCAGCATCGAAGACACCGGGCTCACCGCCATGGCGCTGATCCAGATGATGACCGGCGTCATCGTCTGGTTCCGGCCCGGCGAACGGCTGTCGATCGCCGAAGTCACCGCTACATATCTAGCAATGACAATGCGCCTTGTTGGAGCAAAGAGCGATGGCGCGACGACGAGCCACGGCGCCGTGCGTCCATTCGAGCGCGCAACGGACGCTGCAGCACTTTGATTTCGCGCATGATCCCGATTTTCGCGGTCGTGCGCCGGGAGGAACGGCATGTACACGCATACGCTCAACTTCGGGCTTGACGAAGACATCGAGGCGCTGCGCGACCTGGTGCGGCGCTTCGCCCAGGAAAAGATCGCACCGATCGCCGCCGAGATCGACCGCTCGAACGAATTCCCGGCACATCTGTGGGCGGAGCTCGGCGGGCTCGGCCTGCTCGGCATCACCGCCGATCCCGATTTCGGCGGCAGCGGCATGGGCTACCTCGCCCATGTCGTGGCGATGGAGGAGATTTCGCGCGCCTCGGCCTCGGTCGGCCTCTCCTACGGCGCCCATTCCAACCTCTGCGTCAACCAGATCAACCGCTGGGCGACGCAGGCGCAGAAGGAAAAATATCTGCCTTCGCTCTGCAGCGGCGAGAAGGTCGGCGCACTGGCGATGTCGGAATCGGGAGCCGGCTCCGATGTGGTGTCGCTGCGCCTGCGCGCCGAAAAGCGCAATGATCGCTATGTGCTCAATGGCACCAAAATGTGGATCACCAACGGGCCGGATGCCGAGACGCTGGTCGTCTACGCCAGGACCGATCCGGAACTCCATTCGCGCGGCATCACCGCTTTCATCGTCGAAAAGGCCTTTGCCGGTTTTTCCGTGGCGCAAAAGCTCGACAAGCTCGGCATGCGCGGCTCGAACACCGGCGAGCTGGTGTTCGAGAATGTCGAAGTGCCGTTCGACAATGTGCTGCACGAGGAAGGGCGCGGCGTCGAGGTGCTGATGTCGGGCCTCGACTACGAACGCGCCGTGCTGGCCGGCGGCCCGATCGGGCTGATGGCTGCGTGCCTCGACGTGGCGATCCCTTACGTGCACGAACGCAGGCAGTTCGGCCAGCCGATCGGCGAGTTCCAGCTGGTGCAAGGCAAGCTAGCCGACATGTATGCGACGATGAACGCGGCGCGCGCCTACGTCTATGCCGTGGCCGCCGCTTGCGATCGCGGTGAGACGGCCCGCAAGGATGCTGCCGGCTGTATTCTCTTCGCCGCCGAAAAGGCAACGCTGATGGCGCTCGATGCCATCCAGCTTTTGGGCGGCAACGGCTACATCAACGATTACCCGACCGGCCGGCTTTTGCGGGACGCCAAGCTTTATGAGATCGGCGCCGGCACGAGCGAAATCCGTCGCTGGCTGATCGGGCGAGAAATCATGGCGGAGGGCAGCTAATGGCATTCTTTTGAGACTTTGCCAGGAGCCGGACGATGTGGCATACTTCGGAATATGTGCCACAACACAGGCGAGACGGACCATGGCTGGCAAAACGGGAAAGTCCGGATTTGACGAAGATCCGCAAGCACGGTTCGATGCCGGCGCTCGCCAACCACAGCTTCGTGCTCCGGCGAAACGCGAGCGTGTCAAGCTTGGCGAGGGCGGGCGCTTCGTCATCCCTGCTGCGATGCGCGAGGAGATGGGCGTGAAGCCTGGCGAGGAGATGATCCTGCATGTCGAGAACGGCGAGCTGCGGGTAAGATCGTGGCTGCAGAATCTGCGACGCGTCCAGGCCGAATTGTCGGCGCTGAAACAGCCCGGTGAAAGCGTCGTCGACGAATTTCTGAAGGAGCGGCGGGAAGAGCAGCGTCGAAGCGACAAGCGTCTGGACCGGCTTCACGCCGAAGGGACGACAGGAAAGCGGGCGAAATGAAGCCCTACGTCATGGACAGTTCGGCGGCGCTCGCAATCCTGCTCAACGAGAAAGGCACCGACAATGCTTTGGGGCTCGCGCCGGACGCACAATGCAGTTCAGTCAATGCGGCCGAAATCATCGCCAAGCTGATCGACAAGGGACGCAGCATGGAACAGGCCGCGGACGACCTCGCCAGTCTCGGCATGCCGATCGCCGTTTTCGACGAAGCGATGGGCATCGCCGCCGGGCAGCTTCGCCAATTGACGCGGCATCGCGGCTTGTCGCTGGGCGATCGGGCTTGCCTGGCGCTGGCAATTCGCGAGAATGCCATTGCCGTCACCGCTGATCGCGATTGGGGCGACCTCGATGTCGGCTGCAAGATCGAGCTGATCCGGTAGCGCCATGGCCCCCCTCACCTCTCAGATGTCATCCGCCTCCGATGCCTTCCGCGCCAATGCCGAGCGCATGCGGGCGCTGGTCGCCGATATTGCTGAAAAAGCCGCCGCCATCGAGCGCGGTGGCTCGGAAGAGGCGCGTGAGCGGCACGTCTCCCGCGGCAAGCTCCTGCCGCGGCAACGCCTAGCCCAATTGCTCGATACCGGCTCGCCCTTCCTCGAAATCGGCCAGTTCGCGGCATGGTCGATGTATGGCGAGGACATCCCTTCGGCCGGCCTCATCGCCGGCATCGGACGCGTCGAAGGCACCGAAGTGATGGTCGTCGTCAATGACGCCACGGTGAAGGGCGGCACCTATTATCCACTGACCGTGAAGAAGCATCTGCGTGCACAGGAGATCGCATTGCAGAACAATCTGCCTTGCGTCTATCTGGTCGACAGCGGCGGCGCCAATCTGCCCAACCAGGACGAGGTGTTTCCCGACCGCGATCATTTCGGCCGCATCTTCTACAACCAGGCCAACATGTCGGCCGCCGGCATTCCGCAGATCGCCTGCGTCATGGGTTCGTGCACGGCCGGCGGCGCCTATGTGCCTGCGATGTCGGACGAGACAATCATGGTGCGCAACCAGGCGACCATCTTTCTCGGCGGGCCGCCGCTGGTGAAGGCGGCCACCGGCGAGGACGTCACCGCCGAGGACCTCGGTGGCGCCGACGTGCACACAAGGCTTTCCGGCGTTGCCGACCATTATGCGCTCGACGACGAGCATGCGCTGGCCATATGCCGGCGTATCGTCAAAAACCTGAATCGGAACAAGAATGTAAGCCTTGCCTTACA
This sequence comes from Mesorhizobium sp. M0800, assembly GCF_040320095.1. Classification (NCBI taxonomy): domain Bacteria; kingdom Pseudomonadati; phylum Pseudomonadota; class Alphaproteobacteria; order Hyphomicrobiales; family Phyllobacteriaceae; genus Mesorhizobium; species Mesorhizobium sp. M0800. The sequence goes on from NZ_JAMYOZ010000032.1 coordinate 72,875, forward strand.
GAAATCGATTCCGCCGCTTCACGATCCACATGAACTCTACGGCATCGTGCCGACGGATCTGCGCCAGCCCTACGACGTGCGCGAGGTAATCGCCCGCACCGTCGACGGCTCCGAGTTCGATGAGTTCAAGCAGAATTATGGCACCACGCTGGTCACCGGTTTCGCCCATCTCAGCGGCATGCCGGTCGGCATCGTCGCCAACAATGGCGTGCTGTTTTCGGAAAGCGCGCTGAAGGGCGCGCACTTCATCGAGCTGTGCTGCCAGCGCAAGATCCCGCTGATTTTCCTGCAGAACATCACCGGCTTCATGGTCGGGCGAAAATACGAGGCCGGCGGCATCGCCAAGGACGGCGCCAAGCTGGTCATGGCGGTCGCAACGGCCAAGATGCCGAAGGTGACCGTGATCATCGGCGGCTCGTTCGGTGCCGGCAATTACGGCATGTGCGGACGCGCCTATTCGCCACGCTTCCTGTGGATGTGGCCGAATGCCCGCATTTCGGTGATGGGCGGCGAGCAGGCGGCAACGGTGCTGGCCGTGGTCAAGCGCGAAGGCATCGAGCGCAAGGGCGGGGAATGGAGCGCCGAGGAGGAAGCGAAATTCAAGAAGCCGATCCTGATGAAGTACGAGCATGAAGGGCACCCGCTCTATTCGTCGGCAAGGCTCTGGGACGACGGCATCATCGATCCGGCCAAGACCCGCGAGGTGCTGGCGCTCAGCCTTTCGGCCGCGCTCAACGCCGAGATCGAGGAGACAAAATTCGGCGTGTTCAGGATGTGAGATGAGCGAAATCGGCCAGAGGATTCGCATTCAAACCGGCGACATCACGAAGCTGGCGGTCGATGCCATCGTCAACGCCGCCAATACCTCTCTTCTCGGAGGCGGCGGCGTCGACGGCGCTATCCACCGCGCGGCCGGCCCCGAGCTTGTGGCAGAATGCCGGACCTTGCATGGCTGTAAGGTCGGAGATGCAAAAATCACCAAGGGCTACAGGCTGCCCGCGCGCTACGTCATTCATACGGTCGGGCCGGTCTGGCAAGGCGGCAGCAAAGGAGAAGCCGAACTGCTCGCCTCCTGTTATCGCCGGTCGCTCGAAATCGCCGCCGCAAAGGACTGCCGGACGGTGGCGTTTCCAGCGATCTCGACCGGGGCCTACCGCTATCCGAAGGATCAGGCGACGCAAATTGCTGTCGGGACCGTGAGCGCCTTCATCGGCCAGAACATCGTTCCGGAAACCGTCATTTTCTGCTGCTTCGACGAGCCGACGGCCGAATTGTATCAGCGGGTCGTTGCTGCACTCGGCAGGGTGTGACCCTGCGCGGGAGACAACCCACCACATCTCCAGACTATTTTTTGCTTCTCGATCTGGCCAGACGAAAGAATCACGGCTATTGATCATCGCAAATACCAATGGGGATTGGGCGAAGATGAGGCGGCGGGTTTTTCAGAGAACAACTGTGCATTTACTTGCAGGGTTGCTTATATTAGTGACCCCTGGCATCAGTGCGGCGGAGTCACTCGCTGGGAAAGTCGGCGATAAGCGTTCCTTCGTGTATCTCCCTCAGCAAGGCTCGGAAGGCAATTGCAGGCAGGCCTACAATGCCTATGTGGCTGCGGCCGGTCATTCCGCCTACGCATCAACCATCACCGGGGCAAGAGTGCTGTATTTCGTCTGCGGCGTGCACGTTAACGCACCGTCCCAGAAGGCCGCCGAAGCGCTCGCGCTTAAGTCATGCGAGGTCGGTCGCAAGAAGTTCAAAGTGGACATGGTCGGCGGCTGCGGCGTAGTCGCTTCCAAGTAGCTTTCGGCATCAAAGGGCCGGATAGCAATGGGGGATAGGGCGAAGATGAGACTTCAGCTTTTTCAAAAAACAACTGTATTCATATTTGCAGGATTGCTTGTGTTGGGGGTGCCCAGCATCGGAGCAGCCGAGTCGCTGGCGGGAAGCAAGGGCGACAGCCGCTATCCCGTCTATTTCGCGCCCGGCTCAACCGGAGACTGTCTGAAGGCATATAAGGCCTATGTGGCGACCGGCAGCCATTCCGCCTATGCGTCGACCCCGTTCAATTGGGCGACCGAGTTCATAGTTTGCGCGCGTGCGAATGCGACGTCGCAAAAGGCTGCAGAGGCGCAGGCGCTGAAATCCTGCCAGTCAGCCAAGAAGAGCTACAAGGTTACAACCGCGGGAGCTTGCAGCATCGCTGCCTCCAAGTAGGAGATGCTGTTTGCGCTAACTCTTTTCCAGGGGGAAAAATGACACCGAGACACGTCAAAAGTACAATCACGTGGATACTTGCCGGCTTTCTTATATTCACGGTACCTGGCATCGGAGCGGCGGAATCGTTGGCGGGAAGCAAGGGCGAGACCCGTTTCTATCCCTATTTGCCGCAGAATCCGAAGGATCCATGCACCATGGCTTACAGGGCCTATGTAGCGGCCGGTGGCCATTCAGCCTATGCAAGCACTCCGTATTCCCGGGTGCGCTCAGTTGTGTGCGTCAAGTTCTGCAAAATGGCGTGGCATTGCGGTGACGTCGGCGTGTCCGCAGCGCAGCCCCCGTGTTTAGCGGAGCGGCGGACACATGACGGT
>NZ_JAMYOZ010000033.1:0-73143 GCF_040320095.1 Mesorhizobium sp. M0800
CAGCGGCCGCAAGGACCGTGCTCAAAGGCCGGACATATGGACGCAAGCGATCGAAAACGACGCAAAACAACCGTTGCAGGCAGGGCGCCGTCCACATATGGATGGCGATTGGGATTGGGCGATTCCTGCATTGTCGAGAACGATGCAGGGAGAGCAGATCCTTCAGCCTGAAGAGGTGGCAGCGATGCTGCCGCTGCATGAGCTTGGCTGGGGAACCGACGGGCGAAAGAATTCGGGTGCGCGCGCAACACGGTGCCTCGGTATCTAAGCGAGGGCGGGACTGTTCCGTTTCGCAAGCCTGTGCGGCCGACCGCGTTTGACGGACTGGACGATTGGCTGCGGGAGCGCTTCTTCCCCCATGGCTCGGGCTGGATGACGATCTCGACCCGCTCCAGATGCGCCGGGAACGCCTTGCGCGGTCGCGCAGCACGTCGCGGCTCGCCTGTCGGTCTTGCGGCCTCGAGCTCGGACTCAATCGCGCCGAGCCCGGTCTGGATTTCGAAGGCGAAGGCCTGCTGGGCACGTTCGAGCTTCTCGGAGCTGCGACCGAAGCGGCGCGCTCCAGCTGCTTGACGATCCCATGAAGGTCGGCGATCCTCTCCTGGGCACGCTCGTTGAGTGTCGCCATCCGGACGATCTCGGCCTTGAGTGTTTCGCTCCGGAGTTGTTGCAGTTCGGCCTTCTCCGCCGCCATGGCGACGAACATCGCCTTGAGCGGATCGATTTCGTGGGGACGGGCCGAAGCGCTTCTCGTCATGACGCCGACAGGAGCTTGTTTTACACGGCCTGAAGCCCGCCTTTTGCGCCTGAGTCACTTCGCCACCGCCTTCCGGCCGGACGCCGTCGCCGTTCGGCTCGAACGCGCGTCCAGTCCATGCCTTCGACGAGCGCCATCAGTTTCGGCGCGGCAAGCCGATCACGCCGTTCTCCGCCAGCGGAACTTGTCCTCGTCCAGCGCTCACGGTGCGGGTATGCCGGCGTCGAGCAACAGAGAGAAGTTTGGGGCCCAACCAGGACGGCCCCGTTACGAAGTTCGTCCTAGTCTAGTCCCGGTTTGAGTGTCGAATCTTCATCGATTGCATCGGCGACCAGCGTCCCCGCCGCCTGCGAGCCCGCAACTGCTCAGCAGAAGGAAGTGAACGTGAGTGCATCCATTTCGTAAATGTGTGTCTATCCAAGCAATCGATTTCTCTAATTATCCGATGAGGAATATGAAACGCGTCAGGCAGGGTGCATCATTAGGAGTATTTTCGATGGCAAACATTATCGAGGGTGGCCCGGGTTCCGAAACACTCCTCGGCACCAAGCTTGAAGATTGGATGGAGGGTTTCGGGGGCAATGACTGGATTGACGGTCGTGGCGGCAACGACGAGATCTCGGCTGGCGCGGGCAGTGACCGAGCCCTCGGCGGCGAGGGTAACGACCGCATCTTCGGCGGAGATGGCTGGGACGATCTCTCCGGCGACAACGGCCGCTTCAACGCGCGCATCTCCGGTGAGGACAATGACAGGCTCAGCGGCGGTCCCGGCCAGGATGTCGTCTACGTGGGTGACGGCCAGGACACGTTGACCGGGGGCACCGACAGTGACACGTTCGTGTTCCAGTTCCACAATCCGGTGCCTGGGGTCGTCCCGAGTGTCGGGTCGAAGCCGGACATTTCCACTATCACCGATTTCAACCCGGCGGAGGACAAGTTCGCCTTCGATGCGGTGGGCCTCTACAACGACGGTTTTGGCGCGAACTTCGTCAACAACGCCAGCATACAGTCCGGCTACCCGGTGAGCAGCTTCTACAGTGGTGCGGCCTCGGGTGCGAACGGCGAACACGTCGTGGTGATCACTGGCGAATCTTTCAACTCTGCTTCTGAAGCCGCGAGTGCGATCTCCGGCGAGCACGCCGGCGACATCATTGTCTACCAAAGCAGCTACACCGACAGAGTCGCAACTCTGGCCTATGTCACCGCCGACAACAGCGCGCATGAGTTCGTCCACCTGGGCGGTGTGGTCACCGTGGCCGACCTAGGCCTGACCGCGTCGGACTTCACCTTCGTTTGATCCAGAAAACCCATACGGAACAGCGCCCCGCCCCCCTGGGCGGGCGCTTTCCGTTTCCGCTACTTGCGATGGGCCGGGGCGCCCGGGAGCAGTCGCAGCGTGTACAGCTTGACGAAGCCCTGCACGTCGCGCTGGTCGTACACCGAAATCTCCCTGAAGGCGTGGAGGCGGAAGCCTGTTCGGGCCCTTGCGGCCGGCCACGATGACGTTGCCCTTCCAAACCTTCAGCCGGACGGTGTTGTTGTTGACCCGCTCCATTAGATGCCAAACCAAACATATTCGGCGGGAGCACTGATCCTGAATCAGCGAGCGGATGCAGTCGGTCGCCGCTCGGGGAGCAATATAGGGAGCTGGGTCGCCAGATCCTCACGGAGACCTACGTGAGTAACCATTCCTTGAAGGATTCAGCTTTGAGACCTTTCCCTCTGACTTCCGCTATTTGGGGAATTCTGTTGATCAGCGGCGTGGTGAACGTGCTTGCGCTGATCTCGCCGGTGTTCATGCTTCAGGTCTACGACCGCGTTCTGGCAAGTGGCAGCGTATCGACGCTAGTGGGGCTCGTCGTGCTTGCTACAGGGCTTTATGCGTTCCAGTGCCTGCTCGACATTTTGCGCGCGCGCGTGCTGCTGCGGATTGGCGAGCGTTTCGATGAACAGTTTTCCGGACGCGTTCACGATGCGATCGTTCGCCTTCCGCTTTTAACGCCCATGCCGGGCGACGGCTTGCAGCCGCTACGCGATCTCGACAATGTTCGCGGATTCTTAGGTGGAAACGGCCCGACAGCGTTCTTCGATCTGCCATGGATGCTGATTTATCTTGGCATTTGCTTCCTCTTTCATTTCTGGATCGGCATGACGGCACTTATCGGGGCGATCGGTCTCACATCTCTGACACTCCTTACCAACACTCTCTCGCAACGGCCGATACGCGATACCATTGACCACAACATGGTACGCAATGGTCTACTGGAAGCAGCGCGCCGCAATGCCGAGGTCGTGCAAGCTCTCGGTCTCGCAAAGCGGATCGCTGCCCGATGGCACAAGGCCAATGCCAAGTATCTGGCCGCCAACCGGAAAGTCGGGGACGTGGCAGGTGGGCTGGGTGGCATTTCAAAGTCGCTGCGCGTGCTGCTGCAATCGGCCATTCTTGCCGTCGGCGCGTACCTTGTCATCAGGCAGGAGACTACGGCCGGGGTCATGATTGCCAGTTCGATCACGATGGGGCGTGCGCTGGCTCCGGTCGATCTGGCCATTTCAAGCTGGAAACCCTTCCTCATGGCGCGCCAGGGTTGGGCGCGGCTGGAGGACCTCTTGGGAAAGGTTCCTGAAACCGCTCCTGTTATGCCAATGCCTGCACCTGAACGCGAACTCCGCCTCGAAGGCGTGACAATCGTTCCGCCCGGCGAAAGGAAGCCGACCGTGACCGGCCTTGCGTTTGCCGTTCAGGCGGGAAGCGCACTCGGGATCATCGGTGCATCGGGTTCGGGCAAGTCGACACTCTCGCGCGCCATCGTCGGCGCATGGGCGCCGGTCGCCGGAAAGGTTCGCATCGACAGCGCAAGCCTCGATCAATGGGACCGGGAAGCGCTAGGCCGTCATATCGGCTATTTGCCGCAAGGTGTTGAACTATTCGACGGCACCATTGCCGAAAACATCGCTCGTTTTGAAGATAATCCTGACCCTGAGGCTATTGTCACCGCGGCGAAAGCAGCGGGCACGCACGAACTGATCCTCCGATTTGAGCACGGCTACGAAACTCCGATTGGTGAGGCCGGATCGGCACTTTCCGCCGGGCAGCGCCAGCGTATCGGTCTTGCCCGTGCTCTTTATCGAGACCCTTTCCTTGTTGTGCTGGATGAACCCAATGCCAATCTCGATGCGGAAGGCGAGGCTGCGGTTGTCAAGGCGATCGCCTCCGTGCGCGAGCGCAAGGGCATTGCGGTTGTCGTTGCCCATCGGCCGAGCGCCATCCGCGCCGTGGATTTGGTGTTGGTGATGGAAGGTGGACGGCAGCGAGCATTCGGTGCGCGTGATGAGGCGCTTTCCAAAGTCCTTAAGGGGGCAGCGATGGCATCAGGCGCTGGGGTCAAGGCCATCGAGTCTACACAGGATAACGAGCGCGCTGACATGGAGGATCCCGGTGTCCGGCATTCATCAGAACAATGACGTTTCCAGGTCCATTCGCCGGCACCTGGTGGCGGGCCTGCTGGCGAGCGTGATCTTTGTGGGAGGAGCCGGAGCCTGGGCGGCCTTCACGAATCTCTCCGGCGCGGTTGTCGCGTCCGGACACTTTGTCGTCGATTCCTATGTGAAGAAGGTGCAGCACCCGACCGGCGGGGTGGTGGGAGAAATCCTGGTGAGCGAAGGTGATAAAGTCAAAGCCGGCGACATCCTCATGCGGCTCGACGCCACCCAGACGCGCGCCACTCTCGCTGTAGTCACCAAGCGGCTCGATGAGCTGGCCGCCAACCTGGCACGACTCGAAGCTGAGCGTGACGATCTGGCGGAGATCGCCTTCCCGGACTGGCTGCTCGCCCGCAGAGATGTTCCGGACGTAGCTTCGGCAGTACATGGCGAGACGCGGCTGTTCGAATTCCGCAGACAATCCCGCGACGGAAGGCAGGCGCAGCTAGCGGAACGCATCACTCAATATGAGCACGAGATCGAGGGGCTCAAGGCGCAGGCAATCGCTTCTGAGAAAAGCACCGAGATCCTCCAAAAGGAAATTGCTGCCCTGAGTGGGCTGCGCGACCAAGGCATTGTCTCGGACCAACGCTTGAACAGTCTGAAGACGCAGGTTGCCACTTTCGGCGGCGAACGCGGTGAGAAGATTGCACATCAGGCACAGACGGCAGCCCGCATAGCCGAAACGCGCCTGCAGATCCTGCAGATCGATCCGGATTTCAAGACGGAAGTCGGCCAGGAGCTCAGAGAGGTTCAGGCGCAGGTTGGGGAGTATGTTGAGCGCAAGGTGGCGGCTGAACAGGAACTGCGACGGATCGATATTGTCGCGCCGCAGTCAGGCGCCGTTCAACAACTCGCAGTTCATACGGTCGGAGGAGTGATCACGCCCGCCGATCCGATTATGCTAATCGTGCCGGAAGGCGACGATCTTGCGCTTGAAGCACGAATCACCCCGAAGGACATCGACCAAATCCAGCTTGGTCACAAGGCCGTGCTGCGGATGTCAGCCTTCAATCTGAGGACCACGCCGGTATTGAACGGATATGTCAGCCGGATCGCAGCCGATCTGGCGACGGACGAAAAAAACGGCGTTTCGTATTACCTGGTGCGTCTGTCGGTTCCGCATGCGGAACTGACGAAGCTCAAGGACCTGACGCTCGTGCCCGGCATGCCGGCCGAAGCGATGATCCAGACGGGCGAGCGTACGGCGCTTTCTTATTTTGTGAAGCCGCTGTCGGACCAAATCAGTCGCGCATTCCATGAGGAATGAAAGTAACCACAGAAACATTTTGTTGGTATTCTTGTTGGTTGTTACGCTTGCATGAGAGTCATAACCGTCTGAAAACACAGCCATACTTTCCTCAGTTGGATTCCGCCTCTGACTCAGATTCGTGGTTCCACGGTCATTTTGCCCTTCCAAGTCGCCGACCATTCAGCTCTTGGCCTCGAGCGCATTAAGATACCCATCATCGTACACAAAGGCTGGAAAAGAGTCCGGTGTCTTGAGCGATCCTGAGGTCTGGAGACCTGGGGTGAGCCTGCAAGCACAGGGCTAGGACATGATTGAGCGTCTGCAATATTCGGACGGGTACATAGGAAGACAGGCAGGCGTCAAAAACGCGCTTTCAACGCGCTAAACCGATGCTACGCACCCCGAGCGTCTTGCCGCCCTCGCTCCCGCCGGTAGGAATCAATCGCGAGCAGGCTGCGACGTTCATCGGCGTAAGCTCAACGACCTTTGATGAAATGGTCCAGGACGGCCGGATGCCCCAGCCACGAATGCCGAGCAAGGGGCGCATTGTTTGGGACGTCGAGGAACTTGTATTGGCCTTTCGAAAGCTCCCTCACCGCCAAATCGGAGGAGCACCAAAGCTTGACGAAGATTCGCCGCCACTAGACAATCCTTGGGATCGAAAACCACGAACATGACGGATGAGCCCGTGAAAATCGATCTTAAGGGCGTAGTGAAGGACACTGATCGCCACGGCAATGATCGGTACTATTTTCGCGCACCGGGTCGGAAGAAGGTCCGGCTCCGTGAACCGACCGGCAGCGACGAGTTCCTCGAGGAACTGCGGTGCGCGCGCGCCGAGGTCACTTATGTTCGGCCCGGCACTCTTCCCGAGATTTGCCGGCGCCTCCCCAAGCCTTCCGAGCCAGCGAAGAAAGGCACGTTGCTGTGGCTTTGCCAGGAGTATTACCGTCGGGGCGGCACGGAAATCACCCAAGACACTATGGCGCGCCGACGAGCAATTCTGGAGCGCGTATGCGAATTACCTCATCCCCTCGAAGGTGACCCGGATCCTCAGTATCCCACCAAGGGATCTCTGCCATTCGCCGGTATGAAACGGTCTCATGTTAAGGAGATCAGGGACACCAGGCTCGACGCCCTTGGCGCGGCAAACAATATCGTAAAAGCCATCAGCGCGATGTTTGAGTGGGCAAAGGACACAGAGATTCCGGGCGTCGACTCCAATCCCGCCCGCGGCATCAGACGGCTAAAGAGCGGCGACGGCTGGCACCCATGGGACGTGTCGGAGATCGTTCAATATGAGAAGCGGCATCCGCTGGGTACCGCAGCCAGACGTGCGCTCTCGATCTTCATGTTTACTGGCCTGCGGTTGTCCGACGTCGCGATCTTCGGTCGACAGCACATCACGCTCGTCTACAACGAGGAGACCGAGCAGTGGGAGAAGTGGATCAGAATTAAGCCTGGGAAGACCAGTCGTAACAAGGATGCGGTGTTGGTGGAGCTCCCGCTTCTGCCCGAACTAGAGGCGGAACTTGAGCACACGCCCTCCGACCAGATGACCTTCCTGGTCAATGAGTATGGTCGCCCGTTCTCGGAGAACGGTCTGGGCAACAAGATGCGCCAGTGGTGTGATCAAGCTGAGCTGCCGCACTGCAGTGCTCATGGAATTCGCAAGGCCGGCGCGACGATCGCCGCTGAGAACGGCGCGACGCACGAGCAGCTGAAGGCGATATATGGGTGGACTACGTACCAGCAGCCCGACCACTACATCAAGAAAGCGCGTCGCCGGAAGGTAGCGAGAGCGGCGAAATACCTGCTGGTTATCGATCGAAAAGAGAACAAAATTGTCCCACTTTCTGAGGGGGTTGAAAGAGGTGGGACAAAAATGGCCAAAAAATCCAATTAAATCAACGGCCACAAAAGCCAATGGTGGGCCCGGAGGATGTTTGGAAAACGAGCGTAATCAACAAGTTAGAATCCGGTGGGACCACGCTGCATTCAAATCCGTTCTAATATTTTTCAATGTTTTTGTCCCACCAAACGCGCCTCGCTCAAAGTTACTGGCGCGACAACGGACGTCGATATCGAGCGATTTCCCTTCGGCCAGATTACGTGCTCGAGCGCCTTTCTAAATGGATCAGATCATCCTGAAGGGTGGAGTTCCCGCGGAGTGGCCAAAGCGGCAGGGGTTAGAGCTGCGGTCGCGCTCAGAGGATAGGCTCGACGCGCTCCTATTGACGATAGCGCTCCAGCGATTCAAACCCTCACATTGAACAAAGTTTTCGGGGTTGATCGTTTCGGCCGGCTTTGCAGTGGTTCCAGAGCAACGGAGCTTCCGCCGCGTTACTCGGCCGGTTCAACCGACTACTGACTTTCGGCGAGTCAAAGCCGGCGATTTCAACTCGTAGAAGTGAGCGGACCGTCTCGCCAGCTCGCGAAATTCCGTTGGTGTCAAACCTGTAAAACGGCGGAACTCATGAACGGCCTGCGATTGATCAAAGTAGGCCTCATCGACAAGCTGCGTAAATTTCTCGTTCGGATCTTGCAATATCGCTTTGATAGTTCGTCTCAACCGCGCAAGTTGGCGAAAGCGGACCGGCGAATTTGCCGTCGCTCTCCTGAAACGGCTCTCAAGCTGTCTCTCGCTCAGCCCCACAAGATCGCAGATTTTGGAGATCGACGATGTTCCCGTCTCGAGAAGTCGGAAGGCGGCATCGATGCGCCGCTCTGGTCGGGGATTGAGACGTTGCTGCAGAAAATGGTTCAGCAGGCGGACCCGCGTGCTGTCAAGCGCCGTGGTTACGATTTGCTCCGTCAGACCCGTTGCCTCTTGTCCCCAGATCACCTCGAGAGGAACAAATCTGTCTGCAAGTTCGGAAACAGGTACTCCCAGGAGATGTTCTGCCATGCCCGCACGTATGCGGACAGCAAAAAAGTGAAATCCCGGCGCGGCCTCCGGGTGAATGGGCTGGCTGCGGCAGCACAAAACATGGGCCTGCGGCGGCTGCTTCCCGTTGAGCAGAAAGCCTGGTGCGACGTGAAAGAATATCTCAGCTCCGCCTGGGCTTGGCCAGAACGGCATGAATTCGATGTTTTCGCCAGGATTGGTCTCACTTGACCAGTAGCGATCAACCACGTGACCTATCGATTCGATCGGGCGATAGGATATACTCAGCATCCAAGCCTCTTTATCCACGACTTATTTGTTACGTCAGTTCTGCAGTCGCCCATCGCATACACAGACTATGTTGGCTCAGTGTACAGGCGCACGATGCCGGTTATGTTATCATCGGCCATGCCGCGATCAATCCCATGCTGGAAAACCTCGCGGGCCGCAGTAGTCAGAGGCATATGCTTTGAAGAGCCCGCGCCCGCCATAGCGATTACATATCCAAGGTCTTTGTCCACGAGTTCTACTGGAAACAACGGTGCGAACGTGCCCGCGCGCATGGAGGTTGCCATCGTTTTCGCCGCTGGGCTGCTGGCGGGCGTCGTGCCAATAATCTCGACGGCTCGATCGACATCGGCGCCCAGCCGTTGCAGCAGGCCAATGATTTCGGCCATTGCGCCAACTTGGATAGCGAGAAGAGCGTTGATGGAGAGCTTCACCATGGCGCCTGCCCCGACCGGCCCAGCGTGATGTACTGCCGTCCCCATGGCTTTGAGCAGCGGTTCTGTTCGCGCAAGGACGTCCTTCTCGCCGCCGACGAGATAGATCAGCTGGGCCGCCTCCGCCTGGGGGCGCCCGCCTGCCACCGGTGCCTCAAGGAAGGCGACGCCCCGAGCCGATACGGCTTTGGCGAGCTCGCGGATCCAAACCGGCGTCAGTGTCGAGCTCTCGATCGCCACCGCGCCCGCCTTGAGCATACCAAATGCTCCCGTGTCCTCGTCGAGCCATATTTTCCGTGATGCGATATCGTCTCGAACCATGGCGATCACGAAATCTGCTTCTGCCGCGGCCTCTCGCGGCGTGCCGGCGAGACGTGCTCCTGTGGAGATGAGCGAATCCGCCGCCCCCTTTGACCGGTTCCACACCGTCAAGCGGTGCCCTGCCTTGAGCAGATTCGCGGCCATGCGCGACCCCATCGCTCCAAGTCCTAGAACTGCCACTTCAGCCATCGGAAATCCTTTCCGTCCGTCGTAAGTTGTATGAAGAGCCAATCCAGTTGTGTGGTCGACAGCTAAATGGCGAACACGCTTAGATCGCGTGACTGTCCCCTGGCGCAGCTACGTATTCGGCAAAAACCACCAACGCGGCTGCCGCAGGCGGCTCTCTAAGTAGGTCATTGAACACGGATAGCGCATTGCGCACATAGGGAGAGGCCATATGAGACTCCCAAGCCGCATGATCGCGGTATTGTTCCACGACATAAAAATGCGTGGTGTCGGATGTGCTCTGAGCGGCCTGATACGACACCGCGCCCGACTCAGCGGATGTCTGCCGCGTGAGATCGATGAGGATGTCACGGACGTGATCGACGGTCTCGGCCCGAGCGAGAAGGTTGACGATGAACATCATTGGCAGACCCTTGTTGATGCTGGAATGCTAGCTCGGCGAAGCTGCGTCGCATTGTAGAAATGCGAAATGGCAGCGAAAACATGCCGATCAGTTCGACTTTCTTTCAGAATGAAACATTTTTGGTCAGTCGAGCCGGTCCGGAGCTTCATGACTGCTTGACAAGAAGCTGGGCCGGCAAGGCTCAGAACCGCGAGTGGATGTCCATGATGTTTCTCGAGCGAGCCTATTCGATCTCATAGCTATGAACTACGGGATCACACTCGTCACCAGCTCTTCTGTTCGCTCAGATCTACTGATTGATTAGGGCCACGAGGTCCCGATCACTTTGCGTCGGAATTCGCGGGCTCAATCCTGATGATGGCCGCCCTAGCGGCGTCTGTAATGATGGCGCAGACAGCAGCGACGGGCCTCGCCCCGGCGAGCATCCGAAACATCGCGCAACTGGTAAGTGCGAATATGAAATCCACGGCATCGCGTCGGTCGGCAGGCGGCACCTGTTCGCCTGCTATTCGTGCAACCAGCTCTTCAATTGACTGTCTCCGACGTTCGTTGCGTTCGAGAAGTGCTTGGGCAAATTCCTGATCGATCGCCATTGCGTCATGGAGCCGGGCCACGGCTGGATCGCTGCCCCAGAAGTCACAGAAGACCGCGATCAACCAGTCGAGACCTTTCCAGGGGTCCGCCTCTGCCATCACGTCGTTGAGTCGCACGAGTCGTCCTCGTCGTGCGATGTCGTCAAAAACGGCCTCGAGCAATCCGCGCCGCGATCCGAACTGGTTATAGACCGTAAGACGCGTCACATCGGCAGCCTTTGCGACCGCCTCCAGCGAGAAAGCCGTGATGCTATCCGCTTCGCGAAGGAAACGGGCAGCGGCCTGAATCACCCGTTCCTTTTTTTCGGTGGCCGCCTCAGCCCGCGCCACGCTGACATAGGAACGTCTCGACACATCTTCACCTCTTGAATTTCATTAAACATGCTGTATATCTAATTGCGTGACGTTCACAGGATTAATGTCATGCAACTGGCGCTGATTATAGCCATATCGGTCCATATTCTTGCCGCCACGTTCTGGGCCGGCTCCACATTCGCGTTGGCGCGGATGGCGGGCCATGGCAGCGAACAGCTCTTCGTTCCGCAACTGCTTGCGGCCGTATTCGCAATCGGCGCCGGCGCCTACCTTTGGCACGTGCTGCACGAAGGTTCCTTCGGAACCATGGAGCAAATTGCTGGCGGCCGGCGCCGTGGCGGCAATTCTTGCCCTCGGGATCCAGGCGGCGGTTATCGGTGGCGGCTGCGGCTATTGCGCAGACCCGGGAGCGGCGACAACACAAGCGCGCTATCACGCGTCGCCGTCGCCCAGCGAGGCGCGGCCATTCTGCTCGCGATCGCGGCTGTGACCATGGCCGCGGGCCGCTACGCCTGAAGATCGAATGTGCAAGAGCTGAGACCCACCCAAGGAAGCCCGTCATGTCTTCGTCGCCGACCTCAACGTGTGAAACCTATGACATCGTCGTGTTGGGCGCTGGCTATGCGGGACTGATGGCCGCTCTTCGTCTGGGACGACGCCGGCTTGGCCTCCGCGTCGCGTTGATCAACGCCGAGGAGCAGTTCGTAGAGCGTGTGCGGCTGCAGGAATCGATGGTCGCTGCGGTCAAGCCGCGCATCGCGTCCATCTCCACTTATGTGGCGAGAACTCCCGTCGAGTTCATTCGCGCGCGCGTGCTCTCGCTCGACCCGGTTCGGAACAGGATCAACATAGAGGCCAAAGGATCAGTGCGCGAAGTCGGCTTTACCCAACTTATCTATGCGCTGGGGTCGCATGTCGACACCGACAACGCGCCTGGCGCGTCGCAGCACAGCTTTCGGCTGGACCCCGGCGACGGTCCACGCTCTGCCGCAGCACTGCGAGCTGCCCTGCACCAGCTTGCCGGAGGGCCTGCCCGCGTGCTCGCCGTCGGCGGTGGGCCGCTTTCGATCGAGGCGGCTGGCGAGGTCAAATCGACATGGCCTGACATGGACGTGACGCTCGTGAGCGGAACGCGTGCCGGAGATTTCACGAGCGAGAAGGTCCAAGCCGTACTCAGGCGCGACCTGGCGAGACTGGGCGTCGCACTTGTCGATGATGAGCGCGTCAGCGAGATCAAAGCGAGCGAGGTGGTCACAGCGAACGGACGCCGCTTCCGGCACGACATCTGCATTTGGGCGGCGGGCATGCGCGCGCCCTTGATCGCCAGACAAGGCGGACTCGAAGTCGATGCTCAGGATCGCGTGGTGGTCGGCACGGACCTGCGGTCTGTTTCCCATCCCTCCATCCTGGCGGTTGGCGATAGCGCCCATCCTAACGGGTCAACCGGGGCTCCATTTCGACCATCCGCCCTGACGGCCGCAGTATCCGGCGTCTACGCCGCGGAGCAGGCCGTGGCCCGTGTCACCGGCAGGCCCATTCGGCCGTTCAGTTTCTCCACCTTCGCCCAGGCGATTGCGGTCGGCCGGTTCGCCGCATTGTTTCCTCTTGACGCCAACGACAACCCAATCCTGTTCGTGATGGGCGGACGCTCAGCGCGGTGGTTACGCGACATTCTCGTCTGGCTGGTGCTGCATTTCATCACCTTCGAGCGGCTCCTGCCGGGCGTTCAGACATGGCCCGGGCACAAGCGTGCGACAGCTCCCTTAGCGGGCGAGGCGGGCAGTGTCGGATCGGCTGCTCAGCCCGGATATCAACGACGCCGATCTTAGCTGACGTAGCAAGCGGGGCGGAATTTTTCGGCGGCCCGTTGCAGCAAAAGAGTTGCAGCAAAAGAGATGAGCGGCCCCACGGAGAAATCCATCCGGTTCAAATTTGATCTCACGGCATTCATGGGAACATCCATGTCACGCAACAAAAGCAAATGGGCCTACTGGATCAGCACGGCGCTTCTCTCCCTCATGTATCTTGGAAGCGCGTTCTTTTATCTCACTCATTTTGCTAAGGTACAGGCCCTGTTCGGCACACTCGGTTATCCCGCCTATCTCGTCCCGCTCCTCATTGTCGTCAAGCCCCTAGGTGTTCTGGCCATCTTTTCGCGATTTAAGATCGCGCTCTCCAACCTGGCCTACGCGGGAGTTTTCTATCACCTGCTGCTTGCCCTCTCCGCCCACCTCAATGCCGGCGATTTTGGCTTCGGGCCAGCCCTAGTCGGCCTCACTGCGCTCGCCGTATCCTATTTCACGCAGAACGCCGCGCGAGCCAGAAGGGCACCTCCAATCCCTCGACAAAATGTCGCTTGATTTCACTATACATGATGTATATCCACATTGTGGCAAGGCGCTAGGGTAGCGCGCGCTGTTCCCGAAGAGAGAGAAAGTAATGGCCAAAATGATGATTGTGAACCTGCCTGTCCGTGACCTGTCAGCGTCGACAGCGTTCTACGTGGCGCTAGGCGGCACCGTGAACCCGCAGTTTTCGGGCGAGAAAGCCACCTCGCTCATGTTCTCCGACGCGATCGGAGTGATGCTGCTCACCCACGACCACTATAGCGAATTCACCAAACGCCCAATTGGCGACGCACGGCGCGACAGCCAGGCCATGATCGTCCTCACTGTCGATGACCGCGACGCTGTCGATGCAACGCTGACCAGCGCCGTTGCGGCGGGCGGCCGCGCCGATCCCAACCCGGCACAAGATCTTGGCTTCATGTACAACCGCCACATTGAAGATCCAGACGGTTATGTTTGGGAAATCGTGTGGATGAACCCGGCGGCGATGGCTTGAGTCAGTCGATCCAAGGCGAGGTGCAAATTCGATCGCAATCCCAAAACCCCGCCCATTAGCCACATAACGAGCACGATCCCTACCCCCCAATTTAACAGTAGAGATCGCCTTCAGAACCTTGGCACAACGCTTGCTCCAGCTAGAGAAAGTAGAAGCAGCATTGCAAGTGTTGGCCTCCACTGACAGCCGCTACGACCGCGCTTTCACGCTCAGCTGCCGCACGATGTTGGCGGTCTTGCGGATATCGGTTTCGCTGAGAGCGACGCCCATGGTCGAGGCGATCACCAGGAGCCGGGCGTTCAGCTCGCGGTAGCGCGCGTCGCCTTTGCGCGTAAGCTGCACAAGCTTGGAGCCCCGGTGTTTCGGATTGTCGATGAAATTCGACCAGCCTCTCGGCCGCAAGCTCATCCGCCAGCCGCTGCATCCGCTGGCGGCTGGTAGGCCGCATCTCGGCGATCTGCGGCACGGTCAGCGGACCAAGCAGCGCGAGGCTTCGCATGAAGGCGAACGCACCGCCCCTCCAGCTGGTGATAAGCCCCGTCTTCTGGCCGACAGCCCCTATCCTGAAGAAGCACTGGGCCACTTCGTCTAGACAGTGATCTGTCGGGTCCCAAGCCAATTTCCGCTTGCCGCGCTCCACGTTATTGCAGGACGTTCAAATTTGAGCTTCCGCACTCATGCTTTGTCGAGAGTATCTCCTGTAGTCACTTAAACCTTCTGCGCCGCAAGGTTCAGCCATTCTGAATGGCCGTCGGCAACGATGATGAAGAAATAGGAGAACGCGATGACTCGCAGTCACGTTGAACGTCTTGATGAATTCAGGGAAATCCTGGTCGCGACTCGACGCGAAGGAGTCCGTAACGTGCACCATACTCGCGACGCAATGCGGGCAAGTGGCTTTCAGATCGGGGACAGCGACGGCTCCAGCTACGGAGCCGAGCTGAAGGCGCTCCAAGAGGAAATTGAGGCAGTCGATCGAGCCATCGAAGACGAGAAGCGGCTGGCCTTGGCCCTCGAGAGCGCCGCTCAATCCCGACGACCGACCAAACCGAGAATCGTGAAGGGAACATAGATTTAGATACGGCCCTTGTCGCCCGTCGATCGCCTGCGGCACCCGGCCGATCCGGATAGCGCCGGCCGGCCGGTGCATCGATAGGCGCGTGACGCTCACGGACGAACGCGTATGATCGTCTTCCCCGAGCGTCGCTCGGTCGGGTTGAAGGCGGAAACGGCATCGTCGAGGGTCGAGATGTTGCCGATGTTCGTCCGCAGTCGCCCGTCCCGCACCCGCTGGACGATCTCACTCAGTTGAGCACGATCGGACTCGACAACGAAGTCGACTGCCAGGCCATTGGCGGGCTGCGCCTCGGCCGGCCCGACGACTGTCACCAGTGTTCCTCCGGTTCGAATTAGGCCAGCGGATCGCTTCTGGATGTCGCCGCCGATGACGTCGAACACCAGATCGACGCCGCCGATGTCTTCCAGTGCGTCGTTCTCGAGGTCAACGAACTCGTTCGCGCCGAAGTCGAGCGCCTTCTGACGGTCGGCAGAGCGTCCAGTGCCAATGACGTAGGCGCCGGCCTCTCGTGCGAGTTGTGTCACCATCGATCCGACTGCGCCGGCCGCACCGTGTGCAAGGACGCTCCATCCGGCCCGAAGGCGGCCGTGGTCGAACAGACCCTGCCACGCAGTCAGGCCCGAGATCGGCAAACTGGCGCCTACCGTAAAGTCGACGTCGCCCGGCAGAGGCGCGAGGTTACGTGCCTCGACGGCCACATACTCCGCCAGGGTGCCGTCGCGATACCAATCGGCGAGGCCGAACACCAGCTGGCCCACGGACAGTCCCGTCGTGCCGTAGCCGAGGGCGGTTATCACTCCGGCTAGCTCGTGCCCGGGGATCGATGGCGTTCGGTCACGGTCAACGCGATCAGTCCAGGTCGAGGGCCATGTCAGCTCAGTCGGGACGAATCCCGACGCATGAACCTGAACCACGACGTCGTTTATAGCCGCCTGTGGCTCGGGGCGTTCCACTAGCTTCATCCCGGCCGTTCCCGCGGCCTGATCCGTTACTACGATTGCCTTCATCGGAATTGTCTCCTCCGTGATTTGCCACGTGGCGATGGCCGGTAGATATGTCCGGCTCTGGTCATGAAACAGGACCAAGATTGGCGGGAATGATGGTACCGTTGCGCCATGGGCACTATGTCCATTCCATGTCGACCGCGCCGCGAGGACGCCGCTGGCGACGCAGATCTACAGGGCGGTTCGGGACGCCATCGCGACGGGGCGGCTAGACCCGGGAACAAAGCTTCCTTCCCGGACCCAACATTGCAAGACAGGAAATCATTTGACCCTAAGGCCGCAATCGCCATTACCCGTCATATTATTTCTAAATTATTTGCCTGTGGGGGGCTAGACCCAGGCCGGCTTCGAGCCATAGTTCCGGCTCGGCAGAAGTCACAGCGCATTCTCCCGAGGTCGCGGCGACCATCCCATTCGTACGCCGTTACCGCCTTTTGCCGCACACTCCGCCAACGGCCTTTCCAGCCTTGCAACGCCTGGACTATATGTGGCTGCCAGAACCTGACTGACGAACACGAGGACAACGGAGCATAAGGGCAGGCATAATCTCCCCTCCCCCTCTTATGGATCAAGTATCGTAAACTGAGCGCGGGAACATAGCGTATCTGAATTGGCCCACTTCAAAGCGGAGATGGCCATAACTAATTGATATTGAACAGTTTTGGTGGACCCGGAGGATGTTTGGAAAAGAAGCTAAATCAAGCAGTTAGAATCCGGTGGGACCACGCTGCATTCAAATCCGTTCCAATATTTTTCAATGTTTTTGTCCCACCAAACGCGCCTCGCTCAAAGGCGTCTAGGATGGCGGAACGAGAAGCGCCTGCAGTGTGCTACGTGACGCTATTGATAGCGCTAGAAACGGACATTTTACGTCGAGCGTGCAGAGGTCCTGAGTGGGGCCGGAGAACGAAGTCGCCTAACGGTGGATGAGCTGACGTCACGTCGCTGCCTTCAAACGCAGTTCCGGTCTAGTTTGGTGATGTTCGCAATGCCGCCTCGATGGCATCGCCGAGCCGTTCCACGATCGCGTCGATGGCCGGTACGTCGCAAATGAACGGCGGAGCCAGAAGCACGTGGTCGCCATTGATCCCATCGATCGTGCCGCCCATTGGATAGACTAGGAGGCCGCGCGCCATAGCTTCCTTCTTGATCCCCGCGTGCAGCTTCCGTTTGGGGTCGAAGGGCACCTTGGTCGAGCGATCCTCCACCAGTTCCACGCCCATGAACAGGCCGCGCCCGCGAATGTCACCGACATTGGGATGGTTGTCGAAACGCTCGCCAAGCCGACGCGACAGATGCACGCCCATGGCTCTGACATTGTCGAGAAGCTTGTCGCGGGTGATGACGTCCTGAACGGCAAGTGCTGCCGCGCAGGCCATCGGGTGACAGACATAGGTGTGACCGTGCTGGAAGAGACCCGAGCCGCTTGAAAACGCGTCGAATATTTTCTGGCTGAGCAGAACCGCGCCGATTGGCTGGTAGCCGCCGCCCAGCCCTTTGGCGATCGTCATCAGATCGGGGGCAATGCCTTCCTGCTCGCAGGCATGAAGCGTTCCGGTGCGGCCCATGCCGCACATCACCTCATCGAGGATCAGAAGAACACCGTGGCGGTCGCAGATGTCGCGGACCCGACGGAAGTAGTCGGCCACCGGCGGCACCGCGCCCGCCGTCGCGCCGACCACAGTCTCGGCAACGAAGGCCATCACCGTTTCGGGGCCGAGCTCGAGGATCTTGTCCTCCAGCGCCTGCGCGGCGCGGCTGGCATAGTCTTCGTCCGTCTCGCCGGCTTCCTGGAAGCGATAGGCGAAGCATGGATCGATGTGGTGTGTGTCGATGAGCAGTGGCCGGAACTGCGCGCGCCGCCATTCGTTGCCGCCAGTCGCCAGGGCGCCGAGCGTGTTGCCGTGATAGCTTTGCCTGCGCGCGATGATATTGCGTCGCTGCGGCGCACCGGTCTCGACGAAATATTGTCGCGCCATCTTGAGCGCTGCCTCGACCGCTTCCGAGCCGCCGGAGACGAAATAGGCGCGGCTGATGCCGGCCGGAGCGTTGGTGACAAGCCGGTCAGCCAGGGCCTCCGCCGCCTCGCTGGTGAAGAAGCTGGTATGCGCATATGCCAGCGTGTCGGCTTGCCGGTGCATGGCGGCGAGGATGTCAGGATGGCCGTGACCGAGGCACGAAACGGCGGCTCCGCCAGAGGCGTCGATATAGGCGCGGCCATCGGTATCGAACAGTTCAATGCCCTTGCCGCCGCTGGCGACGGGGAGCGTGGCGTGTATCTGGCGGTGCAGAATATGAGTCATGCTTTTCTCCAGCCACGCGGTGGCAATATGTGGATGTCGAGCTGCGACAGCTGGTCTTCGGTGCGGCGAATGGCGGCGAGCGATTTTTCCCCACCCTTGCCGGCGATCAGTGCGGCGAGAATCTCGCCGATGATGAAGGCTGGCGACATGGTGTGGAAGAAGGACGGGCTGTCTGTCGAAACCAGAACCGACAGCCCGGCCAGAGTTGCAAGCGGTGACACGACGCTGTCGGTGACTGCGATCAGCGGAACGCCGTTGGCCGCGGCACGGCGGGCAAGATCGACCGTGAGCCTGGTGTAGGGGGCGACGCCGACGACGAACAGAACATCCTTGGCGGTGGCCAGGCGGATGGCGTCGGTGCCGGCTCCTGCTGCGGCGTCCAGCATCACTGCCTTTTCACCGAGGAAGGACATGACATAGGCGAAGTGGGCGGCAACCGGGTGGCTCGACCGCAGTCCAAGGCAGAATATCCGGCGCGCCGCGTGAAGCTGTCCAGCCGCGGCAGCCAGCGAATCGAGCACGTCTGGGTCGCCGAGACCAGCAACCTGCGCTGACAGCGACGCGATCATCTCGGCGGCCAATGCCCGGTCGCCGACTTGTTTTTGTCGGGAAAGCTGCGTGCCGGCCTTGCCGGCAAAGCCGAGTTCCCCCTGCCGCATGGCGTTGGCATAGAGCGAGCGCAGCGGCTCGTAGCCGTCAAAGCCCAGCCGTTTTGCCAGACGTGTCATCGTCCAGGGTTGCAGACCGGCGCGGCGCGCCTGTTCGCGCATCGACAGCAGCGCGATGTCTTCGGGATTGTCGAGAAGATAGCGGGCCGCGCCCTGAAGCTGCGTAGGCAACGTGTCGAAGACCTCGACAATGGCATCGGTGAGCGGCGCACGGATCATGGCGCAAGCATAGACGCGATCGCAAGACTATGCAACATACGTAGCATCAATTTTGCATATGCAACAAACGGAGCAGGCGGTGAGCGATACGTCAAATCAACCGGGGGCGCCCGTGCAGGCAGACCCCGTCACCATCGCCGTCGCCCCGAATGGCGGCAGACGCACCAAGGCGGATCATCCCGCCCTGCCGATCACCTCCGACGAGTTGGCGAGGGTTGCCGCGGCCTCGCTCGATGCCGGGGCGGCCATGATCCATGTCCATGTCCGCGACCGCGACGGACGCCACCTCTTGGACGCGGAGGCCTATCGGGCCTCGATCGCGGCGATCAGGGCTCGCATTGGCGAAAGGCTCGTCATCCAGATCACCAGCGAGGCCGTGGGCGTCTACGCGCCCGAGCAGCAGATGCGGGTGGTGCGCGAGGTGCGTCCCGAAGCCGTCTCGCTGGCATTGCGCGAATTCGTGCCTGACGAAACGCATGAGGCGGGTTTCTCATCGTTCCTCGAATGGCTGCGCGCAGAGAGGATCGTGCCGCAGATCATCCTCTATTCTGCCGGCGAGGCGTCATATCTGCAGGCGCTCGCGAGGCGAGGCATGATTCCTTTTCAGAACCTGCCGGTGCTCTATGTGCTCGGTCGCTACACGGTCGGGCAAACGTCCCGGCCCGCCGATCTGCTGCCGTTCCTCGCGGCCGACATTGCGGCATTCAGGCATTGGATGGTCTGTGCCTTCGGCCGGCAGGAGACAGCGTGCGTGACGTCAGGCGCGCTGCTTGGCGGGCATGCGCGTGTTGGATTCGAGAACAATCTGTTCCTGCCGGATGGAGCGCTGGCCTCAGGCAATCACGATCTGGTAGCGGCCACGAAACAGGCAATCGAGGCCTGCGGGCTGGCGATCGCCGACGCAGACACATTGCGTGTCCATTGGGCGGGCATCTAGACCATCGGATTCCCTAGACGGTTTTTCACCTGGGTCCGATGCAAATATTTGATGCATACGGTTTGACAATGCATTTTGCATTTGCGAGACGATTGTGACGGTGTTACGGTTCTCAACGCAAATTCCAACAAAAAGGGGAACCCGGACATGAAGTTCGCATTTGCAAGTCTCACCGCCGCCGCCGTTGCGGCAACGCTTATCCTTGGCCAGCCAGCCCGTGCCGACGACCTGATCGTTGCGACAGACACCGCCTTCGTCCCGTTCGAATTCAAGGAGGGCGACAAATATGTCGGCTTCGACATCGATCTGTGGGACGCCGTCGCCAAGGATATCGGCGTCACCTACACGCTCCAGCCGATGGACTTCAACGGCATCATCCCTGCGCTCCAGACCAAGCAGGTCGACGTCGGACTTGCCGGCATCACCATCAAGGACGAGCGCAAGAAGGTCATCGACTTTTCGGATGGCTACTACGACAGCGGCTTCCTGCTGATGGTGCCGATCGATAGCCAGATCAAAGGTCCGGAGGATCTCGTCGGCAAGACGCTGGCCGTCAAGACCGGCACGTCGGCGACCGACTACGCCAAGGAGAATTTCAAGGGAACGGAACTCCGCTTGTTCCCGAACAGCGACAACGCCTATCTCGAAGTCGCGACCGGCCGCGCCGACGCCGCCATGCATGACACCCCAAACGTCCTTTACTACATCAAGACCAACGGTCAGGGAAAAGTGAAAACCGTCGGTCCGCAGATGATGGCCCAGCAATACGGCATTGCCTTTCCGAAGGGCAGTGAACTTGTCGCCAAGGTCAACGCTTCGCTGGTCAAGCTGAAGGGCGACGGCACCTATACCAGCATCTACAAGAAGTGGTTCGGCGCCGAGCCGCCGAAGAGCTGATCCCCAGGGTTTCCCAGCGCGCCGGCATTCCGGCGCGCCTTCCTCGAAGGAAAAGCTTCTCATGGATTTTGATTGGTCCGTCATCTGGCAAGCCCTGCCGGAACTTTTGAAAGGGGCTCGCCTCACCGTGCTGATCGCGCTGGCCGGGCTCGCCGGTGGGCTGGTGATCGGCTTCGCCGCCGGCCTGGCGCGCGCCTACGGCAATGTCGTCTTCAACGCCATGGCCTTCGTCTATGTCGAGATCATACGAGGCACCCCCATCATTGTGCAGGTGATGTTCATCTATTTCGCCTTGCCGATGCTCGCCGATATCCGGATCAATCCTCTGGCAGCCGCCATCATCGCGATCATCGTCAATGCCGGCGCTTACATCGCTGAAATCGTGCGCGGCACATTTCTGTCCATTCACCGGGGATTGCGGGAAGCCGGTCTGGCGCTTGGACTGCCGTTCTGGAAGGTGCTTGTCTACATCATCGGCCCGCTCGCCTTCCGTCGCATGATCCCGGCGCTCGGCAACCAGTTCATCGTCAGCCTGAAGGATACGTCGCTCTTCATCGTCATCGGCGTCGGCGAACTCACGCGGCAAGGCCAGGAAATCATGGCAGCCAACTTCCGCGCCGTCGAAATCTGGTCCGCCGTGGCGTTGCTCTATCTGATCATGACCGGCGCGCTGACGCTGATCCTGAGAGTGACCGAAAAGAGGATGCGCATCCTGTGAGCATCGTGGAGTTCAGGAAAGTCACAAAGCGCTTCGGTCAGGTAACGATCCTTGACGAAGTCGACCTGTCGATAGAGCCCGGCGAGAAGGTCGTTCTTATCGGCCCTTCCGGATCCGGCAAGTCGACGCTGCTTCGCTGCATCAATGCGCTGGAGGAGATCAATGGCGGCGATCTCATCGTCGACGGCATCAGCGTCAAGGGCAGCGGCCGCTTGGTCCGGCTGATCCGCCAGGAAGCCGGCATGGTCTTCCAGCAGTTCAACCTCTTTCCGCAGATGACGGCGCTTCAGAACGTTGCCTTTGGCCCGCACCGCGTGCGCGGCGAGTCGCGCCACGAGGCGCGCAAGCAGGCCATGGCGATGCTGGCCAAGGTCGGGCTCTCCGACCGCGCCCACCACTATCCGAGCGAGCTTTCCGGTGGCCAGCAACAACGCGTCGCCATCGCTCGCGCGCTGGCCGTCAAGCCGAAGCTGATGCTGTTCGACGAGCCGACGTCGGCGCTTGACCCCGAACTCAGGCATGAAGTACTGCGTGTCATGCAGGCGCTGGCCGAGGAAGGCATGACCATGATCGTGGTCACCCACGAGATGGCCTTCGCCCGCAAGGTCGGAACCAGGCTGATTTTCATGGAAGGCGGCAAGATCGCCGTCGACGGCGAGCCGCAGCAGTTGCTCGAAAACCCGCAAAACCCGCGCTTGAAAGAGTTTCTGCAGCATGTCGCCTGACGCCGGCCGCCGGCTTTCCTTTATCGCTGTCGCAGGTTCGCCCTATGATGTCGGAGCGGCTCTCGGTCGCTTCGGTCGCGCCGCCCTGCATGGCCATTTGCGCCATTCTGCTGCATGGCGCGAACTGACCGTACGCCGCGCCGATCCGCGCATCGGCCTGATGGCAACGATCGTTCGCGAGCGGTTTCCACGCTGCTGGGCCGAGTTGGAAGGTCTTGCCGTCGGCCTGGAACTGCCTTTCGACGATGTCTTCCTGTGGAACTGTCGCGGCGACATCTGGGCGATGGCGCCGGATGGCTGCACGACCGTGCAATTGCCCGGCTCCCCGCATGTTGTCGGGCACAATGAGGATGGCGACCCGGACTTTGCCGGCCACTGTGCCCTGGCCCATGTGGCTTGCGAAGGCGGCAGCACGTTCACGGCTTTCGTTTATCCCGGCTCGCTGCCTGGGCACACATTTGCCGCGACGTCGGCCGGACTGGTTCAGACCGTCAACAACCTCAGGCCGCTGGCTGGCGGCTCCGGCACGCCGCGCATGGTCCTGACCCGGGCGATACTCGACGCGCCAAGCCTGGACGCGGCGGCGGCGCTGCTCAAATCGGCGCCGCGCGCCGGCGCATTTCACCTGACCTTGGCCCAGGCCGGGGACGAGCGGCTTCTCAGCGTTGAATTCACCGCTCAGGCGCTTTCCGTCGACCGGGTCGAAGCGGCGCGCGTCCATTCCAACCATCTCATCCATGCCGACACCGGACGCATATCGCAGGTCGTCACCGGATCATCCGGCGCGCGCCAGCGGCGAGGCGAGATGCTGCTTGGTCAAGCGTCGGAGCCGGATCCGCAAAGGCGCGCCGTTGGCATATTGTGGGACGCGGTCGACCCGGAATTGCCGATCTACCGCACTGACCCGGACGACGGCGACATCGAGAACACGCTGGCCAGCGCGGTGTTCCGCATCGGGGCTGACAAGGTCGAGTGGTCTGTCTACGATAGACCGCATGAAGCAGCTCGCTTCGAAATGCGGGATGGGCTGGTACCTGTCGCGACGTGAACAGGAGCGGTGCGATGCCAGAGGAACCCGTTGCCGAGCCGCCGCGCACCATCGAGGATCTGAGGGCGCTCGCGCTCTCGGTCGGCCGTGACCAGGCGGGCTTTTCACTCGGCTCGAAGGCGCACGACGTCTTCGCCAAGCTGGTGGAAGCACCGGAGCAGTCGGCGGTCCGTTCGATTTCGGAACTTGCAAATCAGTTCGGCATCAATCCGTCGACCCTGACCAGGCTGGCGAAGCGTCTCGGCTTCGAAGGCTTCAGCGATTTCCAGGCCGTCTTCCGCAAGGCCATCGCCAATGACCAGCAGTATTTCTACAGTCGCCAGGCCGGACGACTTCTAGCGACGCGGTCCGTCGGTAATGCGGAGATCGAGGTCTTCGAGCGGCTGGCGCGGGAAACGGCGGCAAATGTCGACGGCTTCCTCGGCCAGTTGGATGGCGTTTCGCTGCAGGGGGCGACCAGGCTGCTGGCCAGCGCTCGCCGCGTGCGCGTTCACGGCGTGCGTCAATTCCATTCCCTGGCCAGTTTTCTCACCTATTGCCTCGGCATGGTGCGCTCCGACGTGGCACTGCTGGACGCGCCACGGCTCGGCGTCGCCGAAGCACTGTCGCAACTTGATCGGGGCGACATTGTCATCGTCGCAAGTTGTGCGCCCTATACGCGCAGCGTTGCAGAGGTTGCTCGAATCGCGGCGGCGAATGGCCAGGCCGTGATCGCGATCACGGATTCCCGATCCTCGCCGCTCGTTCCTCCTGCCGAGCATGCCTTTTTCATCCCTCACGCCAGCAGCTTCTATTCGAACAGCATGGGCGCTTATGTCGTTTTTTGCGAAGCGCTGCTCAACCTTGTCGCCCGGGAACTCGGCGACAAGGCGCTGAACTCGCTAGCCGGGCGTGAACGTCTGATCGCCGAGATGAACATCGAGGTCGGCTGATCCACGGCTTGCGACGGTCCGTTCTTGGCGCGAGCGCGACCTTCAAAGGCTGGTCAGCCGCGATGTCTGCTTTCGGGCGGAGGCAAAGTTCGCCTCAACGGCCGACATGAGGCGCAAAGCCGACGTTCAGCGAGCTAATCTTCTATTTCCGATTGGGCACCACTGCGAAAGTGAGCGATGCCCGCCTTGAAAGGGGTCGAACCAAGGACCGATCATCGGTTAGGTTCACGTTGGATAACGGTGATTTATGGCGGTTATTGCGGCTTTCCTGTCAGCATAGGGTGTCCGCGGCTCGTATCGAAATCTCCCGGATGTGCTGACGGAAAACCTGTCGGAACTCCCTGAAGTTATCGAACCCGAGAGCAGTGGCCACTCTGACCACGGTTGAGGGCGACACTCCGCATCGGTCCGCAAGCGATTGCGCGGTGCCGAATGCTACAATTTCCGGATGGGCGAGAGCCGTGCGTGCGACGCGCTCCTGTTGCTCTGGGAGGCTAAGCCTGGTTGCTACAATCATATCCTTTAGCTCGGCGATGGTCGTCGGGTTTCGAATGGTTTTTTCCGTGCTCATGATCGTGCTTCCGGTGCATGTTCGGCTATGACTTATTGGGAAGGGCCGTCGGAGGTTGACATCTAACCCCTGAACTTTGCCTGGATGGAACCACAGGCCTGCGCCATGTACTCTCTCGGAGGCGTCCGCACCATCGTTGAAGCTGATATCCTGCGGCCGGTACCTGTAGTTGCAGCAGCTCGTTGATCAAGTCCTTCGCGTGCACCATCCTCCGGTAAATCAGTAGTATGCGGCGGCTCGATCCGAAGCTCGGGGGGCCGCTAGATCGGACAGGAGGAGGATTTTGCTTCTCCGAACGGTCAGCCAAGAACCTCTGCCAATTTCACGGGGAATCCGTTCTTTGCAGACTGGGTTGCAGCTTCCGCCATGGCGAGTGCTGCTACACCATCATCAAGGTTGACCGGCAGAGCCGAGCCTGTCTTCACAGCGTTGACAAATGCTGCCCATTCCGCCGCATAGGCGGGCATGTAGCGTTCGAGGAAGAAATAGGTGGGCTTTGCGCCGGTGACACCGGAAGTCGTGGACTTGACCAAGGTGTTTTCCAAGATGTTCTGCGCCTGTAGCAGCCCTTCGGAGCCGAGAAGCTCCAGCCGCTGGTCATAACCATAGACGGCTCGGCGGCTGTTCTTGATCACGGCGATCCGGCCATCCGCATAGGCAAGGGTCACGACGGCGGTATCGACGTCGCCTGCCGCGCCAATTTCCGAATCGACAATCGATGTACCCACCGCCGAGACGGAGACCGGCGCTGTCCCCATAATGAAATTAGCCATGTCGAAATCATGAATCATCATGTCGCGGAAAAGACCACCCGAAACCTTGATATAGGCGATCGGCGGCGGCGCGGGGTCGAAAGAGGTGATCGAGAGCAGTTCCGTCTTGCCGATTTCACCACGGTCGGCTGCTGCCTTGAGAGCCGCAAAGTTGGGATCGAAACGGCGGTTGAAGCCGATCATCACCGGCTTGCCGGTAGCGGCGGCCACCTTCTGACAAGCCTGTGCCCTTGCAAGGCTGAGGTCGACAGGCTTTTCACAAAGCACGGCCTTGCCCGCTGCCGTCGCCCGCTCGATCAAGTCGGAATGGGTATCAGTGGAGGTGGCAATCAGCACGGCATTGATGGCGGGATCATTGAGGATCGCATCGGTCGAGCGGGCTTCGGCGCCATACTGGGCGGCGATCTTCTCAGCGGCGGCCTGTTTGATGTCGGAGACAGCCACAAGGCGGCTGCCGGGATTGGTGGAAATGGCGGTGGCATGGACGCCAGCAATACGGCCTGCGCCCAAAAGGCCGACGTTCAGGATGGTGGATGACACGGATGATCCTCTCAGGAAAACAACCTCAGATAGTGAAAGCGGTGCGGAAGGCTTCGAGTGCAGCTTCCGGATCACCGGAGGCAAAGGCTTCCATACCGACCGGCCCCGCGTAGTCCATGGATTTCAGGGCTTTTGCGACGCCATGCCAGTTCACTTCGCCCGTGCCCGGCTCGCAACGGCCGGGATTATCAGCCACCTGAACTTCCCCGATCCAGGGCAGGCAGGCCTCACACCAGCGGATAAGATCACCTTCACCGATCTGGGTATGGTAGAGATCGAGGTTAATTCGCAGTTGCGGGCGGTTGACGGCTGCAACGAGCGCAAGCACGTCTGCCGTCGAGCCGAAGGGGCAGCCGGGATGATCGATTGGGTTGAGGTTTTCTAACGTGAAGACCTGACCCTCGGCTTCTGCCAGATCGCAGATGCGGTTGAGTGTATCGCGAGCCCGCTGTTCCTTGCCCGGCGCGAAGGCACCGATCTTCGGAATCGGAATGCCCATGTCGCCAAGCCCTGTGCCATGCAGATTGAGGCGGTGGACACCGAGTCGCTTGCCGACCTTCGCCGTTTCCGTGGCAGACGCCAGAAGCATCTCACAACCTTCTGCATCGGTGAGCCGACCTTCGAGATAGCCATTCATGATAGTGAAGGTGGCACCGGTTTTTTCAAGCGCATCAAGATTCCAGGCGGGCCAGTTCCAAAGGCCGACGCCGAAGCCCATTTCTTTCAGGCGGCTTGCCCGCCATTCGATTGGTTTTTCGCGCCAGAGCATTTCGGCGCAAGCGGCAAGTTGGAAGCTCATCTTAGATTTCCTGAAGTTTGAAATCGGCCGGTGCAACCGGCATGACACCCTTGAGAAGGGCCACGGATTTTTCGAGGCCCTCAAGTGAGTTGAGAAGCACGTCCTCATGCTCGATTGAAAGCCAGCCGTCGTAGCCAGCCATCTTCAAGCGATAGCAAAACTGTCGCCACCACTCCTCACTGTGGCCGAAGCCGAGTGTGATGTATGACCAGGAGCGGGCTGGAATGTCTGTCAGGTTGCCGTTTTCGAGGAGGCTGGTCACTGCCTGTTTGGGCGCGTTCAGGAATGTGTCCTTGGCATGGACGTGATAGACGGCCTCCCCCAATGCCTCGGCTGCTATCAGCGGATCGGCTCCCATCCAGAAGAGGTGCGAGGGATCCAGGTTCGCGCCAACGACAGGGCCGACTTCTTGACGGAGTTTCAGGAGCGACGGCACGTTAAAGACGCACTGGTTGCCATGCAGTTCGAGCGCAATCTTTTCCACACCGCATTCATTTGCCAGCGCCACGATCTCGGTCCAGAACGGGAAGAGTTTTTCTTCCCACTGGTATTTGAGGATCGCCTGCGTTTCCGGCGGCCAGGAAGAGACGACCCAGTTTGGCATGGTATCGGACGGATTGCCCGCAGGCAGGCCAGACATGGTGCAGACCGTCTTGATGCCCATCTCGCCTGCGACCCGGATGGTGTTCTTCAGACCTTCGCCCTGAGCCGGATCGGTCGGGTGAAGCGGATTGCCATTGGCATTGAGGCTGATCACATCAAGCCCACGATCTGAAAAGCCCTTGAGGAAGTCCTTCTGCGCGACCGTGTTACCCAGCATGGATTTGATATCGAAATGCGGTGCGGTCGACCAGCCGCAGGTGTTGACCTCAATACCGGAGACGCCCATGCGTGCAGCGTTGTCGAGAAGGTCGTCGAGCGGCATGCCGCCGAGGCTGTCAGATACAAAACCCAGTTTCATGCGTAGAACTCCGGCTTGGAAATCATGGTGACGAGCTGCTTCTGCCCGGAAGCGAGTGCCGTTACGCCTGCCTCGGCGGCAACTGCTGCGGCATAGCCATCCCAGCAGCTTGATGCGATCTCGGGAAACACGTCTGTGTCGACGAAGCGTAGGAAGGCGCGGTTCTGGCGGCGATAGGCATCGAAATAGCGGGTCCGCCAATCGGCATCGTAGCCGGTGTGGACGCCAAGCGAGCGTTCGAGATGGGTATAAGCGACATGGCTCATGGAAATGCTCGCCTGCTCGCCCACGAGTTCGGCACGAACGTCGTAGCCGTACGCAGCGTTGTTGTTGATCTCGATGTTGACGAGCTGGCCATCGACGGTTTCGAGGACCATGAACACGGGCGCGACGCGTCGATCAGAGCGCTTCGGCTGGAAGGCAGAGATCCAGGCATATTCGGTGCCAAGTACATGGCGCACGACGTCGAACTCATGCGGGGCGGAATTGGTGATTGCCATGGCACCGGTGAAGTCGGAGGCTGGCGTTTCCACATTGCGGTGGAAGTTGTGCATCATCAGGGCTCGGCCAAGCGTGCCATTTTCAATTGCCTCTTTCATCTCGACATAGGACTGGTCGTAGCGCCGCATGAAGCCGAGCTGGACGAACTTTTGACCAACTTCCTGTTCGGCCTGCATGATCGAGAGGCATTCGGCCGAGGACTGCGATAGGGGCTTTTCGCAGAGCACCTTCTTGCCCGCGTTGATGCAGGCGAGTGACAGCGGCGCATGAGTGAAGTCCGGGCTCGCGACGATCACCGCATCCACGTCGGCACGGGCAATCACGGCTTCCGGATTACTTGCAACGTCTGCCGCACCATGGGCATCGGCCACCTTGCGAGCGCGGACTTTATCCATGTCGCAGACCACCTGAAGGGTCGCGCCCGGCATTTCCTCCACGACGATCCTGGCGTGGTCAGCGCCCATCAGCCCTGCACCAATGACTGCTACACGCACCATTGGACAAACTCCTTGCGTTCGGTTGGCCAAAGCCCAACCGCTTTCCATTCAACAAATTCCGCTACCTGGCGGCTATGCCCATATTCACTCAGTGAGCGGGGGGTGGCGGAAGACCGTCATGGGTCTCCATATAGCCTTCAATAGAGGCTTCGAGACTCGCCATGGATTCACCACCGGCCATCAGATCAGCGATCTGCTCGCGTGTCTTTTCCCCCTTGCGGAAGTCAGCTGCAATTGCACCACGAATGAGCACTGCGAAGTGATCGCCCACTGCCATGGCATGCATCACCTGATGGGTGATGAAAATGACCGCCAGGCCACGACGCTTAGCTTCATTGACGATACGCAGTACGTGAGCAGCCTGCTTGACGCCGAGGGCTGCCGTCGGCTCGTCAAGAATGAGAACACGAGCTCCGAAATAGACAGCACGGGCAATCGCGAGCGACTGGCGTTCCCCTCCGGAAAGGCCACCGACCAAACGATTACCGTCGGTGATGCGTGTGATCCCCATTTTCTGAATCTCTGCAACTGCCACTCGGGCGGCGGTTTTGCGGTCGAAATATTTGAACGGTCCCCAACCCTTTGTCGGCTCCGAACCCATGAAAAAGTTACGTCCTATGGACATCAATGGATATGTCCCACCGAATTGGTGAACCGTAGCTATCCCGCGTTCCTGAGCCTCACGGGGACTGGAGAACAGTGCGGGCTGACCATCCATCAGAATTTCGCCACGCGTCGGCTGATAGACACCAGACAGCGTTTTGATGAGCGTCGACTTACCCGCGCCGTTGTCGCCAAGCAGGCAGAGCACTTCACCTTCACCGACCTTGAGGTTGATATCGTTCAGAACATCAATATGGCCGAACGATTTGTCGACGTTTCGAAACTCGAGAACGGGTTTCTTATCGGACATTGCCGCTCTCCCTATTTCTTCTTGAACGTCGACCAGCTGGTGGCCAAATGACGAAACGTGTCATTGAGCAGGACAGCGATCAAAAGCATGACACCGATAATTAGGAAAGACAGGTTTCTGTCGATCTCTGTGAAACCAATAGCTTGGGTAACAATGGAAAGGGTGAGCACCCCGAAGACAATGCCCATTACAGTACCAAAACCACCCGTGAGGAGAACGCCACCTACGACCACGGCGATAATGGTGTTGAAGATTAGGCCAAAATTGGCCTGAGACGTTGCGGAGCTGAATGTCATCACCTGAAGGACGCCAGCAAAGGTCGCCGACATGGAACACAGCATGAAGAGTGCAATCTTCATCCTGGTTACAGGAATACCTGCGTTTCTCGCGCTTTCTTGGTCTCCACCAAGAGCAAAGACCCAGCTTCCCTTGGGAGAGTAATGCAGAAAGAAGACGAATGCTGCGACAAGCCCACCCCACCAGAAGACGGAAGAATTGAAGCCATACACCTTCCCGCCGAAGAGCGATTTAGCCCAATCTGGCGCATGATAGAAGGAATTGGTGTTGTTGATGAAGAAGATCGACAGGTAGAGCGTGAGGCCTGCCACTGCAAAGAGCGTCGCCAACGTCACGATGAACGACGGCACGCGCGTGTGGGTTACGATGTATCCATTGATGAAGCCGATCAGTGCACCGATGGCAAGCGCTGCAGCTACACCGACAAGCACAGGCATCTGATAGTGCTCGCAGACAATAGCAACTGTCATCGTGGAGGCGGGAAGTACCGCACCGGTTGAAATATCGAGTTCACCGGCAATCATCAGGAACCCGACCGGAATTGCAATCATTCCTATGAGTGACGCGAAGTTCACCCACGTAGTTACACCAGCCACGGACAAAAAGTTGCGGCTATATCCGAACATCGCAAAAAGGATGAATACAGCCACGAAACCCATGAAAGCACCAGCGGCAGGGGTGCGAAAAAAGGCCTTGATGGATGAAACGGCCGATTCACTCTCGATGGCGGGTGTTTCAACGGTGTTGGTGCTTAGGTTTGTGGCGGTCATGGAAGCAAAATCCTCAGTTGCCGCAGACGAAGTTGCATAGAGGGAGCATGGATGAGACCCGGCCAGGTTAGCGGCCAGGTCTCAGCCTCGGGCCAGCCTCAACGTGCGCCGAGTTTGACGCCTTCGATTGCCGAAGCAACATTGGTTTTGTCGACAATCGCGGGACCAGTCAGAACCGGCTTCGTCGCAATCGCAGTGCCGAACTTCAGGTTTGCAAACAGCATGGAGGTTGCGAGGAACCCCTGCAGATAAGGCTGCTGGTCGATTGCGAAGGTCTGGGTGCCCTTTGAAATGCGATCCAGAACCGAGGCCGACATATCAAAGGTGCCAAGCTCAATCTTGCCGGTCTTGCTCTGCTGATCGATGGAGCTAGCGGCAGCATCTGCAGCCCATGCAGCGAGCGTGATGACGGCGTCAATGGACGGATCCGCGATCAGCTCGGATTTGATTGCTTCAGAGGTACCATTCATGTCCTGGTCAAGGTTAGCAGGAACACGGAGGATGAAGGTGTCTGCGCCAGCCTTCTTCGCACCGTCTTGAACGCCCTTGCAGCGGGTCTCGAGATTTACGGCACCTGGGTTCTGGATGTGGCAGAGGATTTTCTTTGCACCATGAGAAGCGAGATACTTGCCACCCTCAACACCTGCCAGATATTCGTCCGACCCGAAATAGTTTAGCGAGCCGTAATTATCCATCTCACTGTGGCCAGCGTTGAAGGAGATGATCACCACGCCCTTGTCCCGCGCAGCCTTAAGGGCAGGGGTTTCGGATTCTGGCAGCCAGTTTGGGATAGCAATACCTTTAGCGCCCTGGGCTACAGCCTGTTCGATTAGCGAAGCGAGGTCCGGGCCGAAGTTGTCATAGTTTTGGGTCTGCATGAAATTGACGGTGCCGCCATTAGCCTTGACCATCAGCGAAGCATCATCGACGCCCTTCTTGACCATGTTCCAGAAGCCATCTTGGGCCGAACCCACGATGACGGCGATATCCGTGTCACCCGCATGAGCGCTGGATGCCAGCATGAATGCCATGGCTGCGGTAGCGATTTTCTTGGTGAACGACATGTCGAATTCCTCCTCAGGTTAAAGCCGCATGGCTGCGGCTCGACATACTTTTTTGCCTTTTTTGGCCGTGTGGCCGATCCCGGTAGGCACGCGCAGGTCCGCGATCTCAACACAACGACGTTGAGCCTCCTCGTCCAAATTGTGCGCTGGGCCTCCCCCAAGGCGCTGACGGCTCCTAGATCGCTGAGCACTGTCAACGCGTAATGAATGCTACGTTGACATCGTTCAGGTCAATCTGGATTACTATCGCTTCAGAACTTCGTCTCAAATCATTTCGAAAATTTGTATGGATGATATTTTTTGAGATGCCGAAGCCAGAGTAATGGAATTTTTTGACATGAAGAGACCAACCATTCCAGACTTGGCAAAAGCTGCAGGTGTATCCGTGTCAACGGTCAATCGAGTACTGTCCGAGCCCGAATCGGTCCGGAGCAATACGCGCACACGCGTTTTGGCAGCCGCTGAGGAAATCGGCTTCTACGGACTTGGCACCATCAAGCAGGCGGCGAAGGCACAAGAGGTGATCCACCGTGTCGGGGTTTTGCTGCAGCGACGGGAGAGACGCTTCTATCGCCTACTCGGCGATTCAATTGCGCAAGCTGCGGAAGCTTATCCTGCCTGCAATATCGATCTAACGGTCGAGTATATGGAAGACCTCACGCCGGAGAAAGTCGCGGCACATATTCAGTCGCTCGGCGGGCGGTGCGAAGCACTTGCGATTGTAGCGCCGCAGCATCCTGCCGTTGCTGACGCGATTGACGCAGTTCTTGAAAGCGGCGTGCCGGTCGTTTCACTTATCGGCCCCCTCACGGCCAAGGGAGGCATCAGCTTTGTGGGGCTCGATAATTGGAAAGTAGGACGCACCGCTGCCTGGGCGTTTGACCGCATGGTGAGACAGCCGGGGAAAATAGGCATTCTTGTGGGCAGCCACCGATTGCGAAACCAGGAAATGAACGAAAGCGGGTTTCGTTCTTACTTCCGTGAACATAATTCGGGATTCACGCTGCTCGAACCGTTGCCAACTTACGAGTCAGCCGTGGTTGCCCGTGAACATGTCGAAAAGCTGCTGACAGACCATCCGGATATGTGCGGACTATTCATCTCAGGGGGTGGTGTTACAGGTGCGATAGCCGCACTCAGGGCTACTCCAAAACGGGAAGACTTCGTTACCGTCGGCTATGAACTCTTTGAAGATACGCGGGCTGCTTTGATAGACGGTACGATTTCGCTGATCCTGTCACACCCCATAGAGCGTTTTGCATCAGAGACTATTGCAACTCTGGTGAAAGCGAAGAACGCAGGTCCTGATAACGGGGTATTTAGGATCACGTTTCCATTCGATATGTACAGCCCGGAGAGTGTTTGATGACGACTTGGCTCTTAAGCTGGCCATCCAAATGGCAGGCTGGGGTGCGCCTACCTCTTCACGTCCGCTTTGGGGCCGAGGAACGAACCCGCTGCGCGGGAGGGCGCCCGCGGTTGAGGTAGAGATCAAGAACCGGTCGTTGCGCCTGCGTTGAGCGGGGTTCGGCAGCGGCAGAGCATCACAGGCTTCTTCAACAAGGAGCCTGACCATGCCTCATCCAGTTCTCGAAGCTTCGATCAGCCCGTTGCGCCAGCGGCTGATCGACGACATGAACATGCGGCGTTTCTCCCGGGAGACGCAACGCAACTATCTTCGCGACATCGGACGCCTGGCGACATTCCTTGGGCGATCACCAGACACAGCAACCACCGACGACTTGCGCCGGTTCCAGATCAGGCAACAGGACGACGGCGTTCCCGTGCCGACCATGAACAGCATCGTGTCGGCGCTGCGCTTCTTCTTCACGCATACGGTTGATCGTCCCGATCTGGCGCGCAAGCTCGTTCGTCTGGCGCATCCGCGCAAGCTGCCCATGGTCCTGAGCCGCGACGAGGTTGCCCGGCTGCTCAACGCCACCACCTGCCTCAAGCAGCAGGCCGCGCTCTCGGTCGCCTATGGCGCGGGCCTGCGCGTCGCCGAGGTCTCGATGCTGAAGGTTGCCGACGTCGACAGCGAGCGCATGCTGCTGCGCGTCGAGCGCGGCAAAGGCGGGCGAGGACCTGCTCGCGCTGCTGCGCCAGTGGTGGAAGGTCGGGCGGCAGCAGGGCGTGATGCACCGCGATGGCTGGCTGTTTCCGGGGCAGCATCCGATGAAGCCGATCAGCACGCGGCAGCTCTATCGCGTGGTCGTCGAGGCGGCCCAGGCCGCCGACATCGCCAAGCCGGTCGGGCCACACACGCTGCGCCATAGCTTCGCCACCCACCTGCTGGAAGACGGCACCGACATCCGGATCATCCAGGTCCTGCTCGGGCACGCCAAGCTGAACAACACCGCCTTCTATACCAAGGTCGCGACCCGCACGGTGCGAACGGTGACGAGCCCGCTCGACAAGCTCGGCCTGTTCAAGCCGGGAGAGATCTCGCCCGACGGCTGAGCCGTGCGCACCTCTGTCGAGGTCGCCGACATCTTCCGTGCCGCCGGGCCCGCCTATCGGGCCGTCTATGCGGGTCATCTGAGCCTGCAGCAACTCAAGGTCAATGTCGGCGATCGAGCAATGTCGCACCGCGGCCCTAGGCGGGCATGTCGAAGCCTGCGAGGACCGCGGCGAGTGGCGCATCGCCTACAATTCCTGCCGCAACCGGCATTGTCCCAAGTGCCAGGGCGCGGCCGCGCGGACATGGCTCGCCAAGCGAGAGGCCGACCTGCTGCCGGTCGGATACTTCCACGTCGTATTCACGCTCCCCGCCGAGGTCGCCGACATCGCCTTCCAGAACAAGGCGGCGGTCTACGACCTGCTGTTCAAGGCGGGCGCCAATCGCGTGCAGATGGATTGGTTCAACGAGTTGCAGCGCCGGACGCTCTCGCCCGAAAATGCGTTGCGGTTGAGCTTTGCCTTTGCCGACGTTGACATATCGCGATCGCTTGAACGGCTGCATGTGCCAGCGCTCGTCCTGCATGCCAACGGCGACCGGGTCGCGCCTTTCTCGGAAGGTTTGGAGCTCGCCAGATCGATAACCGGTGCCCGCTTCGTCGAACTGGAAAGCGCCAATCACATCCTGCTTGCCGAGGAACCCGCGTTCCGCAACTTCATTATCGAGGCGTCGGCATTTGCCAACGAGGCGCTTCAGGCGCAAACGGTCGTTGCGGTCGACCCGAGGACCCGGCGACAGGCAACGATCCTGTGCGCCGATTTCCAATACGCCGAACCGGTGATGGAGAGCCTGCCTGCCGACGTCGCGCTGGAGCGGGTCGATCCTTTCCTCACGCAGGCCACCGCACTCGTGGGCGACAACGGAGGAACGGTTCTGGCGATTTCTGAGAACGAGCTGGTCGCGTCGTTCGGCGCGCCCGAGCCGCTCGAAGGACATGCAGCGCTTGCCTGCCGGACCGCACTCGCGTTGCGCGAGCTCGCGCTGCGCCACGGCGATTGGATGACCGGAGTTCGTGCTGCCCTGGACACAGGCATCGTCATCGTCGGCCCGGCACGTGACCGGGCTTTGGAGGTGCGCGGCGGGCCGGTGTCCGTGGCCCATACGCTGTGCCAGGCGTTGGGGCGCGATCTCGTGGTGGCAACCGCCAGGACCCGGGCATCGGCTGGCGGCTTCGTCAGCATGGAAGCGCTGGCAGCGCCACTTCTGTCGGAATACCCGAAGAACCAGCGGCTCTTTGAAGTGAGCGAGATCAGGCGGGGCCGCTCGCGCTGGCAGTTGCGCGCCGAAACGCAGCTGTCGCCTTTCGTCGGCCGCGAGATGCAGCTGCAGATTCTGAACAAGGCCTGGCATGACGTATTCGACGGCGAAGGTCAGACGGTTTTCGTGGTCGGCGATCCCGGTCACGGCAAGTCGCGTGTCACGCATGAATTCGTTGGCGCCATCCCTCACGATGACGCTGAGAATCTGGAGGTCGGCGCGCTCGAAACGGACCTGCGCAGCGGCTTCGTAGTTATTCGGAAATTGCCGCAGGCTCTGTTCGGCGTGGGCGACACCGAAGCCCCGGCAATCGCTATCGACAAGGTGCTGGCCGCGCAAAGCGCGCAGGGCTTCGATGAGCGGCTCCTCGATCCGATCATGGCAGTCATGGAGCTGCCCGTTCAGGATCCGAACTGGGCTATCATTTCTGGCCAGGAGCGATCCCGGCGCATGCAGGAAGCAGCGGTTGGGCTTCTGCTCTTCCTTGGCCGCAGGAAGCCCGTCGTTCTCCTGGTCGAGGACCTTCATTGGATAGACGCCGAGAGTGAGGGGGTCCTGGTGCGGCTGGCGCAGGCACTGCCCACTGTCCGCTGCCTGCTTATCCTGACCTGTCGGCCCGAATACGATCGCGGTGCCTTCGCCGCCGCAGGACCTTCCGAAATCCGCCTGCCGGCCTTCAATGCGGCCGAAGCAGCAGCATTTCTTGACTACCTGGTTGGCAGGGACCCTGAGCTCGAGCGGCTCCGCGGCGCGGTCTCGGATGCGTGCAAGGGCAATGCATTGTTCCTGGAAGAGACCGTCCACGCCCTCGCCGAGACCGGCAAGCTGGAAGGGGAGCCGGGCCGCTACCGGCCTTCTGGCGAGGTCGACGAGATCGTCGTTTCGGCGAGTATCCAGACGATCGTCGACGCTCGCTTCGAACGTCTCGACAAGGACGCGAAGCGGGTGGCCGAGGTCGCCTCGATCTTCGGCGGAGAGATTCCGGTGCCCTTGCTACGAACGATGGCGGCGCTGTCGAGCCTGCGCTTCGATGCCGCCCTCCAGAATTTGAAGAAGGCCGATCTCCTGGTGGAGCTTCAGGTTTTTCCCGAGGCTTTCGTCCGCTTCAAGCACGTCCTCATCCGAACTGCTGTGTCAGGACGTATCGTATCGTCGGCGCTCATCGAGCTCCACAGGACTGCGCTTGCCGAACTGAAGGCCCATTACGCGGACCGGCTTGAGGAGCACAGCGAACGCCTGGCCAGACACGCGCAACAGGCTCACCTTTGGGACGAAGCCGTCGGCTATCTTCTGATCTCGGCTCGCAAGGCGATCAGGCGGTCGGCGCACGTCAGTGCACTTGAGCAGCTGGACCTTGGGCTCAGGCTGCTGAGGAGCAACGATGTCGCCGACGCCGATGAGCAAGAGATCGAGTTCCAGCTCGCGAGGGGCGTGGCCCTCATGGCGGCTCGTGGTTGGGGTGCGACCGAAGTGCTCGCCGCATTCGAGCGTGCCGAGGAACTTTGCGGCAAGATCGGCGACCAGGCGCGTCTGTTCACGGCGCTGCGCGGGAGAGCCCAATACTACATGCTTAGCGGTAAGCCGGCAGCCGCGCAGGAACTGGCCTGCCGATGGGCTGGCATGGTTAAGGACGACAGCGACCCCGGTCTCGCGATCGAAACCGAGCACATGTTCTGGACCAACAATTTCTTCCTTGGGGAGACGGCGGCGGCCCATGGCCATGCGGAACGCGCCATCGGCCTCTACGACCCCGACCGCGATCACTATCTGACGTACAAATACTCCGGTCATGACCCGGGCGTCTGCTGCCGCTGCTTCGCGGGATTGTCAGCCTGGCTGGCCGGCGAGCCGGATAAGGCAAGGCTACGGTGCGAAGACGCAATCGGACTCGCCGGACGTTTCGAGCATCCGCTGAGCATGGCACTTGCGTATTGGGGGACCAGCTACCTCCATATGTTCGCGGGTGAGCCTGCGGCCGCGCTTCGGGCGGCGGAAAGCGAGCTGCAGATAGCAGAGAAGTCCCAGTTGCCGCTCCTTATCGGCCAAGCCGCGTTCCAGGTTGGATGGGGGCAATTCCGGCTTGGGGAACAGGAGGCTGGCCTGCGCGGCATGGAGGAAGCTATATCTGCCATTCGCCGGACCGGCGCTGAAATGGGGCTGCCCTATCTGATAGGCCTTTACGCCGAAGCGCTTGGCGACAGCGGCAGGCTGGACAGCGCTCGCAAGTCGGTTGAAGCTGCCCTCGAGCTCGGCCGCTACAACGGAACCTATTTCCAGCTCGCCGAAGTACTTAGGATCGAAGCCTGTATCCGCGAAAGGAGCGGTGGCGGACCTGACGAGATCGAGAAGATGCTCCACGAGGCTGCGAACGTCGCTACCTTGCAGCGTTCCGCGATTGGCCAACTGCGTATCGCTGTGGAACTCGCTCGCTGTCTTCGAAGCCGTGGAGATGTCGAGAAAGCGCGTGAACTTATCGCGCCTCACGGCAAGCTGGTCGGCAAGCTCCACGATAGCCCGGATGCGCACGCGGCGCGTGAGTTGTTCTAGCGAGCGTGGCTACGTGACGCGTGCCCAGCAACCATGCCGCCCGCCACTGCGGCTGAATAAGCGTTCTCTAGCCCGAACTCTCCAAGGCCGTGAACCCTGCACGTTTGGTGCACAGGTTTTGAGGCTGACTATTTCGATAGGTTAGCGGCCACGGAATCTTGCGAACTTGAGCGGATCGTTCGCTTGGCGAACGCACCTGATTTCCAACTTGTATGTCCGTAATTGGCGCAACCACGATTGTTGGTGTCGGCTAACGGGAAGCGGCAGGGCCGATCTTAACGTCCGACATGCAGCGCAAAGCGGTCATCACGCGGCGGCCGACCCAGGCCGGCTTCGAGCCATAGTTCCGGCTCGGCAGAAGTCACAGCGCATTCTCCCGAGGTCGCGGCGACCATCCCATTCGTACGCCGTTACCGCCTTTTGCCGCACACACCGCCAACGGCCTTTCCAGCTTGAAACGCCTGGACTATATGTGGCTGCAAGAACCTGACTGACGAACACGAGGACAACGGAGCATAAGGGCAGGCATAATCTCCCCTCCCCTCTTATGGATCAAGTATCGTAAACTGAGCGCGGGAACATAGCGTATCTGAATTGGCCCACTTCAAAGCGAAGATGGCCATAACTAATTGATATTGAACAGTTTTGGTGGGCCCGGAGGGTGCTTGGAAAGTCAGAAATATCAAAGGCTTATTCGACAGTGGGACTGTGTTGCGTTACTATGCTTTCCGATGTTTTTCGGTTAATTTGTCCCACCTTCTGATGCCGATTGCGGTCATTCGCCGAGTCAGGGTCACGGGCATTTGCAGGCTTGGGCAGCGCGCCGGTGCCGACGGCTTGCCTCGAAAACCGCGGCCGGCCGAGCAACTGGCGCCGCCGCGAGCATTCTCATAACAGCGCAGTTCTCGTGCATGTTGACGAGCAGTTGCTGCGATGAAAAAAGGGCTGAGTTTTCTAGGATCGAACTCCCCCCGAGCGGATTTGTTCCTTAGCTACTATTGAAAATGGTGCAGGACGGTGCGCTGCGATGCCACAGTGACTGAAGGTGGCTGACAGCTACTCGCGACCGTCGAAAGCCACGCAGAGGCCCATGGCAGTTGCTGGCCTTTGGCGACCACGCCTATCTGGCGCTGACCCTGCGCCGCCGTCCTACGACCAGGTCCGGTT
Source organism: Mesorhizobium sp. M0800 (assembly GCF_040320095.1). Lineage (NCBI taxonomy): Bacteria > Pseudomonadati > Pseudomonadota > Alphaproteobacteria > Hyphomicrobiales > Phyllobacteriaceae > Mesorhizobium > Mesorhizobium sp. M0800. Next base: position 39,405 of record NZ_JAMYOZ010000033.1, read on the forward strand.
GCATGAGCTCTCCAAAATCGCCACAAAGATGCGGGTGCCAACGGTGGTGACGAACGACGTTCTGTTCCACGAACCTGGCCGACGCGTCCTGCAGGACGTGGTGACGGCCATTCGCCACAACATGACGATCAACGAGCTGGGGTTCCGGCGCGAGCGCCATGCCGACCACTATCTGAAACCACCCGAAGAAATGACGCCGCTGTTTGAGCGCTACCCGGACCGAGGCAGCGCGCGGAGTGCGCAAGTCATCCGTCCTCGCGCTTTCCACTTGCACCAAGCGCTTAACGAGGCGTTGACATCGCAAGCCGCAACAAGTGAACTTCCGGCCGATGCAGATCAATCAGGTTCTCTCCTTCGCCATCATCGCGCTCACGATGGCGGCGTTCGTGTGGGGCCGTTTCCGTTATGATCTCGTCGCTTGCGGCGCGCTGATCGCCACGCTCGCCACCGGAGTCGTACCATATGACGCGGCGTTTTCCGGCTTCAGCGACGATATCGTTATCATCGTCGGCAGCGCGCTGCTGGTCAGCGCCGGCGTCGCGCGCTCCGGCATCATGGAACTCGCCATCCAGCGCTGCGCGCCAAACGTGACCGGCATCCGGGCGCAACTCGTCCTTCTGATCGCCGTCGTCACCGTGCTGTCGGCCTTCGTCAAGAACATCGGCGCGCTGGCGATCATGATCCCGATCGCCTTCCAATTCGCCCGCAAATCCAACACCTCGCCCTCGGTGTTCCTGATGCCGATGGCATTCGGCTCGCTGCTCGGCGGGCTGATGACGCAGATCGGCACTTCGCCCAACATTGTCGTCTCGCGCATCCGCGATGAAATCACGGGCACCGCCTTCACCATGTTCGACTTCACGCCTGTCGGTGCGGCACTGGCGGCAGCCGGCATCGTCTTCCTGGCGCTATTCTACTGGCTGTTGCCGGTGCGAACCCGCGAGTCTAGTTCCATCCACGAGGCGCTCGACAGCCACAGCTATATCACCGATGCGCGCGTCGTTGCCGACTCGTTGGTCAACGGCAAGAGCGTGGCCGACCTTCTGAAATATGCCGGCGGAGAAGTGGTGGTCACGTCGATTCTGCGCGCTCGCACTCAGCGTATCATGCCGCTGCCCGACGCGGTGCTGCGCGAGGGCGACATCATGCTGGTCGAAGGCCTGCCGGAGGCGCTCGACCGCGTCGTCGCCCAGGCGAAGCTCAGCGTCACCGGCAGCCGCGAGGCGGCCGGCGGCGGTGGCAACGAATCGTCCACCGCCATTGAAGCCGTCGTGGGCGAACATTCCTCGCTTATCGGCTGGTCCGCGCAACAGCTGGCGCTTACGACCGTTTCAATGTCAATCTGCTGGCCGTCAGCCGCAAAGGCGAGCGCATCAGCGAGCGTCTCGGCGCAGTGACGCTGCGGATGGGCGACGTGGTCGTGCTGCAAGGCAATCCGCAGCGATTGCCTGAGATCTTGCGCGAACTCGGCGCCCTGCCGCTCGCCGAGCGCCCGATCCTGCTCGGCAGCGCGCGGCGCGGAGTCGTCCCGGTCCTGATACTGGCGGCGGCGATGGGTGCCACCGCTGGTGGCATGCTGCCGGTGCCGATTGCCTTCTTCACAGCCGCTGTCGCCATGGTGCTTTTCCGCGTCGTTCCCCTGCGCGAGGTCTATGCCGCGATTGACGGGCCAATCCTAGTCATGCTTGCAGCTCTTATTCCGGTCAGCGATTCGCTTCGCCGAACTGGTGCCACCAACGCCATCGCTGGATGGCTCGCCGATATCGGCACAACCCTGCCGCCAGTCGGCGCGCTGGCGCTGATCCTGATCGTCTCCATGGCGATGACGACCATTCCTCAACAACGCCGCCACCGTGCTGGTCGTTGCACCGATTGCCGCCGCGCCGAAATGCTGGGCTACCGCCCCGAAGCTTTCCTGATGGCGGTGGCGATCGGCGCAGGCTGCGATTTTCTCACTCCGATCGGCCACCAATGCAATACCCTTGTTATGAGCCCCGGCGGCTACCGTTTCAGCGACTACCCACGGCTTGGCTTGCCGCTGTCGATGTTGGTCATCCTAGTCGCAGTTCCGATGCTGATGCTGGTCTGGCCGTTGCAGTAGTTTTTTGCCATCGCGGCCACCAGGCGCTCGAGCGGACTGGAGCACTCTGAACAGCGCCAGCGTAGTGTAGGCAAAGTCAGCTTTGGCCGCTTCACCATCTCTTCATCGAGCAGGATGCAAGCGCGGCTGCTGAACTTTGCAAGCCGACCACGTAGCGTCTCGCAACCACGGCTTCGCGGACGAACATAAAGTCTCCCGCAATGCCTCCGCAATACGGATTCAGCTCCGGTCAAAGTGTGTTTCTTAGCCTTGGTGGCTGAAGGAAACCATAGATGGCCAAGCCAATCCCAATCAGAAAAAAAGCCAAGGCTACGAATGCAAGGACAATTCCTGCGATCCTTTTCGAAGCCGCTCCGACTGGCACCTTCCCACCAGAGGCAATCGCCATGCGGACAACGTCATACTGGCTCAGGTAAGCAAGAAAAGCCGTTAGAACACCAAAGGCGACGCCGATTGCGAAGGTTGCGCCAGCAAGCCCTAAGGCGAGTTTATTCACCGGAGCCGCGTCTTTGTCGACAGTATGACCAAGGAAAGTCAATATCGCCGTTGCCCCGGCGCCATTGGCTAAGATGATCGCCCGGATGGCAATCTGAGCGTATTCAAAGATCGCCTTCCAGACCATTAGGAACTGCTCGCTCTGAACTCGTTTATCCTCTAGCTGGAAGGCCGTTTTGTGCGAGCGCTGCTCTGCGCTTTCTGAATTCAATCGATTAGTCATTAACGCATCCGCCTCCATATCCGGAACTGGGGACAAGGACTATCCCAAACAGCTTGATTGGGCGCCGTTCTTGATTTGCCGGTTTGGCCCATTAGCACCTGACTTTTTCGGCCGGAATGATTCAGCCGGCTAGATAACCTCATAGGCTGAAAAGCCGACCAACGACGTAACCCATTGGGAGGCGTGGCAGCGCCCCCCCTCGGGATAGACAATGATGCTGTCCTAAAGACGGCATTGCTTGAATGCTGGAGAGACGTCGTTTTATTGCCGCTGCCAAGTACCGACGCCAACAGTCTTGAACGCCTTTGCTTCACCAGATTTGGTATTTTCGCTTGGAATGAAATCCCCCAACACAGTGTCGATGTCGTCGCCTTTTTTCGCACTCCCGCCCTTCCTGACCAAAGCCGTACCCCTCATACCGTAACCTGGAAAGGTATTAGCTTCAGCAACCACGTACTCTCCGTTGAGAGATCCAAGAACTTTATCCCCCGAATCGTTGGTTCCACTCCACGTATTTTTACTAGTATTCAACTTAACTGTAGCCGTACCTTCATCTGGAGCGTTAATAGTTATCTTAATCGTAATCTCAGCGGCATTGGCTACAATTGACCCCATCACCGCTATGACAAGTGCGAGCACAAGAGTTTTCAACATTACCTCCCATTGCAAAGAAACAGTTTGAACGTATGGACGACGATCTGACAAACGGGTTTGCAGAACCAAGTCAATTTCGGTCCGCTTGTTCGGGATCGGCAGCCGATCCGTTGCTCCTAACGTGCGAGATCTCGCGCCTGAACATCCCTATTCCTTTCCCAAGATCCCCCAGGAAAGACGAGAGGCGGCCCCGTCCAAAAAAAATCAGGAAAACGACGAATACGATCGCCCAATGCCAGAGACTTATTGCACCCATGCTCACCTCCACATCAAAAAATCTTCGTTCATGCTGCTGTCGTTACCGGATGAAATTCAGCCTATTGCAGTGTTCCTGAAATTACCGGTCAATTTCAATGCGACAGGAGAATCGCGGACCGGATTCGATGAAGACATCGCCTTCGTACGTTTCTAAGGCCTCCGGAGTGACGGGTTCCTCCCGATAAGTAGCTGGGCGGCGGTATTCAACTTCTTCAAGATAGAACGCAAGGCGCTCGCCAGGGCCGAGTTTGGGTAGGTCGACAAAAGTCGCGCTCCAGCTGAATTCTTCCCCCTCGTCATCACGCACCGCCAGCTTCTGCCACGGGGCGGCACGTAGAGAACCATCGAGGGCCGACGCTTCTCGGTTTGTTGAGCCGATCAATTCTTGGCGGAGTTCAACCGGCGTGCGCGTCGCCGGCCTGTTGGGCGTGCCTGCTATCTCGCGGAAGGCCCGGGCGTAAATGTAGGGTGCGCGATCGGCGCGAGCGTGAGGTCTGGTCTGCTTGGCGGAAAGTGGTGGGTCACTCTTGCGCAATGATGAGCGTCCGGAAACCGTCAGGTCCAAGCGGCGATTGATTGCGTCGAAACGGTGGCTCACCTTTCGTGGCGGCAGCAATTGAGCCCATTGCACTGTCGGCTGCGAGAGACGCAGATCCTCGCGTGTTCGATCGGCGAATCGCACCAGACCGAACCGCACGAAAGGCGCATCGAACGACGGGTGTCGTAGCTTCACATCAATGTACCACTGATCATCCTCTGGGTCGAACAAAGGTTCGTATACGAGCAAACCCACGTTCAGGAAGCGCTTCACTTTTTCGGCTTTGTCCCGGCTATCGCGATGCTCCTCAAAAACCGGCATCGGGACATTTTCGAGCGCGTAGGCGATCTTGGTCGCCTCGGGATCAGCGTTTCCTATCCAGTCGAGGAAGTGGTTGCGGTCCAGGAAATGGGATCGCGAATTCTGGCTCTCACGAAGCGGATCAGCGCCCCAACGCGTAATGAACCTGCCGCCGATGTCGAGGTCGGAATCCTGAAAGTCGTTGAGGGTGACCTCCCGGGACTCGTGCTTCGGGCCGGCTTGGTACTGGACAACATTGTTTTTCGTGCTGACCTTGTTCCAATTCGGCGGCCAGACGACGATCGCAACCTTCTCGTCGCTCGCCGCCGAATACCATCCGCGGCTGAACGGAATTCTGATCACACTGTCGCGGCAAATGGTTGTCCAGGCCTCGGCGCCTGTCCCTTTGGTGCCAAGGGTCCAGTGGAACCGATGGAGGGGCGTGAGCGCGCTGAGCTCGGACGGCCTGGCAGACCCCATGAGGTTCACCGCTATCTCCGCGGATGACGTCGTAGAGGCCTTCGGCAACAGCGGTTCGGCGGGGACGAAGTCATGATCTTCCCGTCTGTTGGCAGTGGTGAGGTGCCGTACGGTGCGCGGGAGAGCGTCGATGCGGAATGCCAGCGGACGCCCCTTGCAATCCGGGAAGGAGTGTTTCGGGCTGACCTGCGTATCGACGAAAGGATCGGACTTTGCACTGTCGCTATTCGACTCGGGACGCCTGTAGAGCAGCTTCTCGAGCGGAACGAGACTCAGCCCGGTCTCCGGATCCGCCGGAAATTCAGCAATTGTCCGCGGCAGATTGCGCACTTCGAACAGGACAACCGACGCTTTCGGAAGCGTTACGCGTCCGTCCCTTTCCACCTCGAAGCCGTAAATCTGTTGCGTCGTCTTGAGATAGGGATTTGCTAGGTCATCCATGACCCAGGGCCAGCTGCCCGCGCGCTTTTCGGCGATGCTTCGGGTCCGTTTCGGATCATCTATGGTCGGATTTGCCGGCGACGGGGCGCGGGCGACGATGTCGAAGCCGCCAACAAGCCTAAGGTCGATGGCGATGTGGCCGGTGAGATATACGGACCGCTCGTTCTCCACGATCGGCGGTTCGTCGCCAAAGATTTCGGTCTTGAAGAATACGTCCGGTGGGACGCGCGCCACGCGTACCGGGCGCTGCTTACCCGTCGTTTGCATCTTGTCGGTTACGGCTACCCTATCCTTCAGGACGTTGGAGGCGTGCACCGCCTCAAGGGTGGTGACCGCGGCGATCTCCGGGATCGGGCGTTTCACAAGCACGCCTTCGACCAGTTCCGCCAGTCCCATCATGAACGCGTGGCTGGGCACGGCAAAACCGCCCGGCCCCACCAACGCCGGCTCGCAGTCGAGTGGGTTTTTTGCGCTTGGCGCGTATTTGCCAGCGAGGGCTTCGCCGAGGATTTTGACCAATCCGGTGGTGCTGCGTTTTTCCGCGTCCGCGCCGGGGGCCTCGCCGCTCCTGGCGCTGGCTAGGATGGCCATCGACTGGATGACCGAAAATTTCGTCGCAAGCGAACCGAGCGTCGGGACATGCCAGCAGTCGACCTCGAACTCGTCGCCAGGCGCCAACCGCAGCTTGATTTCACGAGCCTCTCCGACCGGGTGTGGTGAAGCAATATTGTCTCCCCACGGGTCGAGCGAAACCGATTGCGCATCGCCGGCGAAGATGTCGCGTTGCTTTGGAAGCGCGTTAGTCAGCCGGTGTTGCGCGCGCTCGACCGTGACGACGACCGGCGCCGCATTCGGATAGGATCCGCCTTTACCGACCTTTCCATGGAGGTCTACCGTCAGCGGATCGCCAGGCAGATACGTGCTCGTGCCAGCGACCCGCAACGCAACAACCAGTTTGTAAGCTGCCGGGTCGGGGTAATATTGCGGCTGCGACTCGCCTCGTTCCATGCCTTGATCTGTCAGCACGCCGTCGCCATAAGAAATCAGCTCGGATTGCGGGTTCTGCGAACGGTTCGCAAGCCCCCCCGCTTTGACTGCGAGGGAAGCAATTTCGCGGTCTGCGATCGGAAATGTCGCTTCGTTGAACCCGCGCGCAGATCGGGTGCGAACGACTGGGAAACCGCCGTTGACCTCGTCGGCGCTCCATTCGAACTGGCGATAGGCTCCGAGCGGGCGCTTAGCCTGCGGGTCGCGGTCGAACACGCCGTGGCGCGCCGCCTCCTCCATCGACACCGACGGCGGCAGGATGATGCGCTGCGCAATCGCGGGCTTCTTGCGATCCAAGCCGACACGGTCATCGCCGGACCTCACCACGAGCGCGGAAGCCGACTGATGCCCCATCAAGCCATCCGGTTTGGCCACCTTGCTTCCGGGCAAAAGGACAACGGGGCGATCGATCGCTTTCTGGCGAAGGAAACGGAAAAAGCGCGGTCTGCTGGCTGACGTGCCCGGCGGATACGGAAAGTGCTGATGCTCGCTTTCGTCCAGTGCGCCGGGCGTAACCGAGCCGCCGCCCGAAAACACCGACCGTAACGCGAACCTGTATGGCCATCCGTATCGCAAGCGGGGCGGCAGCGCGGTGGCGGGCAAACCATCCGTGGTGGGTAGCGAAACCTCACGGCCGAAGGGCATGATGTCGGGACTGGCAGGCATGCCGTCGTTGTCGCCGGCTTTCTTGCCTTTCTCCACCGACACAAAGGCGGCGCGAACAGCGTCCTGCCCCATCGGCGAGCCGGTCCAGGTCGCGATGTTTTCTGCCACGACCATTTCGACCAGATCGGTTTCCGATATATCCTGCGGCGCCGGCACAGGGGCGACAGGCGTCTTGCCCTTGGGAAGAAGCTGATCCGGAACCGAAATTGAGCTGGCCTCGAAAGCGACGCGCTCAGGCGACTTCCAAAGGCCCGCCAGCTGCGGCATCAGAGAATTCGCGATCGCCGCAAGCCCTGCGTCACCGGATTTGCCGTAGTCGACGAGCCGGTTCATCAGCGGACGCCATTCGGTGACAACCTCACCGTCGGTGGGCCGTAGTGCCGGGACGCCAACATCGAGCCGGAAGCCGACGGTAAGGTCGGTAGCGTCCATAACGTACGGCTTACCGTCGAGTTTCAGGCTTCGATCCGATCGGACCGCCAGTGCAGTAGCCTTCTCTGCGCGGGCGCCGCGATCGAGCAGCGCTATGCCCGCAGTCTGATAGATAGCGCCAAGGGCGCCAAGGCCGCCGTCGCGAGAAGCGTGTTCGGATCTATTATTATCATCATCATCATCGTCATCGTCGATTTTGTTTGGATATTCTCGCGCGGCGCGCGTTTGCACGAGCTTGTCCCGCATCTCGGTTGCGGCGCGGACATCGAGGCTGGTCAGGTCGAACCGTGCCGCGCCGCGGGCACCCTCCACCCAGCCCGCCGACATCGTGCGATAGCCATCGATGATCGCGGAATTGTTCGCCGTGCAGGCGCCGTCGCGACAGGCCGCCAATTCCTCGCGCGTTGCCGGCCAGAAGTTGGCCTTCTTGCCGTCTGTTTCATCCAAGGACAGCTTCGCGAGCGTCGCTGGCGCCTTGAATCCGGTCTGCATTCCACAGACCTGTCCTTTCGCGCCGTCCTGGGCGCTGATGAGAAGGAATTTTTCGCCTGCGCCGCTGCTGATCCAGTCCGCGGCTGATTTATGCCCACCCGTTGAGCCGATTTCTATCTCGATGTCGATGGCCAGACAAAAGAGCCGCGCCAAAGCTGGCGTCGATTGCATGGTAAAAAATGTCTGCGATACCAGGCGGGTGACAGCGTCGAAATCACCCGATTCCGCTTTCGCCTCGGTTCCTTGGTTCCGGTGCGCGCCCCAACTCGCGTAGCTGTGCGCGGCCGTGCCTTGGGTGATGGCGGCGTCGGCCTTAGCTTTCTCCAGTATCTCACTCGCGCTCGTCCTGAGATGCTCCGACCAATCCTTGCTCAGGTCGCGCGTCTTCAGGTTCTGAGGGTCGGTCGAAAAACCCTGAGCCTCCTTGAAGATCTTTCTGGATATATCTCGGTTTTTCTCTAAACCGTCATAGTATTTCTTGTGCTCGGCTTTCTTGAATTCCTTTACCGCTTTTTCAACTATTTTCTTTTTCGTAGCGTCATCGCCGGGCTTTCTCCATAAGTTGATTTCTTCGTTTGTCAGGCTGGCGACCAGTATTGGTTTTCCTTGCATCGCCAACGAGGTGTCCTCCTCGCCGCTTTGCAGCGCCGCCCACGCGCGATTCCTGATCTCCGCCAGATGCTGCCGGGCGCTGTCGACGCGGGCAGCCGATTTCTTCATCAAGGCTTCCTCGGCTTGTGAATCACTTTCGCGAAGAAAGTCGGCCCAGGCCAGGCGCAGGCTGGTCGCAACATCGTCAGCGCGATCATATTCGAGTGCAAGAGCAAGTTCGCCGTGTGGCGTTGCGTAGATCGCATCGACCTCACGCGTGCCGCTTTCCTTGGGTTTCTGAAGCAGTTGCCCCTTGTCGCCGAAAACCGGCTGGCCGTAGGCTGCGTCTTCGTTCCCGTCGATCGCGCCGGGTTTGATCGCCGCGTTCTGGTTCGGATCAAGCGTTGACCTGAGGCGATCCCAGGCTTCCTGCCCGGCAACATCCGTGCCTGACGTCCCTTCGAACGCCGCCGTCCAGAGCTTGGAAATGTTACTGAGCGCGGAACCTTTGCCGAAGGTATTTTCCAGGCGAACGGCGTGCGCCTCGACCGGCCACCCTTCCGACGCGGCTTCGGCGATGGTTTCCGGGCTGATCGGGTAAATGCGCAAGGGAAGCCGCCAGTCCCTTTTTTTGAACAACTCAACAATCCCGCGCGGCCATGCCTGTAGCGTCATGTCGCAGTTCTGCGAGGAAGGCGCCGGCGTGAGCATGAGCGTGGCGCGCAGGACGGATTGGCCGCCGCTTTTCGTCCTGACGCCGGAAGGTACGACGCGGATCAGCGGAGCGACATTGATTGCCGACGCGGGCTGGTTTTCGCCGACAAGCGCAGTGAAGGCAGCTCTGTCAATACTCATCGGGAAGCACCCCGCATGGCGTGATTTTGTCGAAATAACGGGAGAATTCGCCCCAGTTTTCGCTCATGCAGACGACCTTGGAGCGGATGACCGGCCCCTTCAGAGCTGCGGCGGGGACCGTGCTGCCGGTGACAAATCCATCGAGGCTGGCGGTCTCGATGGAATCAGCGAAGTTCCGGGCGAAGCGGCTTCCGATGGAAGATCCGTCCGGATCGCGCGACGCTTGATCACCGCCGCCGTCGAACCCCTTGCTTTCGGTGCGCTCGAAGCTGACCGAATAATCGAAGTCGGCGATGCCCATGGAGAACGAGAAGGAGAAGACGGCCAGCCCGGTCATATTGCCGTTCACCATACCCAGCCGGACATAAAGCGAAGCGGCGAAGTTGAAGACCCAGATATTCGCCGAGCCGCCAGCAAAAAACGTACCACTTATTTCAGTGACCTTGGGCACGCCGGGCAGAGCGAGTTGCCGGATGTAGAGCCCCATCATGATGCGGCCCTGGCCGGTCAGCGGGCCTGCCGCGAACGAGCCGGCCGCGCCGAAATCGAAACCGAGCTCGAAGCCGACGATGCCTTTCGCGTTGGCGTCGACAGACATGAAGCCAGACCCGCCGAACGGCAGATACGAAATAGTGAATGGCGAGTCGTAGCGCGAGAGCGAGGCGCGGAACAACGCCTCGCCCTTGTTGGTGAAGGGCAGCAACGCAGCCGTGTTCAGCGAAACATTGAAGAAGGAGCACGCGCCGACGGAAATGATCCCGAGGTCGAGCTTATATCCGGCCTCGATTCCCGGAATGCCGCGCAGAGGTATGAGGTAGGCGCCCGAGCCTTCCTTGGGCGAAAGATAGGACTGCAGGTCTTCGAGGAACTTCAGCTCCGGCCCGATCTCGTAGTCGTCGTAGGCGATGTCGAAGCGCGCATCCTCACCCGTCCGCGATTGAAAGTTGGCGCCGCGGAACTTGAGGGTAAGCGCGTCGAAACTTCCCACTAGCTTGATGTCGAACGCCCCGAGCGAGCCGACAACGCGCGCTTCAATCCCCGGGTTGAGCAGGTCCACCTCGATCTTTGTGCCGATCTTCAGCTCGCAGCCGGGCCGTGGACTGAAAATTCCTGCGGTGGCGCTCTTGACGGCCGCAGGCAACGGCAGATCAACATCATAAGTATATTCTATCTTGGCTGGGATAAGATCAAGAAGATAGGCTTCGATCTGCTCGCGAATCTTGAAAAAGTCATCAAGGTTGATGTCACCGCGCAGTAGCTTCTTTGCGTCCTCTATCAAAGAGTTGACGATCGCCACGGGCGCTGACTTGCCGTCGCCCCAATCCCGGACGAAGCCGGCGAGGTAGCGGCGCTTCGCCCGGTCGCTGATCGTCGTCACGGAAGAATGTTCGAGCCATGCTGCGTCACCGGCAAGACGGTCGTTAGCGACGTTGAGATTCGTCTCATTGTCCGCCGGTTCATACTTCACCGGGTCTGCATCAATCTTGAGCTGCGCTGCGTCCGGCAACAGCAGCAGCCGCTTCGCGATCGGCTTGCCGAGAACGAAGCCGTCCAACTCGCTCCAAAGCGCGTTGCGCGCCTTGAGCAAGTCGTCCTTGTAGAATTTTGCGATTGCCAGTTTGTCAAGCGCTGCCGCTGCCAGACTGTCCAGCTTTTCGAACCCTTCCTTCTCGAGGCCGCGGATCGCGCGTTCAATGGGAAGCGTCACGTCGAACAGTTTTTCGAGGTCGACTTCCAGAGCCCATCTGAGTGGCGGAGTCCCGTTCTTCGGGACCGATTCCGACGCGATCAAGAACGTCTCGATCAGGTTGCGGATCTTGTCCAGATCTTCAAAAGAAGGCTGGTCTTTTGCTGCGATTTCACCAATGCCTGTCGTAACGGTTTGCAGGTGCTGTTTATATGCGGCCAATCGATCCTGGAGAATTTTGAGCTGCGCCAGCTCGACGGGGATCGGTAGCTTGTCGACAAATGCCCTGATCTCATCGAAAAAACCCTCAGGAATAGCGTCGACGATCTGCTGGGCAGAGCGGAAGAGACTGTCGAGTTGGCGGGCGATCGCCTTGACAAGAGCTTCGCTGCCGGTCCTCACCTTCGATTTGGTGTCTACGGTCAGGTCTTTAAGTACACCGCCGACCACGGCTCCCACCGCCGCGGCCGCAATTACCTCACGGGTGCTCTTATGTTCGGCGCTGGTATCAGTCAGAATGCGCCGAATGGTCGTCGCCAGTGATCGGAGATTGGCGAAGTTCCGCTCAAGCATCGCCTTTCGCGACGCCACATAGCGCCGAAGGTCGGGCCGCAGCGACGTCAGGCTTTCGGCGCTAAACTGTTCCGCCGGCACTGCGAGCTTCCCGAAGACCGTCTTCTTCAAGCCTGCCGTGAGGTTCGCGTCGTTGAGGAGGTCGCGATAGAACTCAGCCAGAGCGGTTCCGGTCTCGACAAGGGTTTTCGTGAGAACCGACCGGGTGTCCCTGACCGCATCGCGCAGCTCTTTGGGCGAACTCGGGACTGCGATATTTTTCACGTCCTCGAGCGAGTCGCGCAACTCGTCGACGCCGTTGTGCAATTGCTCGATAAAGGATTTTTGGCCCGGATCTTCCAAGTGCGGTTCGACGTCGTCCGGCGCAACATCACCTTTGAATTCAGGAATCTGGCCGGCGATGACTGTCAGCTCACAGTCGTTCGCCATCGGTTGCTTGAACTCGACCAAAGTGATGCGCAAAGGCGCGAGCGTCGCGGTCAGAGTCTTCTGGATGTGGCCGACAAGGCCGGCAAGGTCCTCGGCGAGCGCCAGATCGATCCCGAACAGCGCGTTCAGGATAACGCTAAAGCTGGTTGCCGCCGCGAACAAATCACCCTTGGCCATTGCCTCCTTGGCCTTACCAATCTCGACGACGACAGCCTGGAGCGTTGCATACTCTGCGGCGTATTCCTCCCTTATCAAAGCGACCGCTCGCTGGACGATCGCCGACTGGATTTCGTCGCTTTTCAGCGCCGCGACCAGCGCCCTGGCCCTCGCAATCTCCGCGGTGAGTCTTCCCTTCACCTCCTCCTTGAGATCAACGACGATCGAAATGATCTTCTCGACCGCACGCTCTTTGGGTCCGATACGTTCATTGATCTTCTCGGCCGCAAATTCGCGGAAGCTCTGTTTACTCGTAAAGATCGAGCCGGGAGTCTCGATGCCGCAGCTTTGACCTTCATCGAAAAGGTCTTCGAGCTTGACGTTCTCAATCAGCGTGCAGCGGATCATTGCCGCGAGTGTCTTTCGTGCTTCGCCGCTGGTCAAAAAAACAGGTTCTGCAAGGATGGCCAGTTGCTGGTCGACACCCTGCAGCGCCTCGTCTTTTAGCCATTCGAAGCGCGGCAGCGGCAAGGCGATCTCGACAAAAGGCTTGTTGTCTTCGCCGGCAATTACAAACGCGCTGACGGTCTCGGAAAGATTCTTGGTCGACAGGCTTTCGAGCGCGTTCGCGAGCACACTCTTGGCATCCTCGAATTTTTCCGTAAGCAAGGCGCCCAGCTCGCCCAGCCGCCCGGTGATTGCGCTTTCGAAACGCTCGAGCGGATTCGCCGCCGTGCGTCGTACCGCATCGAGCAGGCTCTGGCCGGTTTCGTAGACGACGCTGAGCGCGATCGCGAAGGCAATCTCGTTCGAGGTTTCGAGAGCTGCATCGATCGCCCGGTCGAATACCTTGAGCGCGCCGTCCAGTTCGGGAAACAGTTGGTCGAGCGTTATCAACGTCAAGACGCTGCCGAGCTCGCTCTGGCTGCGACGGAGCTCTGCATCCAACTCGTCCCACTCGCGGATTGCGTCTTTGACCACCGCCGAGAGTGGGGCGACAACCTGTTTGCGGATGTAGTCGGCAACCGAAACAGCCGCGGCTTCCGCCTTGGCGGCTGTCGCGGCGCCGAAACGCACCACCTCGAGCAGGGCGGGCGCACGCTCTCCGGCGCCGCCGAGGTTAGTGTCGTCGATGAAATCAATGATCTTGTCTATGCGGACCAGCCCAAGCAGCTTGGAATCGCCGAAGATATCCTTGACCACACGCTTCGGGTCGGGCTGCGGAGCCGCCGCATTGGTCCCGGGGACAGCCGCCTGCTGCACAGGCGTCGCGGAGAAAAGCTTGGCGAGGCTGTCGCGGTCGCCCTCCGCCCTGCGTCGGTTTGGATCAAATTTCGAGAGGCGAACTTTGCTTGCCACCGTGCCCTTGGTTCTGGACAGGGCGACGATGCTTCCCTTCGGTTGGAAGATGCCGCCGGACTGATCGCCGTTGTTGTTCATCTCCTGGCTGGCGGGGTCGATCAGGTTCAGGAAGACTTCGACCGGATTCTCCTGCGGCAGATAGCCTTTGGCGACATAGTGGCCGTCATAGGTCGCACGGAAAGACTCGCCCTGACGCGCCGTCAGGACCTCGTTTTGCTTGAGGCGGACGCGCGCTGTTTCGACCACCGGATAGACCGGCGGCTGTTCGGCGCCCTGCAGAACCGGGTCGAACGAGAAACTGTCGCCTCTGAGCTTGTAGACCTCGATCATGACTGTCGGGTCGGCCGGGTCGTCACCCGGTGCGCTGGAGACGATTTCCGGCTGCTGTGTTCCGAAGCGGCGGCCCTCCACGCGCAAGGTGATGAAATCGGTCTCGACGCTCGCCGATCCGGTCTTCTCCTCGTCCGTGTAACGCACTTTTTCGCCCGAAAGCGCCAGCGTGCGCCTGTGGCGCAGCGGTTCGACGGGCGCCATTTTTTCGCTGTCGGGACTGGGGACGCCGGCGCGAACATCCCCGGCGGTCAGCTGTGGGACATCGGCGGCCTTGGTCCGGTTGTGATAGATATCCAGCGTGCCGTTGTAGTAATGGCGCAGAACGTTGAGCGTCTCCTCGTCGTTCACCGCGACATTGTCTACGAACAGCATGGGACAGGCGGAGTAACTTTTTCCGATCCGCACGCCGAAGCGGATGTCGGCGGCGCTCGACATCGCGGTTCGGGGCCAGAAGACCAGGCCCGGCGCGTTGCGGAACTTGATCCGCCCGCTCGCCAGTTCCAGGGCCGGCAGACCGTTCAGATCCGCTCCCTCGATTGCGTTCGGATCGACGATGTCGGGCGTCGTGACCGTCAGCAGTTCGCATTCTCCTGGCGGGAAGCAGCGTCCAAAGTCGGTATGTCCGGGTACTGGAAAATCCTTGATCGGCTCCGTGCAGCGCACGAACATCCGCTGCCGCAGATACGCCTTCATCGTTCCGTGGGCGTCCTTGTCAAAGACGCGCTCGGTGACCTTGACCATCGAGGCGCGGAACATGAACGGGAGCAGGTAGCCCTTGTAGACGACCTCGCAGTAGACGTCGCGACCGAGCGACGTCGAATGCTGCCACCGTTCGATCGAAAGCGCGTCGAACAGGTTCCTGCCGTCGAAATACTTGGCCGAGGCGGGCGGCGCGAAGCTCGTGTCGTGGCGGAGCGATCCGCCGAGCGCGGTCAGCGTCAGTTCGGAGACGCTGAGAGGCTGCGGCCGATAGATTTCGTTGCCTGGCAGGATGTCGAGCAGCTTGTAGTCGTCATCGGGAACGAATTGCCCGGAACGAGCGCCGGGCAGGATTTCGGAGGTGTCTCCGGACTTGGCCATGACCGGCAGGCCGAAGGCGGACGAAAGCACGACGAGTTC
The DNA here is from genome assembly GCF_040320095.1 of Mesorhizobium sp. M0800. Lineage (NCBI taxonomy): Bacteria > Pseudomonadati > Pseudomonadota > Alphaproteobacteria > Hyphomicrobiales > Phyllobacteriaceae > Mesorhizobium > Mesorhizobium sp. M0800. The sequence goes on from NZ_JAMYOZ010000033.1 coordinate 54,637, forward strand.
GTGCCGGTCGAAAGCATCCAGGCTCGTGCGGAACTGCCGGGTCGCGATGGGTCTCTGACGCAGGTTCCATCGCCGGCAAAGCTCCGCGATCATGAGTGGCAGCTTCGAGATCACCGCGTCGCGGCGCCTCGCCGGCTCCTCGTTGAGGTCGACGGCGCACAGTTCCTCGTCCGTCAGTTCCTTTCCGTCGAGATAATCCGGCGTTTTGTCGACGAATTCCGACGGGGCGAGGTCCTGCGCGCTCGTCTCCGCTCGGCTGAGCAGCCACGGCGCATAAGGCCCGCGCGGTGGCGCGCCGCCGCCGGGCAGATTTGACTTCAGATCGAGCGCCTTCGCATGCAGCCGTCGGTGCCCGGCGCTGACGAAATCGACGGCGAGGTCCGGCGAATAAACCGCGCGGACATCCGGCGGCCCGACATCCTCCTCCAGCATCAGACGTGCGTGCCAGAGCGTTTCCGCTAGCCCGTTTCCGAGCTGGTCCGGTTCGGCCCTTGGCTCCGTCAGGCCGCCGTCATCGTTGTGGATCGCGATCGTGATCGCCGTCGGGCCTTTCGGACCGGGGGTTCCGTAAATGCCCGGATGGATGCCGCGCGGGCTGCGAAACGCTGCCCTCTGCGACGGTGAGAGAACGAGCCGCGCCGGAAGCTCGATCGACGTCTCGAAGGGCGACGGCGGCGGGCGCAGCGATTCCTTGATGCGCGCCATCCGGAATTCCCACTTGCGTTCCTCGCTCTGCGAACCGGGGAGGAAGCCCAGATGGTCGAGCATTGCGCTGCCGTGGAGATTGATTTTCCGACGGCTGCGCGCGTCCAGCCTGCCGCCGGGCGCCGGCGCGAAAACCTGTTCGGCGCGCTTGACCACGGCGAGCTCCATCGCGGCCCAATTGGTGAGACCCGAGAGGCTGAAAGGCAGCGACGAGACGCCCATCGCATCGTCGTTCTCCGGGATGAAGCCGAGATGCCCCTTGATTTTCCGCCGGTGCGCGGCCTTGGCGTCGCCTTCCGGCCAGGGCGTGTTGGCGATGTTCCTGGCCTCTGCCAGTGCATCCCTGCAATTGACGCGGAAGGCCAGCCGCGACGGGTTGGCGTGCCGGCCCTCGACCACCTCTTCATATTCGTCGAGCCCCAGGATGTGGTTGACGAAGTATTTCCCGGCCCAGTCGAAACGCCTCACCGTGCGGGGCGTCGGCCCGGCACCCCCTTGATCCGGGGCCTGGCTCCATGGAACTTCGATGCGATCCGCGCCCTTGCCGTCGAGAAGGATGAATTCGATCTGCCAGGGGTCGGGTTCGGTCGGCCGGTCTTCATCGGGAAGCTCCGGTGGGGATTGTCCCGCTTTCGGCCGGTTGGCGCCGCCTGTGAGTTTCTCGCCGAGGGCGTAGACCGCCATCGCCTCCCGATAGAACGACCGGAAGAGCTGATAGGTCGGAACCACCGATTCCAGCATCGCCTCAACCGCGATCGCATCCTCGAAGGAGTAGTCCCTCTCAGGTGGCGGCGGCGAGCCTGGGGCCGGATCCGGCAGGTGCCTGGTGCGACGGAGCAGCTTGGCTTCGTTCGATCCGGGCGGAAATGCCCCGCTCGGGTCCTCCGCGCGGACGCGGCGCTCCTTGGCGCGGACGCCGGCGGCCATCAGCTTCAGCTGCTCTTCGACCGCCGCGAACATCTGCGCGATCAGCCCGGCGGCGAATTCCTCCTTCTTGGTGTCGCGGATCTCCCGCAGCCTCGCCGCCGCGTCGGGATCCAGCCCATACGGACCGATATAGATTCTCTGGTCTTCCGGAAGACCGTTTTCCTTCGACAGCGCCTCGGCGATCGCGCTGAATTCCTTCAATGCTTCCGCAGGGGCATCGTTCTTGTTCTTCTTGAGATCCCGTACCTGCGTGCGTAGCTGCTTTCGCTCGCCAACCGTCGGCAAAAGTGCCAGGGCGCGCAATATTTCATTCGGATCGCTGGCGTCGATCCCGCCGGCGAGCCCAGCCCAGGCGCAGGCCGCCATACTGCATGGCGTCATCGTGCCCGGCTCAAGAACAACTTCCGGGAGAGGCGTCAGGGACGGCCTGAAGAAGGCCTGTTCCATGATGTGCTGGGAGGGGAACTCCACCACGAGGATGGGGCGCGTATCTTCTATCTGCGGCGCCGCGATTCGCGGTTTCGATTCCTCGTCGGCGGAACCTGTTTTGCCCTTGACGTCCTGCGGCGGCGCGCCGCGCACCACGCCACGGTTTTCTCCGGGCAGGCTTGGAGTTTTTGCGTAGATCCCGCAGGCCTGCGACACGGGAGCGATGCGCGGCCCGTCCTCGAAGACGAGAAATAGATTGAGGAAGCGGAACTTCAGGCTGACCAGGTCGCGATAGCGCGCCGCCTCGAGCCGCGCGTTCGAAAGGTCGATGCGCGCCGCAAGCGCCGGTTCGCCGGCTGCCCCGCCGCCCTTCCCGGCCTGGGGTGCGAGGCCGCGTCGGCCGAGCCACACGAAGCTGCGCGGCGCGGTCCTCAGAGCGTCGGGTTGGAACAGGAAAACCAAGTCGGTCGGCTCGAATGTCAGCGCGCTGTGGCTTGCGTCTTCCAGAGAAACCTCGGACTCCAGCAGCAGCGTATTTATCTCGAGCCACTCGATCGTCCGCTGATCGTTGGCCGTGTCCCACTGCGCACCTTTCGTCAGCAGCCAGATCGGCGCGGCGGAATACTCGCCAAATGGCTTGCGCTCGAAGATGCTCGGCCGGCTAACGGTGTCCGGCTGGTCGGCGGTGCGGTCGCGCGAATCCGCCGTCTCTATGGGCAGCACACCGACGCGCATGCCGCCAACGGGCGTAGTTACCCGGGCCGAGTTTTCAAATGGATCGTAGACATCCCGGGCCGAGGCGATTTCTTTCGACGCGCCGGCGAAGGTGAGCTCATCCCCCGCCGCGAACGGGTCGTCCAACTTCACATCGCCCACGATGTCGATTCGGCGTTTTGCGACGCCGATGATATCGGGGAAGGGTCCGGTCACCACCGAACCGGACGCGTCATCTGTCTCGAATTCGAGACTCCATCTGCCCGCCAAAATCGCTTCGCAGCGGTGAATCTCGGGGTCTGTGCCGCGTCTTTCTTTTTCCGAGGCAACGATGAGGCAAGAGCGGGGCTTCGACTGCGAACGCAGCGTTCCTCGGATTCCGTGTTGCGCCGGCAGCGCGATTGACACATCGCCCACATCGATGACTTCGCCGGTGGAAGCGGCGGCGTCTCGCTCGCTGATTGCCACGCCCACCACGACATATCCCTGGGCTTCGGGCGGCGCCGCAAGTTTGTCGTCAGGCGGTTGAGGTGTCTGACCGAGAGCACTCCCGCGTGCCAGGTTGTCGTTTGTCGACCAGGCGACGCGAATTCGATCGGCGCTAACAGCGGGTGAGAACGGCCGGATGACCGCTTTGCGGTCGTAGGCCTGCCCGTCTACCGTCCAGACGATATATCGATTCAAGGAAAGCCGCACCAACGCCTTTGGGGTCAGGGCCGCCGACGTTTCGGACTCCGCTCTGACCAGTCCGTTGAAAACGAGTTTGAAGCTTTGGGTGATGCGCGGGGCGCGCAATATCTGCACGAGTTCCCTGTCCTTCGCGAAGTCCTCGAACGGAATGGCCTCGGCCCGCTCACCTGGCCGCGTCCGATCGGCGGGCTCGGCGCCGAGATCGAATGCGCTTTCGCCGCCGCCTTCTCCCAGCCACAGAGTGGTTCGGCATACGATCGTCCACAGACCCTGTCTCTTTGCCTCGTCGTTCTTTTGATCCGGATCATAGGCGAATTTGAACTGCATCGATGCGTTTCGGCGACGGCCGAAGCTCACATTCTCGATCTTCAGGGTCACGGCCTGCGGACTGGCCGAATCGAACGCGTGACGCGGACTGAGCTTGAACGATGCCGCCGGCCCGAACGCTTGTCTCGGTAAAATCCATTTGGCGATCGGATCTTTGAGCGGGCCGGCGGCGCCTTGTGGCAGGCTGTGCAGGGGCAGCGACACCAGAGTCACTGCCAGCGTCTCGCCGTCCTGCGCGAGATCGAACCTCAAATCGCTGGTGGTCCACTTTTCATCATCGGTCGGCGCTTGGCCGATCGCGAGTTGAGGGAGCGCCAACGAAGATGTTGCGACGCCGCCGAGGAATGCCCGGCGCGATACTGGTGAACCAGCCAACGAAACGAAATCGTCCACCCAACTCCAGTTCAAACTTCTTGGAACCGCGACGGGATGGAAGCTGCCGGCGCAATGCGAGTTGAGCCCCATTTACCCTCTCCCCAATCTATGCGAACCTCAATCCACGACGAATGCAATATATTTCTGTTTTCTATAACACTTATAATGAGTTTTTCGTTCATCACATTACTGAACGTACCAAAGTTAAAACAGAATAGAATTCTTCTTTACTGAAGTCAGCGTCGCGTTGAATGTGAATTGACAACGTCCGGCTTACTCCAGTTATGGTTTATAGTAGAGACCTACGTCGTTAGGCCTGATCCAGACGGCCGAAAGCGGGCATCCGATAAACATTCGATCCGGCGTATCTAGGAATAAACTGGCGGAGTTTGGCGCCGACAGCCCTCCCCAGTGAAAACCGTCGAAATCGTATTGCTGGCTGGTGCCAGGAAGGATAAGGGCAACGTGCCCCGGCCGGCGGACACCGTCGTCAAGCCTCCCCAGTCGCGCCGCCACAACCGGGGAGCCTTTGTTGGCAAGACTCTGCGCTTGATCCAACGCGGCTTGGTCGGTCGCAACCCCGATCTTCTTCCAGCCCGCATTGCCGGGCATCTGCAACCCGTTGGCGATGTCATTCGCCAACATGTAGCTGCCGTTCCCAGTTTTGAAATCGGTGTTTCCGAAAAGTATCTCAAGCGCGCGACCAAGGAACACATTACATGCCGTACGATCGTCGCCCGGGGCCGTACATTGCAGCAGCGGAGAGAGCTTGTTCTTGGCCGCGGTTTCATCCGCCGTCGCGTCTGGCTTGTCTGGCCTTGTCTCGCATTCCTTGACGGGGAATGCCTGGACCGGGCTGTATGCCAAAAGAGAAACCGCCATCAAAACAAAGGCGCGCATTACAACATTAGCATGCATAAAACACCTCCATTTTTCTGTGCGGTGAATAACCGCACAAACTATCTATTTGCAGCGGTTATGGCTTTCCTTGTATTCAGCGTTATCTCAATCAGAAAATGTTCGTGGCATGTTGTCGAACGAAGGGCAACTGCTTCCCACGCCGCTCCAATAGCGAATGGTCAATGCCAAGAATCTTGCGAACGCTCGCGAGGGCGGCTTCATTGACCTCAATGTACGCGACGATGTACCATTCGCCGTTCTCTTCCCTCGCCATTCCCATGGGCTCAGCTCGCCATTTAAGCGCGCCATGATGGGGCATGAAGTATGTCTCCTGAATGCCGCCTACTGCGCCGAGGCCCTCGTCAAGCGCAAATTCCATCACCGCGCAGCACAGCTCTGTGAGTGTGCCCTTCAGCCCGGCTGAGCGTTTATCGGGCACAACGAAAGTACGCGTCCACTCGGCCCAATCCGGCCGCCTCGGAACTCCCGACTTCTCACACATATGGGGGAAAACTTCGGAGACCATGTGCGGTTCGCTGGTCGGGATCAGCCGAGCCGATGTCACCACCCTGTCATCTTCGATTCCCAATAAGTATGTTGCGGCGTTCGTATCGAACTGGTCTAGTTCTCGACCGTCCGGACTTTCCGGCCGCCAATGCTTTTGGTGCACGAAAAAGTCATGGCGCCGGTGCAGGAATTCGTTGAATTCGCTCTCGTAGAGATGCTTGTTCAGCGCATTGACGACATGGGCTTTTATCATAACGAGACCCCCCGATCGTTCTTAGAGGGATACTCGCAGCTGCGCTAATATACGTCACCTGTCCGATCGAACAGTTGACGCGGCTAAGGGTGGATCAAACGCCGGCGCACGGCTTCGACAACGGCTTGAGTGGTCGTGCCGACGCCGAACGCTTCCCGAGCTCGTGTTGAATGCCATTTGACCGTCCGCTCGGCTACACCGAGGATTTGTGATGTTTCGGACGATGTCTTGCCTGCGGCCGCCCACAAGAGCACCTCTTTCTCCCGGTCCGTAAGGACACCGTCCACCTCTTCGTCCACGTTCGACAAGGCCTGGATAGACATCCCGGCGTATACGGCCATAGTGATTAGCTGTACTTGTTCACGTGGCGACGGACCGCAGCTCTTTGCAGACGAGGCAAATGACAACACCGATTGCCAATGGTGAACACTTAGCATCGGGACCGCAAAACCGCTCCGGATGCCAAATTCCGTTGCTTCGCCTGCAACTCGTCTTGAGCCTTCGGTATCAGACCATTTAGCAGGCACGTCTGCCCAAAGAAATGGGCTCAGGGTTTTAGCTGAATAAAGGCAAACGCCATCAACAGCCGCATGCTCGGCTTCAACATAGCGCTCGAACCAGCCTGCGGGCCATCCATTCAGTTCGACCATTGGGGCAAGCTTCTGTCCACCAAGAGGAACGCCGCTTAGGATAAGATGTTCGAAGCCGAGATTTCGTACAGTCTCCAATAGATCGCTTAGCAGCGGCCCTGTTGCCGTGTGCTTTCGGCAGCGCTCCACGAAGTCAAATACATCTGAGTCAATCATGGCGAGACATCCGCCTTCAACACTGTAATGTAAGTGTAAACTTAATTAGCAGATTGAAATATCATATCAAAGCGGCGCCGATTTGCCAGCGGTTAAGCGATACCGTCGCGCTTCTTGAGAAAATCCTTAGGCCTGCATTGGGAAACACTCAGTTTGGAGGTTTCGCGGGGACCCTTTGAGATCGCATTTCTAAACCGGAATCCAAACCCTTCAACAGGGCCGGTCTGGATTGCCTGGTAGCCAACTCGCTCCCCATAGTCGATGCCAATGCGGCTGAAGGCAAGCTGCTGTATTGCGTCGCCGTCAGGCTCCAGGAATCGGCGTAGCGGCAGCCGCGCTCATGTCCCAAGTAAGTCATTCTGGCGCTGCACTAGGCGACGTTCTCATGGTGCATTGCTGCGGCGCCCACCGTCCTATTTGAAGAAGTGCGACAGCTCATCCGACATGGTTGGAACGAGCAGACTCCGATCGAGGAACCCGTCGCCAAGCCAAAGGTTGCAATTCCGTGCCGTTATGTTGATAGCTTGCGACGAGGCTGCCGTTCGAGGGCGTGGCGGATGCGGCAGACGAAGCGGAGCCTCACGAATATAGCGGCGCCACTTTACGTCGACTGCACTCGGGCTCGCTTGCATCTGCTGCTTACCGGAGTTCACCGGCCGCCGACTATCCCTCAGATTTCACACAATAGAAGGCACCAGATCCGTTCGCTAAATAGCAAAGAGTACGCCCGAGAATTCTGGGCGCGCTCGACAAAAGACTGTCAGGCGCTACGCTCGGTCTTCTTTACCTCCCTCACCTTAAAGGCTCCATCGAGAAGCGCTTCATACTGGCGTCCGAACAGGCCCGAAAGGCTGTTGCTCCCGATAGGCTCGCGCTTCAAAACAAATACAACGAATTAGACCGGGCCTGGGATGACTTCGTAATTCAGCGAGAGACCTGGACACCTGAACAGCGGGAGCGGCTGGAAGAAATGGCACGCTCCAGGCTGGAGGCCAAGGATGTTCAAGCTCTCTTCGAACAGTTCCGTCCCCCCGGAGCTCACGTAGCTGCCGGTCGTGTCGACCATGTGAACATCGCCGCGGATCCTGTTCCCGCTTTCGTCGGGGGCGATCAAATCGGGCGGCGCTCCGAGTAACAGCGAAGTTCTGGCGCGTTGCCGGACGGCGGCGGATGAATGATCTCGTAATTCTGTATTCGTGCCCTAAGGCCGTCGGTTTCATCGACGTCGGCAACAGTCCCGAATGGAGCCAAGAACTGCTGCAGTGTGTCCCGATCCTCGAGCCTGCGGATCAAGCTGAGCAGCTGCGGGACATTTAGCGTATGCCATGGCCCGCCTCTCGTGGATTGCGGTCGATGTCTCAATGCCTGTTCGTTGCATCTGCCGAATTGCCCAGGTAGCGGGTCTTAATCAAGATGAGAGATCCTTTGCCTGCCTTCTATCAAAATCAAACGACTTGGGTCCTTCAGATCGAACTCAATTACCCGCGGTACGAAAAGGCGTGCATATCGTGTAAAGGCGCTCGTCGGAGGAAACCGAATTACAGTATCGCAGCGCCCGAGAAGATACATCTCAACGAGGGCGGAAATTGCGCCGTCCATCCCAAGTGCTGCAGTATGTAAGGGGCCGTCTTGATCGGATCGGAAATGCTTGGGGACGGTGAGAAGATCGGGAAACCTGGCCGACAGGTGATCCAGGATTTGCGCGCTGTCCGTGCACAAGAACAGCCGCACAGGCTTGGGGTGCGGTAACGCTTTAGCCTTATCAACCGCAGTGCACACTTGTCGAACGGCGAACTCCGGATCGGCCCAGTAGGGCGCATGGTCCATGATGTCTTCACCGTTACCATGTCGAACATGAACCCCGATGATGCTGTGCCCCTCAAAACATTCTTGGTAAATGGCATCTATGCGTGTTTGAATTTCAGGCCGAGGCTTGACACTCTGGAAGACCTGCCGCTCGGCATCCTCATCGCAGCGCCACATCAAACAAGCGTCACACACTACTGTGTTCGCTTCGACATCGTGTTCGGCCTGAAAGAGCTCGCCCAACTCGTCGCGCTCTTGGAAAATCTGCTCATCTGGGCGGTAAAGGCAGTCGATCGCTGGCCTATTCCACCACTCCGGGAAGAATGGACCCGGGAAGGAAAAGTCGTTGATCCGGTCGTCGCAAATAGCCGGTACGCCAGCGATGTCATTGATCGGTTGGAAGAACACCGGAAAGGCATTTGTGAAGGGTTGGTCGAGATAGCAGGACCCGCGCCAGTCGACGGCTAGCGTTCGTCCCGACCGCTGAGCGTAGCGCCAAGCGGCCGCCAGCGACCACAGACAATCACCGAACCCCGTACGCCTCTGAGAGACGACGAACCTGCGCTTTACCAATCCACTGACCTGCATTTTCGGAAATCTCGTTTCAGAGACGAGGTTGCATCTGGCTTGGGATCTCTTAATCGATACTAGTCGACCGTTACGCCGGGCGATTTGGTAGAGGCTGCGCGTGGGGCAGAAGAGCTCCCTCAGCACTGCCTATCCTTATCTCTGTGACGCTCGCAAATCTTGACGCCGGGTACACTCGCTTCCGGTTTAAATTCATCGTTCTCTAATGCGCCCGGCGACATGTGTAAAATTGATTGCGTGGATGTGGCCCATCCATGTGATGGATACTAGGGCGTTCCTTGACTATGAGCCTCTGCTGACGTGGGGCCGCGCTTTGCTAAGCGAAACAGCCGGTCGAGGCAGTCCACAAAGTCCCTTTTTCAAGTCCAATTCTTAACTGCCTCAACGTAACATGTCATTTGCGGGCGTTTCCTGAAGGACGGATGTGCAGGACCCGCCAGCCGTCGAATGTCAGGCGCAGGCCATCCACGTCATTTATGGCCATCATGGCGTCCGGTCCCATCGAAAGATGCGACACGGCGCCCTCTGACGCTTTCAAGTGCGCCAACATGGCGCAACTCCTGCCGGATAGCTTTCGAGCCGGCTGGACTGAGCGACTGGCAGGCGATGCTGTGCGACGACGGCCGAGAAAGGAATTTTGCCGTCTGCAGCCATGTAGAGGATCGTTCCGACGGTTCTGCGGGTTCTCAGTGTCGGAGCCGACACCTGTGCGAACCCGCTTTCGTCCGTTTTCGAAAGGCCGTTGAGGTTCATGACCCTGTTGTTCGCCGAGATCACCCGCCAGCTCAGCGATCCAGGTGAAGACCGGCACGGTTGTCGATGCGGCGATCGTCGCCTCGGCCAGCGAAGACGATGAAGAGGGCTATTGGGTCAAGCACAAGGGCCGACCAGCGTTTCATTGCTTCAAAGCCCATGTCGGTGCCTACGCCGATACGGCCCTTGTCGAGGAGATCGCCGTCACGGCGCCCACCCCGAGGACGGCAAGGCCGTTCCTGATGCTCTGCCCGACAATCCCGGCGAAGTGTTTGCCGACAGCGCCTATCGAGGCAATCGTCTCGGCGAAGCGGTGCGCGCCGAGGGTGGAAGGCCGCGCATCTCGCAACCACTATGTGGGGGCGCGACGAGGCCGAAAGCTCGACGCCTGGAACCAACCGATCCACAGAATTTGTAGTCGGATCGAGAAGATCTTCGGCACCTGTAGCCGGATGCGATGGCGAGGGCTGGCAAAGGCGGCCGTTCAAATTCGCCGCACTGCGATCGCCTACAGTATGAAACACAGTTTGATGGTCGCCTCGTCCCGCCCATGGTTGAAGCCCAGCCACCGTTTTCGGGCTAGCGCGCCCGAAATTCCTTGGAGGTCAATACGCAATGCCCTACCCGGCTTTTCGCCGCCGTCTCAGATGTGCGGTTCGCCCGAAGCCCCCGACTGACACGAACTTTGTCTTCGCGCGGAGCGAAACCTCGCGCCCACGACTTGTGCCGCCGATGGTGCCGCGCTGCCCTGTCAAACAATCCATTTTATGGATGCACTTCATCCAAACAATCGATTTCACTGATCAAAACAATTTCCATTAGAAGACGCTGAAGCAGGCAAAGATTACTTGGTCAGCGCAAAAGAGGGATGGTGGAGTTCTAGTGTGGGTTGGACCCACATGCTCGCCATTTTATCTGGGAACTGCTACGTACCCTGTTGGCGCAAGGCAATACGATTCCACTGGCCACCCACTTCGTGGAAGAAGCGGAGCGGCTGGGCAACCGACTGTGCGTGCTTGAGAACGGATGTAGAATCACAGAAGGGCGTCCTAACTCGCTGATTGATGAGCAAATCGGGTGCGACGTGATTGAAATCTATGTCGCTCACCCGTGAGCTGAGTTCGGCACTCAGGCCGCATGTGGGACTTAGGCAGGTTAGCGGCGAGACTCTGTTTTGCTATGCCTCGAAGCAGGAGCAGGTGTGCTCGCTGGCTGACACTGTCAATGACGAGCTCCGCGCCGCATCTGTCGAAATCCTACCATAGGGTATGAGGCGGGCCGCCGGTGTGGCGAGCCAGATTCGAAACTTCAACTACCATAGAGCAGGAAGAAAATGGGCGAGAACAGGAAAGTTGCTCTGGTTACGGGCATAACGGGACAGGATGGTGCCTATCTCACGCGTCTTCTGCTGGAAAAAGGCTACGTCGTTCATGGGATTAAGCGACGTTCCTCTTCCTTCAACACGGGTCGCATCGAAGACATCTACCAAGACCCGCACGATCCCGATCCGCGCCTAATTTTGCATTACGGTGACCTCACTGATGCGACTAATCTCATCCGAGTAGTTCAGGAATCCCAGCCAGACGAGATTTACAACTTGGCCGCTCAGAGCCATGTCCAGGTGTCGTTCGAAACGCCGGAATACACAGCAAACGCCGACGGTATCGGAACATTGCGACTTCTTGAGGCGATCCGCCTTCTCGGTCTAAAGGACAAGACCCGCTTCTATCAGGCCTCGACTTCAGAGCTCTACGGCCTCGTGCAATCCGTACCGCAGAACGAAACAACGCCCTTTTATCCGCGCAGCCCTTACGCCGCCGCCAAGCTCTACGCCTACTGGATCGTGGTCAACTATCGCGAGGCCTATGGTATCCATGCTTCCAACGGCATTCTCTTCAATCATGAAAGCCCACTGCGCGGCGAAACTTTTGTGACGCGCAAGATCACTCGCGCCGCCGCTGCTATCTACCTCGGCAAGCAGGACAAGCTTTATCTCGGCAATCTCGATGCTCAACGCGATTGGGGCCATGCGCGTGAGTACGTGCGTGGTATGTGGATGATGATGCAGCAGGATCAACCGGATGATTACGTGCTGGCGACGGGCAAGACGACCCCTGTCCGCCAATTCGTCGAATGGGTTTTCAAAGATGTCGGCGTCGAGCTCGAATGGCGTGGTGAGGGAGTCGACGAAAAGGGCTATGATGTCGAGACCGGCAGATGCCTAGTCCAGGTAGACCCACGCTACTTCCGCCCCACGGAAGTCGATCTTCTCCTGGGCGATGCCACCAAGGCGAAGGAGAAGCTCGGCTGGGTGCATGAGACATCCGTGCGCGAGCTCGCCGCGGAAATGATGCGGGAAGACCTCAAGGTCATGCAGACATCGGTAATCATGAAGGAAGCATAATGTACGATCTGAAGGGAAAAGCCGTGTGGGTCGCGGGCCACAAGCATGGTGGGCAGCGCTGTTGTAGGCCGCCTCGCGTCTGAAGACTGAAAGTTATGGCCGCCCTGACGTTTCCCCCAAATTTTATCCAGTCGTGAGTTCGTTTCCGGGGGTGGATTTGCCCTGATGGCCGGTGGACGCGACGGGTGCTGGCGCGGAGCGTTTCACGTTGCGCAGCGCGAGCGACCGTCGCGGGTTGAAGGTCGATGCACATTCGTTGGGTGTCTGCCATCCGATGTGCGAGTGCGGACGCGCGCCGTTGTAATCGGCGCGCCATACATTGAGCCTCGCGCGGGCCTGGGCCAGGGACGTGAACCGCGTCTCGTTGAGGAGTTCATCGCGAAGGGGGCCGTTGAAGCTCTCGCGTTAGGGTCCTAGCCAACTTCCGACTGTGAACTCGCGGAAGCGATTTACGGCAAGCGCACACAGCAGCTCGTCCACGGCGTTCGTACATGAAGTTTGGAAACTTATAATACTGGTACACACCTCCATGGGGGAACATTATCTCCAATATCTCAGCGATTACCGGATAGCTATCTGCCTTCACCTACCTCGGCCTAGTGCAGAATCTTGGCCGAATGAACTCGGCGCTCTTGCTGCACACCAATGGTCCGTCCCGCGCGAAGTGCGATCATACCGCCGCAGCTTACCTTCAAATCCGGCACTGGCGAGGATCTAGATCCAAGCCGACGGCGCCGGGGATCAAATAAAAAGCCGCCGACCGAAGCCAGCGGGCTTGATTGGGATGGCCCGCGCGGACGGTCAAGGCTGCGCCGGCCGACCATGGCGGAGGGACCACCTTGGTCAACGGCACGGCCCGATGACGGCGTGCCGATGTACCACAACATGCGGCGAGATAGAGCCTTCCGGCGTCGCGGAAAAAAGCCCGCCGGTTTTGAGCCAGCGGGCAAGTTCTGGAGTGGCTGAGATCAACCCAGCATCAGTCAACGACCGGCGGAAGGGTTGGTTGCAGTGGATGCCAGCTAACCGCAGCATGCTGTGAATCGTAGCAATGTGAAAAACAAAACTCTGGACTTCTAGGTCGGACTCGCCCCAATATTTGTTTGGGGGAATTCACATGAAAATTGGAGCACTCATCGCAAGTGCAGCCCTGTGCGTCAGCGGCTGCTCTACGAGCACTGTCGTGTCGGACAGCGATCTCACGGCAATGAATACCGTTGCGCTATGTCACGTTCTCGCCAGCAGCACGGACGAACAGTATCGTAGTCGGGTAGCGGCCCTTCTAGTGCGCAGGCGCGCAACAGCAGAGAAGTGCACCAGGCTTGTGCAAACCGACAATGCTGTCGCGACAGGCATAGCGATCGCGGCTGTCGGCGGCGCAGCTGTGGGTGTCGCTGCCAACAACGGCTATGGAGGCGGAACATATTACCGGCCACCGCCATCACAAACCTATCGCGTCGCGTGGGACCAATTCTATGGCCAGAACTACAGCGTTATCTGGCGCTGCCGCGACCGGTCCACCGGGCGGTTCCTTGACGATTACTATTGCGCCGGCCTGCCCATGGTCGACAGCGCATGGCCGGGCTGGTCGGCGTAGGATGAGCAGGCGATACCGCAAATATCGATCCAATCGGTGGCAGAGACCCACCGGTGCCAAGCTGTGGCGGCGCCAACTTGCGAGCGTGCCGGCAATGCTCGGTCTTACGGCAGCGGCGGCGGTGGCCGCCTTCCTGGCGCCGTCGGGCGCGCAACGTAGCGACGATGCATCAAAGGCCAGCCCACGAAGGGCGGCGCCCTCCTCGCTTACCGGTGTCGCTTCCGTCATTGACGGCGATACGATCGAAATCCACGGCCAGCGCGTCCGCTTCAACGGCATCGACGCGCCAGAGAGCCGGCAGCTGTGCCGCGATGCGAATGGCGCCGAGTATCCTTGCGGCCGGCGATCGGCCGAAGCGCTGGACACTTTCCTGGCCGCGTCGAGGCCGCTCGAATGCACATTCGTGACGTGGGATCGCTACCACCGCTTTGTCGGCGATTGTCGGCGCGCCGACGGCGCGGGCGTGGCCGCCTGGATGGTCCAGCACGGCCAGGCGCTGGATTGGCCTCACTACAGCCAGGGCGCCTATGCGGGGCAGCAGGCGCAAGCCCAAGCCTCAAAGATCGGCCTGTGGGCCGGGACGTTTCAGGCACCCTGGGAATGGCGCGCTGCGCACGCCGACGGCGCGGCGCCGTCGAGCCGCCCACTGGGCATCATCAGCCGTAAGCTGGTCGCGCAGAGCGGCTATTCTTGCGAGCCGCGGAGAACGTGCAAGCAGATCGGTTCCTGCGACGAAGCCAACTGGTACCTGCAAAACTGCTCATGGGGCGGAAAACTCGATCGCGACAAGGATGGGATCCCATGCGAAACACTCTGCTAGCTGAAATGTAACGGAGTAAGCGCTACGGCCTGTTCGGCTTTCCGCTTACACCGATCCAACGAAGACCATGCATGGGCGACGCGGTCTGCTAACCCCATTTTTTGACGAGGTATTCTATATCTGAAGGGCAGAAAAAGTTATTGCGACAATAGAGAGAAGACGCCTTAACTGAGACTTTCAAAACCGTTAAGTGTATGCTGGCAGGCGATCAAGGCGTGATGTTGCCCTGTCGGGGGGGGCGAGTAAAATGCAGACTGTGATGAGTCAAAAGCTGGCAAGCTATGGCCAGTGGACCTACCGTGGTGCCTGGGCCCTAGAGATTGCGGCCGCAGCGATTGGTCTTACGACAGGTGTAGCATTAGGCGTACAAGCGTTTTCTGCAAGCGAGTCTGTCACTGCAATGGATTTGACGCTCGCCAGTGCACCCTTTCTCATGGTGGCAATCGCGGAGCTCACCAAGATACCGATAGCTACACTGCTTTTCAGCGCGTCTTGGCTCTGGAAGCCCATAATCTTGGTCTTCCTCCTGGTTCTTGCAGGCATCACTTTCGAAACTGTCTTTATGGGGATGGAGAGGGCAGGCGCATTGCGTCAGCTGCGTTATGAGGAGCTCGTAAACAAGATTGATGCCCTTGAGCAGGAAGCGACAAAGCTCGCCTCTGCTGACGAACTTGGTCGAAGAGCCGATCAGGTCGATCAAGCCCGTTCCGAAATTGAGCAGCTGACCTCTCTTGCAGAAAAATCGCGTGCGACCTCTCAGTCGCAAATTGCCGAGGCCAATGCGGAATTGGAGGGAACGACAGCCCTTACTCCAGAGGCCTCGCGTGTTCGCGATCAAGTGGATGAGAAAAATGCTGTTCGATCGGCGCTGATTCAACAGCGTGATCGCGAAGTTAAAGACGCTGTCGATCAGTTTGAGCGCCAACGCGACAGCTTTGTTGAACGTATCAAGATGGCGCGCGATTCAGGCGACAGCGACTCGGCACGCAGGCTAGAATCGGAAGTGGCTAAACTTGCCAACCCCCGCACGAAAATTATCACCAAGTTCGACACTCAGATTGAGCCGCTTGATCAGGAGGTTGCTGCGCTGCGCGAAAATTTCGATCGTTTGCGGGCAAATAGCCCTCCTATGACTACTGACCAGAGGCAGAAGCTTGTCGATAGGCGTTCGTCTCTGGAGCAAACGCGCGATAGTGATGCCGCGGCTTGGCAGCGTCGATTGGATGAAGCGGGCAAACGGCTCGCAGATGCCCAGGCGGCAGAAGCCAACAAGGCAAACACCTCGGCGCAAAACCAGATCAGACAGGACCAGATTGCCAAAGCCCTCAGCGCCTTTGCCAAGGAGCGGATCCCAATGGCGCGGACAGATCAGGTCCGCCGTATTGCCTCACGGTGGTACGGCAGCAAACCTGAACTGGTGACTGAGGCACAGGCCGGAATAATCTCTGTGATTTGGTTCGGCTCGCTCGCGCTCATCGCCGCGCTCGCGGGACCAATTACGGCAATGGTCGCTCTAGCGCTCCAGCGCATTGCCGCCCGAGAAGAGGACAATTCAGAGAGCAAGACTTCCAGGCTGCTCCGCAGAATGCTTTTGAGTTGGCGCTGGCGGCGGGTTCGAACGGTCGAGGTACCGGTCGAAGTTACGGTAGAGAAAGAGATTGAGAAGCGGGTAGAGGTGCCTGTCGAAAAAATCATCAAAGAGATCCTCTACGTTCCGCTCTTCACCGACGACCCCGAAGTTCTTCGCAAGGCCCTCGACCAGGATTTGCCGCCTGAGGTCTCAGACCTCGTGACGGTATCAATGAAGGATCGCAAAAGTGCTCGTCCGGCATAACACCACCCTGCTTGAGCAAGCCGTCGATCTCGCCGTCAAAAGGTCAGCGATTCCAACCTTGCAGGCTCAAGCCGCGGCCCAAGAGAAGACAGCCCGAGCGAGCGCCTTTCGCCGAATGGCGACTGGCGGAGCCATTGCAGTGGCGGCGGTCGGGATTGGGCTAGGCATCAATCTTGGTCTAGGGGACAAAACCTTGCCGGAGCCGGCAGCTTTGCCGACCATAGAGCAGCCAAGCGATCTCACCTCCCCAAAAGATGAGCCGCCTATTCCTGTTCCAACTCCAAAGCCAATTCAGGAGCAGGCGCCCCAGGCTGACGTCCCTACCAGGCCTGACGTGGTGACCGTCGACTTCAACAAGTTCGCCACCAAGAACGTCGAGTTCCAAGGCACCACTTGGGAGTTAATCACAGGTCACCACTTCAAGGATGAGAACGACGAAACCTGGGACCGAGCGTGGTGTTACTCTCGGCGGAGTGTGAACGGCGTAGACGTAAATGTATCATTGGCAGCTCGTTCTGCCCCGACAGCGCCACCAGCCGGGCCTGGCGCTGCTGCTCAGACGCTTCAGTTGGTCGGCCTTAATGATTCATCCGCTGTCGATCTTGCAACAAGATGCGCGTGGCTGGATGGTCGCACATTTGCGTCTTCAGACATCATTCCTGACCGGTCACGAGAGCAGGCCGCAACTGTCCCCGCAGAAACTCCTGCGACAGAGGTCGATCCAGATAGTGGATTTGTTGTCGTGTCAGGGTGGGACGCGATCGGAAACGACCTGCCGGATATGCCAACTAGGAACGTGAGTTCTGAGCAGTGTCAAACCGCCTGCGATACTGACTTTAGGTGTCTAGCGGTTACTTATAACACAAAATTTCGAGCTTGTTTCATGAAAGGGGACGCATCGCTACTGGTCAAAAGCGAAGAGTCGATCATGGCCGCAAAGAAAGTGGTCGAGAGCAATTTGCGCTACTCGAATTTGGTGTTCGCCATAAAAACGGAAATTTCTGGCAATGCCTATTGGACCTCTCCGCTCCGATATCCCGACTGCATACTGCAATGTGCAAACGACAAATCCTGCTTAGGGTTCAATTTCCGCAAAAAAGAAAGTGCGTGTGTCCTTTTCAACAGTATAACCCAATCCGCTGATAACGCAGCGGTCGCATCTGGCATCAAGAGCGTCGCCAACTAAAGTTGAAGCAAAGCACCTGTCCTCAAGGAGCGATTCAAGCCAGGCCACTTGAAAGTGGCTAGCAAAATTCCACGATAATCTTGGGGTTAGCGGCGGAATGTCTTCGATGGAGCTCTAACAGAACGCAAAGTGGGGTCAACTGAGGCATCCCAGAGAAAGAATTGTCGTCGGCGCATTGCGGACACCGTCTGACCGAATGTCAAAAATGGGCCTGTACCAGACTGTCTGGTTCCAGTCTGGACTGGAAATAAGCTGCCGTTCGGCTGCCGCCTCCTCTCGTTCATCTGACCAGTCGCGATCGTCGCATAAGAGCTAACATTGCCGAGCGGGGCCTCACCGCGAAGTGCGATCAGCACGATGTTGAAAGCCGCCGAGTTTTGTCATCGGCTTGGATAATAGAGGTAGTACCCACCTTGGACCCTCAGCTCGCCCATCCTTCCAAATCCCAGGCATAGTTACCCGCATCGCTGCACTGCAAAGGTTGGTGCCTATACCACCTCTGTGCCCCAACCGGCCAGCTCGTTGCCCGGCGGGGACGTCCGCAACTTACTCATTGCTGACTCTGGAAGCGTCCGCGCCCTGGTATCTCCTAAAGAAGGAGGGTGGAAGGCTTTTCGAATCCCCTTTGGCGTGCGAACAGGCGGAGATCGACGTCACGAGCAAGTTAGTGTCGGCTCAGGGACGGCACATCACATAGCCGAAGGCGTTCATGTCGCTGCAGGCCGAGATATACGACAATACTAGCCAGTACAGTTGCACGAAGTACGGGTCAGGCCGCCCGCCGCTAGGGTCAGGACCCATTAATTTGTTGAGTTGATCTCTGTTGGGTGATTCAAGGTGGCAGGAGGTGCCGCCTTGAGTGATTTGCTGATGTTGACGCCGGAGC
>NZ_JAMYOZ010000034.1:0-68246 GCF_040320095.1 Mesorhizobium sp. M0800
ATGGCCGCCTGTCACCTCTGATCAAATACAGCCTCACCGGCGCTGCCGACGAAGCGTCAGCCTCGAAACCCGCGCCCTCCCGCGCGAGCGGGTTAGTTCCCTGCCGCGGCCATGACCTCCAGCATTGTCGCCCGCGATGTCCGCTTTTGGGATGCGCCTATGGCCTGCTCAACTACCGACATCAGGCGCGAAGCGGTCATTCGCCATGCGATGGTCAGAGGTCCTTTTCGGGTCATGAGCGTTGGTTCTGTGGACGCCGCCTTTCGGGAAAGCGATCCGGCGTCAGGAAGGTCCGGAATGGGTCCAGATCACCAGCAACAGATGCAAATTTGCCAGACTACAATCTGGACATTTCGGACAATCCGTACTATCTAGGGCGAGAAATATGGTGCCAATGGTGGTCATTATGAACGCTCGCAACTCGGCAGTTCGCGCAGATGCAAAGGTCGATCGTGAGACGGTCGCTGACATTCTCGATGTGTTATCGCGACGCCATCCAGGAATATCCAAGTCCGCTCTGAAAGCCGCCGGCAAGGCGGTCGCCGCCCTGACGGCGGTAACGTCTCGTCTGTCCCCTGCCGAGCAGCGCCAGATCGCTGCGCACGAACAGGCACTGGCGAGAGCAGTGGAGAATGTGGTTACGGAGCTCGCCCGACCCAGTAAGATACTTGCTCCAGTAGAGGTCGAAAAGCCCGTGGAGGTCAGCCAGGGCGCAGGCCGCGGGAAGGTCTTTGATCTTGAAGAGGGCCGGCTGCGCCTCGCTGAATATGCAACGCCGACACGCCTTGAGGATTGGGCTGGTCCTGTCGCCGGTCCCGGCGAGATCGAAAAGATGTTCGGGACGAAGCGTTCGACCCTGCACGATTGGCAAAGGCGCGGAGCCGTGATCGGACTGCTCAAGGGCGAGCGGAAGCACGTATTTCCGCTCGCCCAATTCGTCGACGGTCGTCCTGTTGAGGACATGGCCCGGATCACGAAGATCATCGGGAATCCTCGTGCGACGTGGCTGTGGCTGACCCAGCAGCATGTGAGCGACACCGGCGAAACTCCGCTCGACCGACTCAAGGCTGGGCGCATCGATGAGGTCGTCGCTGACGCCGAGTTCGATTTCGGCTGATCGTGGAGCTTGACGCCGAAGTCGTCGCGGACCTGGCAATCAGGTTCCAGCCGCAACACTACCTGCGGGCAATGCGACAGGAGTACGCAGCTACTCCATTGGGCATGGGGTTCGGACAATCGCGCTTCGCAAGCCCCGACCGGTCCTTCATGGTCCTCTACATTGCTCGCGACCTGGCGACGGCGATCGCCGAGACGATTATTCGCGACCGGTTCGAGGGAAAATCTTACCGCATGCTGCATCTCTCGGAAATCGCTGGCTGGGCCGTGTCCGAAGTCTCTGCTACGTCGCCCCTGACGGTGATCGACGTCCGGACCACCGGCCTGCTGCGGCTTGGGATCAGCACCGACGCTGCACGTGCCAAACAACAGGAGGAAGGCCGGAAGCTGAGCCAGGCTCTCTTTAACGGGTTCGCAGTTGACGGGATCCTCTACAATTCGCGGCTGACCGGAGCGGAATGCGTGGCGGTCTACGACCGCGCCGTTGAGGGCAGGCTCAAGGCCCGACGGGCCACGGCGCTCGAACGGCATGCCGAACTCGTGCCGGCGTTGAGGCAGCTGAACGTTCGGGTTATCCGCGGCGACCTTTCGTAAGGAGCCGTCGGGCTATCTCTAACCTAGATCACTCGTGCTGCGCAACGCGAGCGCTGGCGCGTGACGCAGGATGGCATGAAAACATCACATCTGGAGCAATGGCTGAGAGGGTTTAAGGCAGAAGTCTCGAAAACTTCCGCACCTGGAACGGTACACGCCTACATTGCTAGACGGCACGCCTCTGTTCCGGCAAAGCTGCGAATCGCGGGGCCACTGGCAATCCGCAGGTCGGTGGGTTCAGGCAATGCTCATTGAAAGATGGGCCGCCGACTTTCCTTTGGCCGTAAAGCTTGGCGGGTTGTCGGTCTCAATTGCCGTCTCAAATTGATCGGCGGGACGTGGCGACGCGGATGGCTAGCACGCTGCCGTTCGAACGCACCAGCGTCGTCGGCGCCTTGCTTTTGTGTCGGAACAGAAGACTTGCCTTTGGGTGATCACCCGTCATGACTAGGGATGAAGCAGAACAGGGTGTTCGCTACTTTTGCACAAAATGGGCTGAAGAGCGCGGGCTTCCTCATCAGCCAGAGAATCCAAGATTTTCCGATTTCTTTTCTTGGCTTGAGCAGAAGTCGCCGGGCCACTTGAAATTCCGAAGCAGTACTTCGGTGCGGGACGACGTCGAGCGATGGTTCATCGACGAATTCAAGCAAGGTTGGCGCTACTAGCAAGCGATTTCCGGAGAGGCCGGTGCCGTGCTCCGGGCCACCTTCCGCGATCACGCCATACCCACTTCACTTGCCTCTGTTAGCTTCTTCCTGCGGCGGGAGACCCCAATCCCGCCTGGCCGGCGCCTAACAGGCAAATCTACCCCAACGCCCCCCAAACGGCGCCGGCCACCTTCCCGCGAGCGACTATCAGCCGCTCTAGTGGATCCCGCCAGGAGGTTGTAGATCGAGCGTTCCTTGACGTTTATATGCTGCCCAAGCCTCGGCAGGCACTGCCGAATCCGCCCGGGCCAGCCAGTCCGCGCGCTCAGTCTCGGTAAGTGAATTCCACCACTGCATGCCGGCTATTTCATCAGCAGTCGGATTCCGGTTCGGTTCGTCTGCCATTTTCTTATCCTTGCATAAGACTTGAGTGGCGCAGGCCCGCAACTATCAGAACGGCCAAAAGCCGGCCAAAAAAGCCGGCATTTTGGAGTGCGCCCCTGAGGGTGGACAGATCGGGATGTGTGGATTGACCAGCCTTCCGGGTTTTCGGAGAGAGAACCCATGGCAAAGCACCGCAGTCACAGCATCGAGTTCAAACGCCAGGTCGCGCAGGAGTTCATCGCCGGCGAGACGCTGCACGGCTTGGCTAAGCATCACGATGTCTCGCGCAACCTGATCCGCATCTGGGTGCGCAAATATGAGCAAGGAGCGTTCGACGATGATGCGCAAGCCGCTGACCTGATCCAGGAATACGAAGCCCGGATCGCAGCGCTCGATCGGTTGGTCGGTAAGCAGGCTCTGGAACTGAGTTTCTAAAGGGGGCTCTGAGAAACGCACCGCGGCCGAGAAGCGGGACTACATCCGTCATCACAGGCCCTGCGGCATCAGCGTTGCCGAAGGATGCCGGTTGATGGGAATCGCGCGCTCCACCTACTACGATCCCCTGGAGAACGCGGCCGACGACACCGCGATCGTCGAGGCAATGTTCTCGATCAGCGACGAGTTCGAGTTCTACGGTTATCGCCGTGTCGGCGCTGCGCTGCGTCAGCAAGGCCTCGTCGTGAACCACAAGAAGATCCGGCGCCTGATGCACGAGCATGATCTGCAGCCCAGGATCAGGCGGCGCTTCGTGGCCAGCACCGACAGCGATCATGATGGCCCGATCTTCCCCAACCTGGCCAGGGACATCGTTGCAACCGGCCCGAACCAGCTCTGGGTCTCCGACATAACCTATGTCGCGCTGCCGACCCGCTTCGTCTACGTCGCAGTCATTCTCGACGCCTGGTCGCGCATGATCGCCGGCTACGCCAGTGGCCGATCGATCGATGCGCGGCTGACGATGGCAGCCTTGAAGGCGGCCATTGAACGGCGCCAGCCGCCGTCCGGCTGCATTCATCATTCCGATCGGGGCTCCCAATACGCTGCGCAGATTTACCGCGAAGCGCTGGAAACAAACGGCCTGACGGGCTCGATGGGCCGCAGAGGCAATCCTTACGACAACGCCAAGGCGGAGAGCTTCATGAAGACGCTGAAGGTCGAGGCGGTCTACCCGATGGCCTTCGAAACCTTCGACGACGTCATTGATCACCTTCCCCGCTTCATCGAGGAGGTCTACAACAAACGCAGGCTCCATTCGGCGCTCGGATATCTGAGCCCGCAGCAGTTCGAGGATCAACACATCCGGCAGACTGGCAAATCAGCAGCCTGATATCTGTCCACCTTCAGGGGCGCACTCCATTTCGCTGCTCCACTGCATGAAATTTTGGTACCAGCCAGACACCGTTTCCTAAGCAACCTGCAGTGCGCCCAGGAAAAAAACGAAACAGATAGCTTGCCAAACCCCTCGTCACCTTTCGGGTCGTTGCTCTGGTAAACGTAAACCTGTCGATTGAACGTGGTCCTCTAACGGACCCGGTCGTCGCGGTCGCGTTCCCTTCTTTATAGTTCGTCGCGCTCCAACTCCTCGAGGCGACGGATATGCTGTTGCGCCGGATCGGTCCGCGTCGTTTCGCTGCCGCGTTGTGCGGCCTCCTTGTCGCTGTTTAACTTATCCTGCAGCCGATTTGTAGCATCTACGGTCGACCCAGTTCGTGAGCCTGCTCGGACGGTTCGTCCGGCCGGCGCTCGGCCTCCTCGGGGCGACGATCTCGCTGCTGTTCGGTCACGGCATCGACATTTGCAGGGGTTTTGCCCTGCACTTCTGCCGGCCCCTCTCGGGTCTGCTCTGCCGCCTCGATAGCGCGCTTAAGCTCCGGATCGTTCTCGGCTATCTCGCGCATATAGGTGTTGCCCTGGACGGCAAGCTCCGCCGCGCGAGCCAGTCCGCGCTCAAAGTCAGCTCGGAATAGCCTTGGAGCAAATTATCGATGCCATCAGAGACATGAACGCGTCGCTAGACGACCAGCGATCAAAAAACCGAGGCCCGCCTTCCAAAGCTGACCTAAGAGACACCTAGCCGGTCAGCCCAAAAGAAAAAGGCGGCTGGAGAAGGGCGTCGTTTTGCGGGTATCTCCGAGCGCCTAGACTCAATCAGGCGACCTTGAGATCCTTCATCGCCTTTTCAAAGACATCCTTGATTGGCTTGGATATATCTTCGGCAGCCTTGGTCGTCACGGCCTGAAATTCCTTGGCCTGGTCTACGGTCAGTTCGACCTGCTTGCGCAAGAAGGCAGCCTGCAGCTCGAGGAACTCGGAG
Source organism: Mesorhizobium sp. M0800 (assembly GCF_040320095.1). Classification (NCBI taxonomy): domain Bacteria; kingdom Pseudomonadati; phylum Pseudomonadota; class Alphaproteobacteria; order Hyphomicrobiales; family Phyllobacteriaceae; genus Mesorhizobium; species Mesorhizobium sp. M0800. The sequence goes on from NZ_JAMYOZ010000034.1 coordinate 5,056, forward strand.
GGCGCCCTCACGGCAACCAGGGCTTCGAGGTGCGAGAAGCCGGCTTCGGCATTGGCGCGCAGAGCAGCAATTGTCTTCAGCGACAGCTCGTTGCCGACGGTCTTGGAGGTTTCGAGGCTCGACTGCAGCGCCTTCTGGGTCGTCTCGGTGCCTGAGGCAAATTTCGCATAGGCTTCTTTCGACTGCTCGAGGCCCTTTTCGGCGACAGCGCGGATCTGGTCGGTAGCCATCGACGGGTCGAAGGTCGGGAATTCGGAATTTTCAACGGTGTCAGCGGTCTTGGCCATAGTTTCCATCCTTTTCAGCGGGCGGCCCTTCACAAAAGCCGTCTCATTCATCTACGAAACTGACGTTACGGCATTTGTAGTGCATTGCAATATTTTTGTGCGACGCACCATCCTCTTTATCCCAGCGTTAACCCGCTGAACTTTTCGCCTGCCGAGGCATGATCCATGACGACAATGTCGCCGGGCTTGAGGGTGGGACGAGAACTTTGTCGTCATAGATTTTTGAACCTCTCGCCGTTGATCGGTCCGTCGATGAGCGATGGTGCATCGACACGGTCGTGGCGCAGCGCCGCCAGGAAGGTCACGATTCCAATGGTCGTTCGGCGCCTTGGCTTTTATCCTCTCGCCTCGCGGTGCCCATGCGGGATCTAAAGCTTGGTATGCCTCGCCTGAAGTCAAGACTCCGCAGCCGACCCAGCGCTTGTTGCTTTACGGCGCTGCGTGCCGTGGTGAGCGGCTTTTAACCAGGATTACTATCAACGCCTGCTTCCCACGGCGAAGCTGGGTTGAACGGTACCAAGGGTTCCCGATCAGACACTCTCGAATTTTGGTGCGAGAATAAAATCGAAAACGGGCTCAGGCTGGTCAGGCTTTGGCTCTGGCAAAACAACCCGGGAAGTTACGGCCGCTTCGGCATATTCTGCAAGCGCGGCAGGTGTCATCCCGAGTGCGGTCTCAAAGAGCCGGCTCGGCACCGTCACCACCTGACGAAAAAGCGCGGCAGCTCTTGTCGCATGGCGTACGGCAGCGACCCGCTTTCCCTCGCGGATTTTTACCCCGGCCGCGGCCAGCAGGATCAGTCCCTTGAAGAACAGGCGGTGCTGCGTGCTTCGTTTCGCAGCGTGCCAAAGAGGCTCCCAAGCCTCATGGGCTTCCCAGTAATAGCCGTGGTTGAAAAGGTCGATTCCCCATCGAAAGACATCCGAGCCTAGTGCTTCCGCAGGGGCGACGGTCACGGGATCGTTTCGGTAGCTATGGCCCAAGGGATCACGTACCGGATGCGGATGTTTGCCAGGCAGGTACGCATAGGTCGGAAAACTCTTTTCGGGCAGCAAGCGAGGACGAGACATCGGCCCAGCAAGCATGAAAGCGCGTTGATGGCAATTCATGTCACATGGAACTGACGGCATAGGCTTATCTGTCAGAGTTGAGGCCGTGAATGGGGCTGAGTTCCTGTTTCTGGAGATTTCCCTCACAACTCCACACTGCCCCTTGATGCGACTTTGCGAGCACAAATGGCGAACATTCACTGGTCCAGGTTTTCAGCTGTCACCTTGAGGCCAACATGCACCAACTCGCGATGTTGTGCTGCACGCACACAAGGTCGTGAGCCGATCCGTTGCGGCCGCCCATGACATGGGCGTTGGACGCTTGGATCGATCCCAAGGCGGTCATTTGCATCAACGGAAAACGCACAATTATCCGAGTTCATGGATCGTAACGCTGGGAATAACTGCCTTGGCGATCTCGCACAGGTGTTGGTGATGCGTGAGGTAGATCACCTGACCGGCACATGCCATCTCACCAAACAGTTTGAAGACCTCCTCGGATCGGACGTGGTCGAAGATCTCCATTGTAGCATCGGGGATAAAGGGCACGGAGGGCCTAAGCCGCGCAAACTCGTAGTAGCCTGCGAGCCTCAGGGCTAGGTACAGCTGAAACTGAGCGCCCTTCGACAGCGCGTCGGCGACCTTGGACTGCCCGTCGCGTTGCATGGCAATTAGGACTTCGCCGCCTTTCACCGGTTGGGTCGCCAAGCCCGCGTACTGACCGCGTGTGATGAGCGCGAAGGCATCAGATGCCCGGACCATCATCCCGGAGCGATGCTGCTCGCGATGATGGGCGAATGAAGGAACAGATCGCCGTTCGATAGGCGCACCACCGTCATCCGAGTGGTGAATGGCAGCGGAAGTTTTATTCCTGCTACCGTCAAATACTCAAACGGATCGTCAACGACGCCGATATCGGGTCCCTGAGGTTTGTAGACGTTCACCGGCTCGTAAAGGGACGCACCCACAGCCCATTCCACTTCACCAGCTCGGCGCAAGGCGATGCACGCTATCTGGGCCAGGTTTCGTCATGCCGAACCGCAGCACCTGCTGCTTCTGGTGGAGCAACAGAACTTGCGCTCGAGGGCAAGTCTCAAGACGCGCGTGCCAAGGCAATCGAGATCACATCGTCCGTGTCAATGTCAGGCAAATCGAAGATCATTGGCAATTGCCGCGTCATGGCCATCTTCACGATCAACTCTTCCATCGATTCAACCGGAAGGCTGGCGTTTGAACGCTGCCGCATTAACGATGCAAGCTTGTGGACCGGCACGGGCGTCGACTTCGCTCGGTCATCTAAAAGCCTGCCGATTTCGATCAGAACGTCTGCGTCGATGGTGTTGGGCAATTCGCGCATGGTCTATTCCTCCCTGCCCCTGACCATGCGCGCCGCGGGCAGCCGAGTCTCGGGAAGCCTCCGTACGTTTTTAACGATGTTGAAGAGCGTAAATGCAACTCTCTGGCTGCAGAGTGGCGTGAGCCGATAGGCTCGGCTGATGTTCATCACCGGTCGGCCCGCCTTGCCGTGTGAATTTGTACCTCCTTTAGATCGTGAGACCATTCTGCGAGAATGTCTGGAAACGAGCTCATATTTGCCGGTGCTTGATCGTGACGAAAGCGAGACGGACGCGAGCGAATAGGGACTTAGGTGATAGCCGCGAAACTATCGGCGCACTCGCTTGCGCCAAGATGGCAGCAATCGAGACTTCCGCGACAGCAAGGTCCGCTTGCACCAAAAACGATCTTCCGAAGCAAATATCAACCGCTGCAAGGAGTAGTATTGAAACCACTGTGAACCCGTGCCCGCGGCGGTTTTCAAGTCCGGTGTCTTGGCAACAGCGCGTCGCGACTGAACGGATTCATGCGACGCGCCTTCCCGCAGCCTTTTGCCGATGAGACTTGACAGCCGCAAGTAGTTCGCGCTCGCTGGTGTGAGCATTTCGAAAAATGGCCACGACCATTACTGTCAAGATTTCGGCCGCCGGGTCCAAAGGGTCGAGATGCTCATCCGCGCAGACCTGATCGAACACGCGTTCGCAAATAGCCAGATCATGAGGGCTGAGGCAGGTGCGATTGAAATACGGAGGCAGCATTTGTGCGAACCTTTCAGGGCCCGCTACCGTGCTTGCGGCGGGCTTTTTGCTGATGAACCGCTGAAGCGGTGGCTGTCAAAATGACAGTGTCATCTGCAGTGACTAGGAATAAATTTACTTGGTCCCTGATTGCTCCTTTATTAATCCTAGCATAAGTGCACACTCACGGGATCTATATTGTCCGGTAATCATGAGTCTATAGTAATCCTGCCGCTTGTTTTCCGGGACGTGAAATCCGCGCCGAAATTCGGCTGCCTCTTTCGGAGTTCGAGTGCAACCGAGTTTTCTGGCGGCGACTTTCAAACTCGCTAGTGAGCATCCGACCTTTGCCGCAATATTTTTCAACGGCTCGTTGTTACCGTATCCATCCAGAATTATCTTGCGACGATCTTCGCTGTTGAGCTTTGTGTTCATTTCAGCGGACCCCTCAACTACGCTTTCATGATGCCCGATTCTATACGCACCAGGTTGAAGAGTGTCGTTAGCTTCGCATCCAGAAACTTATCTCGGCATGCATTTCTGACTGTAATCCAGCGTGATCGCCGTTTCAGTCGCCTCGAGTCGGCCAGTCTTGCCAGATGCCTGAGGTACACCACATGATTGAGAGGGGCATGGGCATACCCGAATCGGATATGACACCACGCGATGGATGCTAAAAGGCAAGAGGAGGCGCTTGCGAGGCAGGCGCTGGAGCGTGATCGACGTCGTTGGCCGCGCGAAGCTCAACCTTACAATGAGGGTGCCCCTTCACTTGCGCCGGCGCTCGAACCTTTGCCCTTTTCAACGCTCGAACTGGCGCCAGAGGATCAATTCGCCGCTTGGCAGGCGCATATGGCACCGCTCGTCGAGGTCAGGTTGCCGGATGACAAATCGCTCGACGATGGCTTTCCCGCCGACCACACGGCTTGGAACCTCGACGGCATGCTGATCGTTCAACAGCGCGCACCGGCACATAGTTATATGCGTTCTGCCGCGAAGCTTCGGTCCAGCTCGATCGATCACTGGTATATCGCCTTGCCACGTACTGGCCGGTCGTGGACGGAGGTCGATCGCCGTGTAGCGGAGAACCAGCCGGGTAAATTGGAGATCAGATCGCTTGGCTACCCGTTTCGCGGGAGGACAACGGACTCCGAAAGTCTCTTGGTCTATTTGCCGCGCGATTTGTTCGCCGATGCGGCGGCAACCCTGGACGCCAAGAACAATTCAATTCTGTCCGGCAACTTTGCCAACCTGTTGCTCGACTACGTCAACAGCATCGAAGCAAGCCTGCGCAGCCTCACGGCTGACGATCTGCCCCGCATCGTGCACGCAACACGCAGCATGATCATTGCCTGCCTCGGGCCTCCGGCGGAACAGGTTGCGGCCGCCGAACTATTGACGAGTGTCGCGCTAATGGAGCGAGCGCGTCGATACGTCCACCACAATCTGGATGCGGCTCATTTGACACCGGATTCAATGTGCCGGGCGCTCGGCGTCTCGCGCTCTCGTCTCTATCAGTTGTTCGAACCAAGCGGCGGTGTTCTCCATTACATACAAAGTCGCCGCCTTCTAGCAGCCCATATTGCGCTAAGCGATCCGGCGGACAGCCGGCGCATTGTTGAAATTGCTGAAGCCTTCGGGTTTAGTTCAGCGGCTAATTTCAGCCGGGCATTCAGCAAGGAATTCGGTTACAGCCCCCGCGAAGGCCGCAGCACTGTGGTGTTGCCGCGCCCCGCCAACTCTGTTTCGCTTGCCGGACAGGAGAAGGCCTCTTCCTTTGAAGATTGGCTCAAAGCGCTCGGAAGCTGAGTACAGGATCGGCGATGCTGATGGAGCGGGCTCAAAACAGCGGGGAAGGCCACGCCGCACAATATCTTCGTGTCGCGACCACCGCGCCATCAATCACATAGCTGATTCCCGCCAATTCACGATTTATTAACGAACTGTGACTGTTCGCCGTTACCGATAATTTGCCGCCAATCACGGCGGAGCGTACATTGCAATTACGCTGCATGCCGCGCTTGTTAAGACTTCGAGTTGAAAGTTTGCTAAGGTTGACAGTTATGCTATTTCTGGACTGGGGGCGCGAATTTGCACCGCCTATGGAGGTGGCTCTTGCGCCCAAAGGCATCAGGCGTCGGCACGGTGAGTGAGGGGCCTTCCTCGAGCGATGCTCTACGTGGCGGCGATGGGGTTCTCGCTGACCTTTTGGCGAACACGACCGAACTTTTGTCTATCTATGACCGCGACTTCCGCCTGACGCACTACGCAACCAGGCTCAAGGGCGTGTACGGAGGCGCGGTGGCGCTGGGTGCCGCCATCTGGGAGATCTACCCGAGCTTTCTCAATGCGAGGTATCGCGACGATTTCCTTCGTGTGTTCCAGGGCGGCTCTCCGGCGCGCATCGACTTGCCGCCATCATCAGGCGAAGCGCCCCGGTCCGTTTTCGTCTTCGCCACTGCAAATGGTGTGGGAATCATCGAATCAAGGGCGCACGGCGGGCGGAGCGCTGCGGAGGAGCAAGAGCATGTAATTCTGCTCCATCAGGCGACGCACGACGTGCTGACCGGACTGCAGAATCGGCGGCAATTCGGCGAGCGGCTGCAGCAAGCACTGGCGGCCCTCGGCGGACCAAAGCCTAAAGCCGCCCTGTTGCAAATCGACCTTGACGATTTCAAAGCGGTCAACGACACGCTCGGCCATGGAGCAGGCGACACTCTTCTTCAACTCGCGGCGGGTCGTATCCGCGACGCGCTGCAGGACGGCGAATCCGCATACCGGTATGCGGGCGATGAGTTCGCGGTCATCCAATTGGGAAAGGAGCAGCCAGCAGAGGCTGAACGCCTCGCCGGATCTCTAGTCGACGCGTTCAAGGACCCGTTCGTCATCAACGGCATTCCCGTGTTCGTCGGCTCGAGTATCGGAATTGCTTTCGGGCCGGAGCACGGGACCGATGGCGAACAGTTGATGAAAGCCGCTGACATTGCTCTTTACGCGGCCAAGACAGATGGACGCGGCTGCGCTCGAACATTCAACCGTTCGATGCTGCTCTTGCTCGAGCAACGCGAGAATCTCAGGCGCAGCCTTCGAACCGCGCTGGAGCGCGGCGAGCTTTATTTGGAGTATCAGCCGCTCATTCGGCCTCCCTCGTCAGTGACCGGTTTCGAAGCGCTGCTGCGGTGGCGGCACCCTGAGGTCGGAATCATTCCACCCAACGTGTTCATACCGATCGCCGAAGCCGACGGTCTGATGGACGAGATTGGACGATGGGTGCTCGAGGAAGCCTGTCGCCAGGCGTTGACGTGGCCTTCCTCGCTGACAGTCGCAGTGAACCTGTCGCCGGCTCAGTTCCTTAGCGGTTCGCTGACGGACACCGTCGCTCAGGTCATCGACGCAGTTGGGATTGAAGCCGACAGACTTGAACTTGAGATAACCGAGAGGGTTCTACTTGAGAAGACGATCGACAATTTAGACACATTGAATACGCTGAATGTCTTGGGAATACGAATATCGCTAGACGATTTTGGAACATACTATTCATCGTTGAGCTACCTTAAAAATTTTCCCTTCGATACGTTGAAGATAGATCAGTACTTTATTGCGGACTTGGAGACCGATCTCAAAAGCCAAACGATCGTGCGATCGATCATGAATCTGGCGCACGGCCTCGGGATAAATGTCACTGCCGAGGGGGTCGAGACCCCGGCACAGGCACGGTGGCTGATCAAGGAGAATTGCGATTGCCTGCAAGGCAACTTCCTGGGAAAGCCGCTTGGAGCCGAGGCGATCAGCGGTTTCATCAGGCGGTCCCCGCTGAGGGTGGTACGCGCGATGGAGGAATCAAAACAAGCGCTCTAGCGCCTTTGCGGCCTTCTTAACGGTGAGGCGGAGATTTCTAGAACGATCGAGACAGATACCGCGCAATTCTTCGAGTCGGTGCGAGACTGACTCATTACGGGCGCGGGAAATTTTTCATCGCGGAGGCCATCACCCCGCGAGAGCTCAATACTGATGGAACAAGTGAGGATGCCGATGGGACCTGTTCATCATGACCTGGCTGGCGAGCCGACTTTTGAGCCGATGATCCAGATCGACATGGAAATCAAAGCGTTTGTCTCCGCTTGGAAGCATTGCGATTATGTCTCGACATACGTGGCCCGGATGATCAGTCAAAACAGGTCAGACTCGGTCCACCATTCAAATCTCTTTTCCTCTGCCTTCAACGAATTGCTGGAAGTCGCCTTTCGTACGCGCCATGCCGATGGCGAACTGGCATGCAGGGTGTCTCGCCACGGCGCCACGGACAGGATCGAGTTGACGTTTCCTTGCCTGCCAGAAGAGCGCCAGTTCTACGAAGAAGCCGTGTCGCAAGTCGCAGGGTTCGAGGCCAGGGAGCGATACCTCAATTCGGTGTCTGGGGATCTCACGCCCAGCCGCGAGGTCGTACTCCTGGAACTGGCTGTTGACTACAACGCGACACTCTGGATCGAGGACGCCGACGGCGATGCAATCAAGCTTGTCGTGGACCTTCCGCTTGAGGGCTTGCAACATTGAGCCCTTACGACCTTCTCCCGCGCTTCAAGGCGCAATACGACGCCAACAACCAGGAGTTCTCCATTTCGGGAGTGGTCCGGCCTCAGGCGATCGATGAGCTTGGGCCGAGCATAGCATTGCTCCGCGATGCGATCGGCCATGTGCGCGGCGTTCTCTACGTCAATGTCAGGCGCCTGACGCAGATGAACAACGCTGCGTTTCACAGCTTTTCGAGGATCATCATCGACGCTTGTCGCGCTCGACCCGATCTCAAATTCGTGGTCATCACGTCAAGCGTCGTCGGATGGACCTCGCGAAAATTCGGTCGCCTGAGCGGAATCGAACCGAACATCACGGTCGAGGAGTATGACACTGAATTCTATCCGGGGCAGGGTTTTCTTGAGGAAGGCGGGTTCGTACCCATCCTGCGCACTCAGACAAAGATGACTTGGCGCCACGAGCGCACAATCTTGCCGCGACACGGCATGAGGCCCGGGATCGTCATGGCCGACATCTGTTGCGGGATCGGTGATTTCGCCGTGCTCGCGCAGAAGGAGTTCCAGCCGTCGCGGATCGTCGCCCTCGACCACTCCATATCAAGCCTGAACTATGCTCGACAAGTGATGCGGGAGTTCGACATCCGAGGGATCGAATATACCTATGGCGATGCGTCGGAGATGCTGCTCGATGAAGCGCAGTTCGACTTGGTCACCTGCCGACATTCCCTGCAAATCTTCAATCGACCTGAACTCATCCTCAAGGAGCTCTACCGCATATGCAAGCCAGGCGGGCGGGTCTATATCACCAACGAGAAGAATTCGCATTGCCTGGGCGAGCCGCGCGCCGAAAGCATTCGTTGGACCTACAACGAGGTGGCGAAGCTGTTCGGGCATTTCGAGATGGATGTCGAGCTTGGGCCCAAGAGCCGGCTATACCTGATCGAAGCCGGATTCGAAGACATCCGTGTGGAGACCTTCATGGTCACTAACCTGGACGGGGATCCGCAGGACTTCGCCGATGTCATTGCCGCCTGGGCGGACGTCTATGCGGGCGAGATGGCGACCAGACGCGGCGATGGACCGGAGTTCGTCGCACGCTTCCGGCAGGGCTTCGAGGATCATGTTTTCGCTGCGCTCCACCCCAAGGGTTATGCGGGTTGGCCGATCTGGGTCGCATCGGGGCGACGGCCGCAATGATAGCCGACGATGAGCCTACACCGCGCTTCGGCTTGCGCTCCTTTCGAGCGAAATTCGTATTGGTCGTTGGCGGCGCCGTACTGTTCGACCTCCTTTTGAGCGGTGGCCTGGCGCTTTGGAACGTTCAAAAGCTGTCGCGCGATGCCACATCGGAAGTCGGTGAGGGCCTGACGTCCGCAAACCAGGAATACATTCGTTCCTATGCCGACTCGACAGCGCTGAGCGTCGATCTGCTGCTCGATCGAGTTCATGGGGACGTCAAGGCGCTGGCCGGCGTGCTGCAGGCCCAGATCGACGACCCAAGCAGGCAGCAACAGGTCGGAGCTACCCTTTCGCAGGAGGCGCCCGACTCGGTAAAGGTCGTCTACGACGCGAAGGGCGACTGGGCGCAGAACCTGCCGGGCGCGCCTTCCGTGGTCAGCGTCTGGGGCTACCTGCTGGGCGCCGACCACAGTCCGCTGCCAAGCGTTCAGCAGGAAATAGAAGACAGTACCGTGCTGGATCTCGTCGCGCCGACGCTCATGGCCAGCGGGTCGTCCAAACTGCAGATGTATTATATTGGTCCAAAGGAACGCCCGATCTTCAGGACTGTACCGTATACGGACCAGGCACAGACCTTCGATCGACTCTATCCAGGCCACAACAAGGCGGAATTCTGGGAATTCTTCTTTCCAGGTATCTATGGGTCATGGCAGCAATGGGCCAGGGATTCAGCCTCGCGTCCGGTCCCTGACGATATCACCCAGACAGCGCCTTACACCGATGCGATCACGGGAAAGTTGATCGTCAGCTTTTTCCACCCGCTTTGGACGCGCGACCGCACCGGTATCGCCGGCACGGCGGGAGCAGACATCACTCTCGATCAACTCGCAGAAGTCGTCGAACGTGTGAAGATCGCTGAAACCGGGTTCGGCTTTCTCACGATGTCGACTGGCAACGTGGTGGCGATCAATCCGTTGGGCCAGGCGATCATCGGCCTGACTTCATCGAGCGATGCCGGCACCCAGGGCGTCACCGGCCTCGAGAGGTCCCTGCGGGCAAGCACGCAGCCGGCTATCGCGTCGCTGCCTCTCGACCAGAACAATGACGGTGTTATTCAGCACATCATGCTCGACGACAAGGGCGAACGCGTACCCTACATCGTTGTGCTCAAAAGATTGAAGCCGACCAATCTGTGGAGTTCGGGACCGATCAAGTCCGAAACGATGTCGGTCGGGATCGTCGTTCCCGAACGGGAGATCTATGCGTCCCTGTTCGCCGCGCAGAGGAGTATTTCCCGCGCAACCAATCGTATCCTGCTCTTTCAGATCGCCGCGATCGTCGTTTCGCTTCTGATAGTTTTTGCCGCCGTGCTCGGAATTTCGAAGCGGATCACGGCAGGCCTCAGGGCGCTTGCCAGTGCCGCCCAACGGCTCCAGTCCAAAGATTATTCAGTCCGCGTGAGCATTCCAACGCGCGACGAGGTTGGAGCGGCGGGAATCGCTTTCAACCGGATGGCCGAGCAGATCAGCTTTCACACGGAAAACCTCGAGCAACTCGTTGACGAACGAACCAGGGAACTTGGGGACGCAAATCAGGAGATTTCCGCACTCAACGAAAAGCTGCAGGACGAGAACGTCCGACTTGGCGCCGAACTCGCGGTCGCCAGGCAGATCCAGATGATGGTCCTGCCGAAACAATTCGAACTCGAAGCTATTCCGGGGCTGGAGATAGCGGCCTACATGCGGCCGGCCGACGAGGTCGGCGGTGACTATTATGACGTCCTGCAGAACGGGTCGCGGGTCAAGATCGGCATCGGCGACGTGACCGGCCATGGTCTGGAGAGCGGCGTGCTGATGCTGATGGTCCAATCCGTTGCACGGGCGCTGCAGGAGACCAACGAGGGGGATCCGCACCAATTTCTGGATCGGCTGAACAGAGCGATCTACAAGAACATCGAGCGGACGAACACCGGCAAGCATCTCTCGCTGGCCTTTCTTGACTTTGAGGATGAGCGGGTAACGCTATCCGGCCAGCATGAGGACGTTCTCGTCGTGCGTGCGGACGGAGACGTCGAACGTATCGATACGATGGATCTGGGTCTGCCGGTCGGCCTCGAGAATGATATCTCGAAGTTCATTGCCACGCGTGACATCCTGTTCGGAAGCGGGGACGTGATCGTGCTGCACACCGACGGTGTGACCGAGGCCGAGGATCAAGACAAAACTCTGTTCGGGTTCGAGCGCCTCTGCCAGAGCGCGCAAAAACGTCACGGCAGTAGCGCCGAGGACATCAAGACCGGCATCATCGACGATCTGATGGCTCATATCGGGATCCAGAAGATCCACGACGACATCACCCTCGTGATCATAAGGCATACATAGCAATGACAACGCTGTTCGGTACCCCTGACATTGCAATCGGGATGAAAGAGAGCGTCAGTCGCGTGCGGCTGTTCGACGGACCTCTCGACTTGAGTTGGCGTCATTGTGCCACGACCTCGGATTTCATCGCCGATCTTTTCGCGTTGCGCTTCCGGTCGTCCCGCAATGACTACTTGGAAGTGCGACACAGCATCGGATATCTGGTCAACGAACTCATCGAAAATGCCGTCAAGTTTCGCGCACCGGGTGAGATCGTGATCGAGGCGTCGATGGATTCGGAGTGCTTCAAGCTCAAGGTGTCGAATGACGTCGATGGTGAAGATGCGTCTGAGTTCCAAAGTCTCCTGGCGGACATCACGGTTGGCGACCCCGTGGACCTGCTGATACAGCGAATTGAAGCCAATGCCGCCAACCCCAACGCAGGAGGCTCCGGACTTGGACTGTTGACGTTGATGAGCGACTACGGCGCACGCCTGGCTTGGATATTCAGCGCCGCCGATGAAAGCGATCGGATTTGCGTGGAGACATATGCTTCCATTCCGATCTCGCAAATTCACAACTAAATGAAACGAAGCAAGACCATGGAAATCAAGACAGACGACTACCGCGTATGGACCGAAGGAAGCGAAATCTTCTTCGATGGTGCCATGCGGCTTGCCAGTTCCGACGCCGGTGCGCCTATCGCGGCATTGGCGGCCAGTGTTCTTGCCTCGAATCCCGCTTCCATTACGCTCAATCTGAAGGACCTTCACTTTCTCAACTCTTCCGGCATCAACCTGCTGGCGAAATTTACCATCGAGGTGCGCAAGCATCCCGATGTTCGACTCGTCGTGCGTGGAACGCCCGACATACCCTGGCAGTCGAAATCATTGCCGAATCTGAAGAAGCTGCATCCCGCTCTGGTGCTTTTGATGGACTAACCAGGTCCCGAAATTTGCCAGGGGACTGCGTGGGCTTGCGGCAACCCGAGATAGTATAGGTCAGCCGGGGACGATGCGGGAGCCCCGCACCGATAGTGCGAACGATGCAGGAGCGCGGCGCCTACAGCGAATATGTACACCAGGATAAGTATTTGGATGCGAAGCTAACGACAATCCGGCCTCGTGCGCAGATGCTCGCAATGGCTCGGCGGGGGCTCGGCACAGGCGGCAGGCGTCCAAGTTGGGGGGATGTCGGGCTACCTGTGCCGATCAGCCGTCACGCGATCAAACGTGGCGTCTTGAGTAAGCGTGCCAAGGTGAACGGCGGCCAGCTGGAGTTCATTCCGCCGCAGGTCCCGACTCGGGTCACGGAGCCGCCCGAAGATGAGGGATGGGTTCACGAGATCAACCTTGACGGCTACCGAACGCAGATCATCATCGATAAAGGCGGCGTGCCTCTGTACAGCAAGAACGGCCGTGACTGGACCCCGAAATACTGGCCCATCGTACTGGCTGTCGAGCTGCCATGCCGGGCTGCCATTCTCGACGGCGAGGTCATTTTAACCGACGAGCGGAGCGCTCCCGATTTCTCTGCGCTGGAAGCCGCGATCTGGAAGGAGCCGAGCCGGCTGGTATTCGTCGCGTTCGACATCCTCCATCTCGACGGTCGCAATCTTCCCCCCTTGCCCCTGCTGCAGTGCAACAGGTGCTGTGGCAACTGGTTCAGCCTGGCGTCGGCAAGATCCAGTACAGCGAGCATTCGAGGGCGATGCGGTAGCGATCTTCCGCGCCATCGAGAAGATGGGGCTGGAGGGCATCATCTCGAAGCGCGCCGATAGCCAGTACAGGAGCGGGCAATCGAAAACATGGCTGAAGGCCAAATATTTCGAGGAAGCCGATTCTGAGCATCGACAGCTTCTGTGAAGGGTTTTCGGATGCCAGCCTTTCCGTGGGCGGTGCCGCGCGCCGGGGCCGGCGTCCCGGAAGCCTCCAGGGAAAGAATTCCGCGGGATCAGGAACGCGGTTTCTGGCCTATGGGGATTTGACGACTTCGCGTTGCGCAGCTGGGCAGTGCTGATGGGCGTGCCCGAGTGAGAGCAACGGGGTGGACGGGCGGTTGGAGCTAGCCAAGGCGTGGCCATTGACGAGCGGAGCAATTGAGCGTTGTCGGCGTTGTGGTTGGCGCCGTGGGGGTCAGACGCACGTCGCCCAGCCACCGACAGCGAGATTCTTCGGCAGGTTTGCGACGTGTTGACGGGCCGTTCGCGGTCATGACGTCCTATGGCGGCGCGCGGGCGGCTTTGCCACGCTCGAACGTCTCGATGATGATCATGCGACCACCGCAGCACGGACATGGCGGCCGCCAATCGGTCGGAGCAGCGTCGGCATCGTCGGAGCTGCCGCGTTCGACCTTGGGCGGGGGCGCTGCGAGTAGTTTGAGCGCGCGCGATGTTTGCCGCCCGGGCGGCGCTGGCAAGCAGCCCATAGTGGCGAAGCGGTGAAAGCCTCTGGGCAGCACATAGAGAAGGAAGCGGCGGATGAACTCGCCGGGATCGGGCGTCATGGTCCGGTACCGTTCTTGCCCGTTGCGGCGGTAGTCCTTGTAGCGGAAGGTCACGCCGGCCTCATCCAGCGCTGGAGATTGCGACGCTATGGGTGTAACGCGCAGATAGGCCAGCACGGCCTCGGGCCCGGCGAAGGGCGGCTTGGCATAGACGACCCAGTTCTTCTTCCGCAGCGGCGCCAGGAACGCTAGCGACCCTCCCGCGAAGCGGGTTCGTGCAATCGGCGCAAAGCGGCCGGCCATTGCACGGCTGGCGGAGTCGCATTTGCGTCAACAGCGCCTACCGTGATCGTCCTCATAAGAGGTCATGCGCGACAAGCAGTCCGTTTCAACCCAAGCCACTTTCTGCTTGAATACCCTCGATATCCCGGAATGGAGCACAGCCTCATCTCAAACGACCCTTTCGCCCCTTGGCGGCAACGCTTCCTTGCCCGTTGCGACGATCAACTCGCGGAGCTGAAGACCATCGCGCGTGAGGGCGGTGCCCTGCCCGGGGGTCCCGCCGATTCACTGGTCAGGATCGCCCACTCGCTGGCAGGGGCGGCGGGGACGTTCGGCTTTGCGGAGATCAGCGCGCGGGCGTCCGCGCTGGAGACGCTGCTGATCGAGAAGGGGGATGAAGCGGCGGCCGAAGCCGCGCTCGATGCGCTAGTTGCGGAGATCGAGCGGACGCTGCAATGATGCGTCCGGCCATGCCTATTTCTTGGCGCCGGAAAGGCCGGTCCTGGTCATCTCGCCCCAGTTCTGGTCTGCCCGCAAGAATTGCCACCAGCCCCTCACGCGCCAGAAATTGTTGAGCTGGCGATAGCCAAAATTCTCGATCACGGCGACCGCCGTCAGCACGGCCAGATCCCGGGCGCGCGGGAAGCGCTGGAGCTCGGCCTCTTCGAGGATGAGGGAGCATACGCTGACGCAAACGCCATAGGTGAAGATGAGCGAGGTGAAGGCCAAAAGATATTCGGCCGACAGGATGCCGAGGAGCCAGAAGGCCGGGATCAGGATGTAGCCCAGCACCTCCGCCAGGGGCCCCAGCACGTCGGCAATCAAGATGTGGCCGAAGCCGAGGAAGCCGACGCGGCCATAGCGCGGATTGAAGAGCATGGCGCGGTGGCGGAAGAAGCATTCGAGCGCGCCGCGCTGCCAGCGCGTGCGCTGCCTTGCCAGAACGCTCAGCGTTTCCGGCGCCTCCGTCCAGCACACCGGTTCGGGAATGAACTGGATGCGGTATTTGCGCCTGGCGTCCCGCATATGGCGGTGCAGCTTGATGACGAGGTCCAGGTCCTCGCCCATCGAACCTCTGGTGAAGCCGCCCACCGCCACCACTTCCGCGCGGCGGAACACGCCGAAGGCACCGGAGACCAGCATCAGCGTGTTGATGCGGCTCCAGGCAAGCCGCGCCATGAGGAAGGCGCGCAGATATTCGACCACCTGGAGCAGCGGCAGCAGGCGGCGCGGCAGATGGATCTCGCGCACCCTGCCCGCTTCGATTTTCGAGCCGTTGGCGATTCGGATCGTGCCGCCGACGGCGATGGTGCGCTCGGGGTCGTCGATGAAAGGCTGAGCGGCGCGCATCAGCGCATCGGGCTCGAGGATGGAGTCGCCGTCGATCGCGCAGAAGAGCGGCGCGCGGCAGACATTGATGCCGGCGTTCTGGGCGTCGGCCTTGCCGCCATTCTCCTTGTCGACCACGAACAGCCGCTCGGTCATCGGCGAGGAATAGAGGCCGCGGATCGGCTTGTGCGCGAGCGCCTCCTCATAGGGCCGATGGAAGTTCACCAGCCTGAAGGCCTCGATCAGACGCTGCAGCGTCTGGTCCTTCGAGCCGTCATTGATGACGATCACCTCGAAATTGGGATATTGGAGCGCGAGCATGGAATGGACGCTCTCTACCACGTTCAAGGCCTCGTTATAGGCGGGCACCAGCAGCGCGATCGGCGGCGCGACGTCGCCATAACGATGCCAGAGCAGCGCCGAGCGCGCCACCGGCGGGCGCTTGGAAAGCGCATAGCCTGCGACGGCGAGCTGCAGGAGATAGATCGTCGTCTGCGCCAGCCCCGCCCCGATGATGAACCAAGACACGATGGTGGCGGCAAGAACGATCTCGTGGCTCCAGTCGGCGATCATAAGGCCGGCCCCTCGGCAAGAACGAGCGAGGCGGTGCGCTGGCTGCGCGAGACCTCGCTGTCGGCAATCTCGCGCAGCAGCCGCTCTCCCGGCTGGCCGAAGGAGCGCAGCGCATTGGCGGCGGCATAGCGCACGTTCCACGCCTCATCGTCCATCAGCCTGGCCAGTGGCGGGGCGAGTTCAGACAGGCCGAGCCGGCCAGCGGCATCGGCGGCGGCGCTGCGCACGTCCCAGTTGCCGTTTGCCATCGCGGTCGCCAGGATCGCTGGCGCGTCGGCGTGTCCGGTGAGGCCGAGCGCGCGCAGCGCCGCGGCGGCAACCTCGGGCGATGCGTCGCCGGCCAGGCGGGCGAAGAAATCGGCGAAGCGAAAGCCGCCGGCGCGGGCAAGCGCGTCGATCGCGGCCGCCCGAATGAAGGGCACGGCGTCAACACGCGCGGCATGGTCCGCGAGCTGGTGGAGGCGCGCCGGCGGAAAGCGCCTGAAAAGCTCGATCAGGCGCCGCGAGCGCTGCCCCGCCACGCCGATCTTGCGCAGCGCAATGCCGAGCGGCGGCAGGCTGCCGAGATCGCAGAGCGCGATGGCGACGGCGATCCTGACCTCGCGCGAACGGTCGTGGTCGAGCGCCGAAAGCAGGCTTGCCACCGCACCTTCCGAACGCAGCGCCGCCAGCATCTCGGCCGCGTGTATGCGATCGGCCACGTTGCCTTTTTCCAGCTGCCTGCCGACAAGGGCCGGCAGGCCGCATTCGTTGAAGGCGGCAAGGACGTCGTCATGCTCCTCGCCGCGCAGCAGCGAAATGAACTCGAACCCGGCATTGATCGCCACGCCCGCCGGGACCACGAGCACCGCTGCCTTCAGGGCCTCGCGGTCGCGGTTTTCGGTGAAGGCGATCAGCGCCGTCAGAAGCTGGCGCCGCTGGTCGGCCCCAGCCCTGCCCCAGCGCTCCTGCAGCACGCGGCGCGCGATCAGGAACAGCATTATTACCAGGGAAAGAGCGGTGAGCAATATGGACAGGTCCCAGATGTACCACATGGTCAGAACCGCGCGGTCAGTCCGAGCCCGAATATGCTTCGGTCGAATGTCGGGCGTTGCTCATGCGCGATGCTGGCGCGCAGCGTCAGCGGGTCGCTGACGTCCCAGGAAATACCGCCGAAGACGGTGCGCGTCGGCACCAGCGTGCCGTTGGAGATTTCGGGGGCGTCCGCGTAGCCGCCGAACACGTTCAAGCGCGGCGTCATCGCAAGGTCGGCGCGAAGCACATAGCCATCCGCGCGCGTGCCGATATTGTCCTGCGCATGCACCCAGCGGGCGGAAAGCCCCAGGCGGCCGTCGAGGACATAGCCCTGCACCCCGGGCGAGATGCTGGTGACGCCGGGGTTGGCGAAATTGTCATAGCGGGCGTCGATGTTCAGCGACAACGGGCCGAACGCCTTTGCCGGGGCCACGACCTGCCACGAAGCGCCGGCGCCGATCGAATAGCGCGCCAGGAAATCGGCATCCGGCGTCGCCGCGGCCAGCGCATAGGCGGAGAATGCGGGCGAGAAGGCCTGGTCGACGCGGCCCTCGATCTGGACGTCGGTGTGGCCAAAGCGAGTGGCCAGCCGGGTGCGGCCTGAAATCGTCGTGCGCGGCGACAGCCGATAGGCAAGGCCGGCCGAACTGTCGGTCCAGTCGCCGAGCCCATTGGTGAGATCGCTCACCTCGCTGCCGAGGTCGAGCCGCCATTTGCGCGGCGGCGGCGCGGCCAGCCTTTGCTCGATATCGGGAGAGCCCGGCTCAATGGCGAGCGCTTCCCTGTAGGCCTGCCGCGCCGCGTCGTCGTCACCCTCGGCGCGGCTCACATCGCCCATCCCGACCAGCGCTTCGGCATTGCGCGGATCGAGCGCAAGCACGCGCTGGAACGACTGCCCGGCCCGTGTGTAATCGGCCTTGAGCAAGGCAACTCTTGCATCGAGGTCAAGCGCCTCGACATTGTCCGGCGCCGAGGCCAGCACGCCGTCGACCAGGGCGCGCGCGCGCGGCGCGTCGCCCTGCCAGATCGCCAGGCGCACCTTGCCCAGCCGCGCGTCGAGAAGGCCGGGCTTGATTGCAAGCGCGCGGTCGAAGAACTGCTCCGCCTCGTCGGAGCGCTGATTGGAGCCGACGACAAGGCCAAGGGCGACCAGGATGTCGGTGTTCTTCGGCGCCAGCCTCAGCGCCTGGCGATAGACCGTCTCCGCCTCGGGCAGCTTTCCCGCCGCCCGCAGGCGCCTGCCCTGCTCCATCAGGCCGGCGACGGGATCGGGCCGCCGGCTGGCCGGTTTCTTTGCCCGCGCCGGAGTCGCGGGAGCCCGTTTCGCCTCAATGGCGGCCTGCTTCGCCTTGCGGATGTTCTCGACAAGCGCTACGGCGTCGGCATTGCCTGGATCGGCCTGCGCAACCTTCTCGGCGAGCGGCAGCGCGGCATCCGGATTGCCCGAGCGGAACTCGACCTCGGCCATGCCGAAGCTGGCGTCCCGGTAGGTCGGGGCGAGCCAGAGCGCCCTGGAAAAGGCGTCGCGCGCCGCCGGCAGATTGTCGCGGCCGAGCTCGGCGAAACCGAGCTGAACCAGGGCGTCGGCATTATCGGGCTTGAGCGCCAGGGCGCGCCGAAAAAGATCCGCCGCCTCGCCGAAATGCTGCGCTTGCCTGGCCTTGACGCCGGACGCGTAGAGCTCATCCCCCGTCTGCGCCAGCGCCGCGCCGGGAGGCGCGGCGATCGCCAGGATCAGGCATGCGGCAAGGGCAGCGCGCCGGCCGCGCCGCATCAGCGCTTCCCGCTTCTGCGCGCAAGCAGACGCGCGAGCCGGGCCAGAAGCTCCTCGGGGATGAATGGCTTTACCAGGTAGTCGTCGGCTCCCTTTTCGAGGGCCGAGACGATGTCCCTTTCAGCCTTGCGGGCGGTCAGCATGATCACCGGGGTTTCCCATAGAGCCGGGTCGCCCTTGATGCGGGTCAGCACCTCAAGGCCGTCGGCCTTGGGCATCATCGCGTCGAGCACAATGATGTCGGGGCGGTCCTGCTCCGCCTTCCCCAGCGCTTCGGCCCCGTCCACCGCCTTGATGACCTCGTATCCTTTCGCCCTCAGCCTGAATTCCATCAGCTCGAGCAACAAGGGATCATCATCGCAGATCAGAACTCTTGCCTTCGCTCCATCCACCAGTTCCGCTCCGGTTCACGCCTCGTTGCCCCCCGGAGTGATCAACCCATGAACCGACATCCGCCAAAGTGGTCCATGCTAGAGATTCCGCGCAGCGTTCCCCGCGCCCGCCAACGCCGCGTGATCATGGATAAAGCTGATTCGCGACGGTTGCATTTCGATACAATCACTAGATGAATATCGGCCCACGGTATAGGAGCCGTAAACGGCAAACGGCGCTTGCCGACAGGCTTCTTGCCGTCGCCTTGCCCTGGCGCGCCTAGGCAGGGCCATCGCGCCGCGGGAGCAGCTTCCTTACTTCGCCTGCAAGCGCCAGCGGATCGAAGGGTTTGGCGATGACCCCGACCGCTCCCATGGCGAGATAGCGCTCGACCTGATGCGTCTGCGTGCGCGCCGTGATGAACGCCACGGGTATCGATGCCGTCAGCGGCGAATCGGCCAGGCGCGTCAGCGTTTCCGGTCCGTCCATGTCCGGCATCATCACATCGAGCAGGATGAGGTCGGGCTGCCAATCGACGGCATCGGTCAGCGCCGCGACGCCGGAGGAGCAGGACCGCACCTCGAATTCCGGATCGAGCTCAAGCGACATCTGGGCGATTTCGCGGATATCGTCCTCGTCATCCACATATAGGATCCGTGCCGGCATCATCGTCTCTCCTTGGCAGGGGTCGGCGCGCTGCCGTCGCGAGAAGCGATCAGCATGCTTCTGACAAGCTTCGCAACGTCGATTTCGGAGGCCCTGGTCTTGGTCATGATCGCCTGCACCCGGTCGCCGAGTTTCTCGTCCATTTCCGCCGCCGAGAACACGATGACCCGGGTCTCCAGCGGCAGTTCGGTGAGCAGGTCCAGACCCGATCCGTCGGGAAGCGCTATGTCCAGGATGACCAGGTCAAAGCGACGCTTCGCGACCGCCCGCCGGGCGTCCTGCAGCGTTTTCGCCGAGGCGATCGAGACGCCCGGACCCAGCCCTGCCGACATCACGGCAAGCACGCCCTCATCGTCCTCGACATGCAGAATCTGCGCCATCGGCTCGACCCTGCGGCCGACGATCTTGGCGAGAGCGGCGTGAAGCCGCGCCGAGTCCACCGGCTTCTCCAGCCAGTCGACGATGCCGACGGCACTGCCGTTCAGCGAGCGCTTGGCTTCGTCGGCGACGGCGGAGATGACGATGACCGAAATGTCGGAATTCACCGGTGATGCCCTTATATCGTGGAAGAGCTTGATGCCGGATTCTCCCGCCAGCTTGATGTCGAGCGTCAGCGCCACGTAATCGCGGGACCGCAGAAGCGCCTTGGCGGTGGCGATGTCGGGTGCGACGTCGCTGGAAAAGCCCTCCGCATCCAGAAGTGCTGCGATCACCGCAGCGACGTCGGCCTCGTCCTCGCAAATGAGGACACGCAGTCGGCCATCGCGCTTCCGCGACCGCCGCTCGACCAAAACTGGCTTCTCGGCCTGCCTGTGCGCTTCCGCAAGGTCGACGTGAAACGAAGTTCCCTTGCCTTCCTCTGTCTCGAAGGATACGGCGCCGCCCAGCTTTTCCATGATGGTCTTGACGATGCTCAAGCCCAGGCCCGTCCCTCCCTTTTTGCGGGTGCTGGACGCGTCGGCCTGCTCGAACTTACCGAATATGCGGCTGCGGAACGCTTCGGGAATGCCCGCTCCCTGATCGATCACCGAGACGCGCAGCATGTCGCGGTCGCGACGCTGGAGCTTTACCATCACGGTGCCGCCAGGATCGGAGAACTTGATCGCATTCGACAGCAGATTCGCCATCACCTGATGCAGGCGGTCCGGGTCGATATTGGCCTCGGCGCGAGGGGCATCGTCGACCAGGACGATGCGGATCCTGCTCTCGGCCATGTAATTGGAACTGGCGGCAATGGCCTGCTCCAGGACCGGGCGGACAGCCATCTGCTTGATCTTGAAGGCGATCACGCCCGATTCGATCTTCTCCATGTCGAGGATATCGTTGATGAGAAGAACCAGCCTTTCGCTGTTGTTGTGGGCGATGTTGACGAGATTGGCGGCCTTGGGCGGCAGTTCGCCCGCGACGCCGGCCGCGATCAGGCCGAGCGAGCCGCGGATGGACGTCAGCGGCGTGCGCAATTCGTGGCTGACCGTGGAGATGAAATCGTTCTTGAGCTGGGCGTTTCGCTTCTGCTCGGTGATATCGCGATTGTAGGTGATGACACCGGTGATCTTGCCGGCCTCGTCGCGGAACGGCGCCTTCAGCGTATAAAGCCAGCCCTGCCTGCCATCAGGGAACAGCGCGGGTTGATCGATGCGCAGCGTTTGCCCGGCCCCCAGCGCGCCCGTCTCATCCTGCCTGAAGCGCTCGGCCACCTCCTTCGGATAGAAATCGAAATCCGTCTTGCCGATGAGATCCTCGACCGAAGCGGCGTGCATCATTTCGGCGGTGGCGGGATTGGCGGCGATGAAGCGCCCGTCGACATCCTTCATGTTCAAGCAATCCGGCAGCTCGCGAACCATGGCTCGGTAGATCATGTTGGACATCGCGAGATCGCGCCGCCGCTGCTGGCGATCGAGCAGCACGCCGATGATGATGGTGCTGAGGAAGCGGAACACCAGGGACGGGAACGTGCTCTGCTGCACAAGGCCGGCGACTTGCGGGGGGACGACCAGGAGCGTGATCAACCCGGCGAGCGCGACGGACACGCCAAGGCCGAATATATCGAGGATGGTGCGCGACCGGGCCGCGACGATGCGGTGCCATGCCAGACCGACGACGGCGGTGATCAGGATGCTCATGACGCCGACGCTGGCACCCTGCCCGCCAAGATAGAGCCGATAGGCAATGGAGCCGGCGGTAGCGATGAACATCGCCGGCCACCCGCCGAAGAACGCGGCGGCGCCGACGAAAGCGGCGCGCAGATCGACGACGAAGCCGGAGACGGACAGAGCCGTCGCCATGGAAATGATCGCGCCCACGCACATGACCACGCCGAGAAGCAGCGACTGTGCCCGCTGCCGGAGACGCCCCGTGAAGTCCGCCACAAGATCCCAGGCGACGATCAGGATGGAGACCAACGCAAGATTGGCGAGGAGTGAGTGCCAGATCTCGGTCATGACTTTCCGGCTCCTTTTCGCCGATAGATATCGGCAAAACCTATCCAAGGTCTAAAGAGGGTGCGCGCCAGCCGTCGGTGTCGGACTGATGGCCCCCGACGCGACGATATGGCAGACGTCTAGTTGCTGCGCGCTGCTCGAGCATCAAGTCGTCGCAAGGTCTGTGTTAATCGACCGTTTCAATGATGAAGGCAGCGCCATCGACGCTCACCTCACCGAGAAGTTCTCCGTCGGACTGACGGAGATGCTTTACTCGAAGGAGTACCGGTTACGGAACATCCTCGGACTGCACTACCAGGCGGCGGCCATCGCCGAGTACGCCGAGAGGCGCGAATATACCATCGTCGAAACCTATAAAGACGCTAGAAAAAGCGGCCTAAGTCTAAGGGCCGTGACGGACTCAAGCAGTTGCTTGCCGATGTCGTGACCGGCCAAAAGACTTTCTCGGCGATCCTCGTTCTGAACGTCAGGCGCTGGGGCCGCTTTCCGGACGCGGACCAATCCGCGCACTACGAGTTCCTCTGTCGAGATGCGGGCGTTGCGGTCAAATGTTGCGGCGAGCAGTTCGAGAACGATTGTGAATCGGCGTGCAAAATTGACTCCATAATGGAGTCAGTGTTGGAGCCGTTTGACAGGCTATTCTCATCGGTCGCTCGAATAAGCCACTGAGGGTCCTGGGCAGGGCGGTGTCGCTGTTAAATGAGCTCGTCGCATGGGGATGGCGCAGGTGTTGCTGCAGGCGGCGGATGTTTATTTGTAAGCGCAGGTCTGCACCTGCATCCTTTGGCGCCATTATACGTTTGCCCCGCGAAGAAGATGCTCCGGGCTGGCAGCCATGTCGAAGAAAACAACCGAGGACGCTTACGAAGGTAAAGTGCAACTTGAGCGGCGGGCCGAACGGGAGGGCCGCGGACGCAATGCCGAATGGCCGTCACAGATTCCCAGCCGCGGCTGGAAGGACGTGCTGTGGCGGGTCTTTGCTGAGCTAACCGAGGACCGTGTTATGCTGATCGCGGCCGGGGCCGCATTCTATCTGCTTCTTGCCCTCTTTCCAGCGCTTGCCGCCTTCGTGTCGATCTACGGTTTCGTCGCCGATCCTCAGACGATCGCTGAGCACATTGCGTTCGTTGGCGGCGTACTGCCTTCGGGAGGTCTGGATATTATCAGATCTCAGCTTGCGTCCTTGGCCGCTCAGAAGACGGGCGCGCTCGGCTTCGGCTTCATCTTCGGCCTTGCCGTCGCACTGTGGAGCGCTAGTAACGGCATAAAGACGCTATTCGAAGCCATGAACATCGCCTACGAGGAGAGTGAAAAGCGCGGCTTTATCCATCTGAATCTCCTGGCCTTGGGCTTCACACTTGGCGCCATCCTCATTGGTATCGGCTTTGTCGTCTCGGTCGGGCTTGTGCCGGCCATGCTTGTGCTGCTGAACCTCGGCGGCTGGACCGAAGCCCTTGTGCGGATCTTTCGGTGGCCGATGATGCTGATCATGGTGGGCGTCGGGATCACGCTGATTTACCGCTACGGACCCAGCCGGGAAAGGGCAAAGTGGCAATGGGCGACATGGGGCGCCTTCCTCGCCGCTGTGGTCTGGATCGCAGTCTCTATAGGCTTCTCCTATTATCTTGAAAACTTTGCCAACTACAACGCCACGTATGGAGCCCTTGGGGCAGTCATCGGGCTAATGATGTGGACCTGGTTCTCCGTGATTATCCTGGTTGTAGGTGCGGAGCTGAATTCCGAGATGGAGCATCAGACAGCGATGGACACCACCACAGGTGCGCAGCAGCCGATTGGTGCGCGAGGTGCCACGGTCGCCGACACGCTGGGCGAATCGGCCGATGCCGCCGACCAGCAGTCGCGTTTGGACGAGCGCAACGCGTAGCGCGCCGATCCCGTTGCATTTCGGCGCAACTTCGCTTGGCGCCAATGGCGGCTAGATGGCCGCCATCTTAGGCGCTTGCCCCAGTTAACGATGGTCCCAAGGTTGACGAGCCTGTCAGCTATGGAGCGGTTGGACGGCTCACCGGCCTCCAGCATCGCATCCGCCCAGGCCTCGACCTCGGATGCGGCGCTACTCAAGATCGATGCGCGTGGGCTGGTCAGCACAGGCCGCTGGAAAGACGCGAAGTCAATAGTGCGCTATGAAAAAGACGCGAAGTCAAAAGCGCGCTATGAACATGTGGTGGTCTCGGAGGAGAGCATGCGGGCCGATTTGCTGCCGACCCGTAAACGCAAGGCGAACAAACTCCACGGTTTGTCCACGGATTCCAGAGCCGTGTTGCGCCTATGTTCGCTTGTCCGTGCCGAAAGGAAGAAGTGACAACGTGACTTAAGCGTTCAAAATGATGGGAAAATCTGGTGCTGCGAGAGAGGATCGAACTCTAGGTATCTCTGGTAAGTCAGTTACTTACGATGAGTTTTGTAACCTTGTGGCGGACGACAAAATGGCTGGGAATCACTTCTAGCCTGCGGCTTTGGCTGGACGCCGAAGACCTGCCTAGCTTTTCTGTTTCTCTCCAAGGCATTCTAGATCAAAGCCTCATTTGAATGTCTGGACCTTCACTGCGCCGCCAAGCACCAGGAACCGAAATGCGTTTACGACGATCCGTATTCGCCGTGATGATAGAATCAGCGCCGGGCCGGGCTCTCCGCTCACCACATGCCGGATGCTGCCGAGGATCAGCGCGTGGCTGTGGCGAATAACAGTATCCTCAACCGTGCAGTCGACCGAGGCAAGCGCCTCGTCGAGGGCTAGTGCGCCGGTTACAAGGCTGAACCAGCGAGCGCCCTCGTAGCGCGCCGACCCCTTCAGGCCACCGCGCCCGGCAAAGCGGTCGGCAATCGCCATCTGGTCGGCACGCAGCACATTCACGCAGAAATGCCGATGCCGGCTGATAGCTGCCCAGGTGGACGAGTTCAGATGTCGACGGGACGCACGTCGAGGCTTTGGACTACGTCAAGAACAAGCGGCCGGGGGCATAATAGGGCAACCACAAGGCCGGTGATATCTAAGGATTCTGCGTACGGTAGTAGGCGCAAATTACAAACGCGATGCCGATGAGGCGCATCAAACCAGGGGAATATGAATAGGCTACGAAGTAGGCGACCCCAAGCACAGCAGTAGCTATCAACCACCTGCCTGTGTGTTTGTCCGTAGACGCCATTGCGGCTTTGGTGCCTGCGAGTGACTCTCTGTTCGAGATTCATACTCCTCTGCCCGCCCCGCGCCATCGCCCAGCGGAAAATCAAAGCGTTTCGGGATTGGCTGTCTGCTGAGATGGATCCAAACGACGGCCTTATGGCAAGACTGAAATGCGCCCAAGAAGAGCCACCAGTTCCGCCTGACGTTTCGTTTCGGTCTTGGCGAACAGCGAGGCAAGCTGGGAGCGGATCGTGGTGCGGCTGAGGCGCCAACTGCGGGCGATCTCCAGCGGCGCATCGCCCTGAGCCAAGCGCAACGCCAAGTGCGTTTCCGCGCTCGTCAAGCCAAACATCTTTTGCAGTGTCTGAGGATTTGGCCCCGACCTGTTCTCGCGGTCCAGTAACGCCACAATGCTCGTTCCGTCAGGAGCGATAAACCCGTTCTCGTTCAATATCACCGGCCTGTCGCCGTTGCTGCGGATCACCACCCACGATAGTGAGCCCGGCAGGAAATGGGCCGGAACATTCGCGATCAGCCGCCTCAAGGCCACCGAAAGACCGCTGGCCGTATCGGCCACTTCTCCCTGGCGCTCCAGCGTGGTTTGAGCGGCTGCGTTCCATTCGACCACTTTCCTCTCGCGGTTCAGCACGAGATAGCCGCAGCCGATGCGATCAAGCATGCCGGTTATGGATTCCAGGCTGCGTGCTCTTGGCTCCCCGACCCCTGCGCCCGATGCACGATCTGGAGGAAAAACATAAGAGGGCCGCGTCGTATGCGCCTCATGGTTATACTTGGTCGTTATCGCAATGTATCGGCTACCCGAAACAGCATCACTGTGTCTATCCATCAGAGTCATTTTCTACCCCTCCCAAAGTTTCACCAGCCAGAATAAAGTTATTCGTGATCTACAGAAAGTCTTCAAGCGATAATATCCGTCTGTAATAATCTTACTCGAAATCCGATGGTTACACTGTTAAGACTCCCAGAATTTGCGCGCAATCGCGAGATTTATACCGTCCAGAGATCAGCAACTGGTTGCAATCTTCCCGTTTGTGTTCCGGCATATGAAAGCCACGCGAAATTCCGCCGCCTCCGTCGGGGTTCGAGTGCGACCGAGTTTACTGGCGCTGACTCTTAAACTCGCCAGTGAGCATCCGATCTTGGTCGCAATATCTTTCAACGGTTCTTTATTAAGATATCCATGAAGAATTACCTTGCGACGGGCTTGCTTTTGAGCTTTGCGTTCATTTCGGGGGCTCCTCAACTACGCGTTCACAACACGCGATTCTATACGAATCAAATTGAAGATTGTCGTTAGCTTCACATCCAGAAACGTATCTCGGAATGCATTTTTTAAGATTTCTTCATGCCGCCAAGCTGCCGATAATATTCCTGCTCACCTGTTTCCAACACCACACAGCCCTCCCACGAAGGGCAAGATTAATAACGAGCGAGATGGCGAGATAGAAAGGTGGCATAGGGTGGTCGCCGACCTGGACGACAGTAAGGACCGGTCGCCAAGTCGACTGTTATCGCTTATACAGGAATTCCCCCGCGTGCGCGCAAGCGCGCAAGGGGTACTGCAATCGCTAGTGAGGCCGATACGCGCACCAGCTCGGCCCAACAGCGATGCTAATTCTGGATAAGAAAGTTTTTAGGGTGGGGGCATCCCATTCTCTGCCAGATGCGATTCCGGCGCACCCGCATCCCCTCACGTGCAATTTTTTTGATTACCTTTGATTTCTCCGAAAATCAAACCTGCTTTTTTGCCTCTCACCCGTATATAGCGTGACAGAGCGACCTTTGCTGCGTTGGGGAAGATGAAGACCGGCCTCGCCGGAACCGCGCCTCGAGCGCACCAAGCCTCCTTCGGAGCTCATCTAGACTGTACTCTGGCCGCGCTCTGCTACTTCCGCCTTCCTCCCTGCCCTTTCGCAAAGATGCCGGCTGCTTCGAGTAGCTCATGTTCGGGAGCGACTCCGATTGGCACGGTCAGCCGATGAGGTGTTGGCGATTGTCGAAAATGAGCCGCTTCCGGGAATTTCCACCAATTTGCATACTTCTCGTGTCGGGCCTGGCGTTGTGATGTCTGTGCGGCGCATAGCGCAGGGGCTCGCTACCAGCCGATGAGGCGGCCTTCGCGGGGGATTGAAGCATCTTCGGGTTTCTTTTCTGCGCGGTAACCCAAACAGAATGTCTGCGTCGTCACATTGCTCCGAGGCCGCGCCGCGCTCCGGCAACGCGCGGTCTGGTTCCCCCGCGGGTACTGCGATCGATCAGCCCCGCATCGTTGAGCGCAAGATGGCCTGCATGTGCTCTTCCAAGTCGAGTCGCCCCGCGCCTCAACAGTCAGCAGGTACTCGGCCTTGACCCGGCGGTCGCCTCGGCTGGTCGCAGGATAGGAACAGATGGCCATCAAGGATTGCTCTTCAATTCGGTCTGCCATCTTGCGGTCGTGCCAGTTGCTGCCCGATCGATGAACAACCCTATGGAGCGCGGCATAGGCGGTTTCATGGCTTGCGATCAGCGCCTGCAGTTCGCGCGAGGTACCTTCGCCTTCAGCAAACGTCGGTTCAACGACAGACGCAACGGCGGTGAACGCAAGAAGTGTACGGCGGGTGACTGCGGGCATGCCCCATATAGCGGGCACACCATAGCACCGGCGCAGCGTTCGGGGAGATGCTCTGCAACGGGACCCTATTGTCTGCTGACAAAACGTTCCGCTCCTGCGGCTGCTTCTCCTCCAATGGCTGGCAGGTTCAGTCTCCTGAAACGTCGTAGGTGTGACGCTAGTATGGCCATTGAACGCCACCCACAACTCAGATGCTGTGTGAGCGCCTGCCACCAGCCGGTACATTTGCGTGTCTCTTATTCCAGACTGTTCTCGCGTGCACAGTGCCCCTGTGCGATCGGGAAGCGACGCTAGCCTTCTAAAGGCCGCTTCCAGACCTCGCCTCCCGAAGTCAGTTGCGGCGAGCGTTGAGAGCACGTGCGAGGAGCCGGGTGTCAGTCAGCTGGATCACGCACGTCTCGAATGCTTTGGTCGGGCCGCGCCAGCGCAGCTCTTCGACGTTATCGAACAGCCGAGCGTCAGTGCGCAGCGTCGCGAGATTTTTGAACAAAAGCGCGAGCTCTCTACGCTTGCCGAGGGCTTCAGGCGGAAGGCGTTCAAGAGGGCCGTAGCGGCCAAGCAGCCGGGCGGCCGAGACCAGGCCGATGCCTTCGAGACCCGGATAGCCATCGGCGGCATCACCGACGAGCGCGAGGAAATCTGGAATCAGGGCGGGCTCAACTCCGAACTTCTCGCGTACACCGGCGGCATCGCGAATTTTCTGGGCCCTGCGGTCTACCTGGACCACATGGTCACCGCGCACACACTGCGCGAGATCCTTGTCCGGCGTCCAGATGCACACCTTCTGCACGCGCTCATCGGCAACCGCGCTGCGCGCCGCGGAGGCCAGCGCGTCATCGGCTTCCAGCTCGATCATCGGCCAGACCGCCACTCCCATCGCCGCCAAGGCTCCCTCGAGGGGGTGAAACTGCGCGAGCAACGCCGGCTCGATGCCATCCCCGGTTTTGTAGCCGGGCCAGAGCTGATTTCTAAACGATTCGACTACATGATCGGTAGCCACCCCAATGTGTGTGGCGCCATTCTCGATCATCTCCAGCACTGTGTTCAGCACGCCGAGGACTGCGCCAAACGGCTTGTCTTGGCCGTTGTTGAACCGGCGTTGGCCGTAGAAGTGGCGAAACAGTTCGTATGTGCCGTCTACTAAATGTACGATCATTGCAATCCTCGAGGAAACAGCATCCGGCCCGGTTTCTGGTTTCGAGCTTAGTTATAAAGACACCTGGGCCAGCGCGAGCATCGTCGTGACATGACCCAAAGGCGACAAGACGACCAAAAAGGTGGGAAGCGCAGCGAACCCCTCTATTTCGATAGCCATGGATGCATCGAGCGACCACCCGCAAAACGACGAGCTTCTCTCGGACATCCAGCGCCTGTCCTTCGACTATTTTCTCAAAGAGGCCAACCCGGCGAATGGCCTGATCGCCGACCGCAACACCCCGGGGTCACCGGCCAGCATCGCCGCCGTCGGGCTCGCCCTGTCGGCCTATCCCGTCGGTGTCGAGCGCGGTTTCATGACGCGCGCCGCCGCCGCTGAACGGACGCTCGCCACGCTTCGCTTCTTCTGGAACGCGCCGCAAGGGCCCGAAGCCGACGCAACGGGCCACAAGGGCTTTTATTACCATTTCCTCGACATGGAGACCGGCCGCCGCGTCTGGAAGTGTGAGCTGTCCACGGTCGATACGGCGCTTCTGCTTGCCGGTGCGCTGGCCGGCGGCGCCTATTTTGGCGAGGACGATGAATCCGAACTGGAAATCCGGCGGCTTGCCGATGCGCTCTACCGGCGCGCCGACTGGCGATGGGCGCAGAACGGCGGCGCGACCGTCACCCATGGCTGGCGGCCTGGAAAAGGCTTCCTGCGCTATCGCTGGCAAGGCTACGACGAAGCGGTGATCCTTTATGTGTTGGGCCTCGGCTCGCCAACCCATCCGCTGCCGCCCGAGAGCTATGCGGCCTGGCTATCCACACAAGTGGAAAAAGATCTATGGCCGGGAATTGGTTTACGCCGGTCCACTTTTCATCCACCAGCTCTCGCATATCTGGATCGATTTTCGCGGCATCCGCGATGCTTCCATGCGCAACCACGACTGCGACTATTTCGAGAACAGCCGCGAGGCAACCTACCTGCAACGCGACTACGCCATTCGCAATCCGAAGGGCTTCAGCGGTTATGGCGAGAATTGCTGGGGCATCACCGCCAGCGACGGCCCAAGCCCGACAAAACGCCAAATCACGGTCGGTGGCCGCCGCTTCTTCGGCTATCTGGCGCGCGGTGCGCCATTCGGCCCTGATGATGGGACGTTGTCGCCGTGGGCAGCGATTACCTCATTGCCCTTTGCGCCAGAGATCGTTCTGCCGGCACTGCGCTATTCCACGAGATCGACCTGCACGACGGCAACCCTTACGGCTTCACCGCAAGCTTCAATCCGACAATAGCAGCCGCCGACGGCCGGCCATGCGGTTGGGTATCGCCGGACCATGTCGGCATCAATCAGGGGCCGATCATTCTGATGATAGAGAACTACCGCTCGGGCTTCCTGTGGCGCCTGATGCGCCGCGTGCCGGCCATCATCGCCGGACTGCGCCGAGCCGGTTTTTCGGGCGATTGGCTATAACAGGGTCGAGATGACAAAGCTCCCCGACTGACCGGTACTCTTGACTGCTAGCGCATGCCGCATTTGCTGCAAACGTCGACTCAGCGGCGCATTGCTTCTCGGCATAAGCATTTGGAGGGCCGTAGTAACGCCCGGGCGCCGAGCGCCAAGCATGGTCGCCAGAAACTCATGCGTCAGGTAGATCTTATCTCCTTCGACCCGGTCTTGGACCATCAGCAACCAGCGGGCCAGCCGCTCCTCGATTTTGGAGTGGCCGTTGACCAGTGCCGTCCGGGACGACTGGATGAGGAACGCGTGGGCATAGCGAAGCAGTGACTCGCGAAGGGATTGGCTCTCTGCAATCGCAGAGCGAAGAGCTTCAACCGGGAGGATCCAGCCATTACCTGCGACTTGGATATAGGTTTCATTGGGCGACTTGTCCTGGCCGAGAATAACGGCAACTCCTGTCATGCCGTCATGGCCGACGATGCCGACTTCGCTTTGCCGCTCATCGGTCATCGTAGCGACCACTGACGCGATGCCCATCTCTGGGAAATACACATGCTCGATCGGCTGATAAGAGACTTCCAGCTGGTCTTTGATGCCCAGTTCGACGTGATGCAGTGAGGGCTTCAAAAGCGCGAAATCCTCCGAGGAGAGGGTTTTCAATACATGGTTGCGAAGAAGGGATTGGGGCATGGCTCTCTCTCCCATAGGGCAAGAGCACGTACCTCTTACTGTCGGCTGCGTCCGAAGCGCTGGCGGCCGATGTGGGAACCATAGGCTTCAAATGTGCGGTTGGCAAAGATCCGTGCCTGGCGAAAGGCTGGGGGAAGGTCGGCTTCCCTCAGTGGAGTCCAGTGGGTGATGGGCGCTTCTTATGACGCCGGTCACGAATGTCTGAAACGGGTCACGATTGCGGACAGGCCGCCTTAGGCTGGGATACACGAGAGCGGACATTCAGGTCGTCGCGAACATCGACGCGATCTGACCCTAACCGGTCCTTCTTCAGCCTTATCATGAATGTCGCACATGCTTGTAGATCCGACATTGCGCTGGCGCTGTTCAGAGCGCTCCAGTCAGTTCGAGCGTCTGATAGCCGGGCAAGAGCGTGCTTAGAAATCCGACAAACGCAGGAGCGTCCTTTCCTGCAATGCCTTGACCGTTTCGAGGGCGGCTAAGAGACCTTGGGCACTTCTAAGAGATTTGCTCGCAGCGGTTGGCGGTGCTAAACTTCAAAGCTGCCGCACTGATGTGTCCGATTGCGCCGCCTCCTGCCGCTGTTGATGTGTGTCTTCGGAGTGACGCAAAAAAGGCGGAGACCGGGATGATGAACTTGACGCGCCGCGATGTGTTGATCGCCGGGAGTGCAGGGTTTGCCGGAGTCGCGCTCTCCTCGCCGCTGAGCGCGCGTGCGAACGATGAAGCGCTGGAACTCGTCAAACAGCTCACCGGGCGGACGGCCACGGAGTCGGACCGCCTTCACCTGATAATGCCGGCGGTCTTCCCGACCGGTTACACCGTGCCTATGAGCCTCGACATCGACAGCCCCATGACTGAGGCCGACCACGTGAGGCACATCCGTGTGTTCGCGCCGCAGAACCCGATCATCGAAGTGGCGAGTTTCCATTTCGTCCCGCAACGCAGCCTGCCCCGCGTGTCGACCCGCATCCGCCTTGCCAAACCGCAGCATGTCATCGCTGTCGCCGAAATGAATGACGGCAATCTGCTGATGACCACGGCTTGGGTTGACGTCGCCACCAATGGCTGCGCCTGACATCAGAGAGGGAGCCGGACAGTGATCACCCCCACACCACGCGTGATCGTACCAAGCGCTGCGGCGAAGGGCGACGTCTTTCAGGTCAAGACCATCATCAGCCATGAGATGGAAACAGGGCTGCGCCACGATGATCAAGGCAATGTGATCCCGCGCAAGATCATTAACAAGTTTGTCTGCCGCTGTAACGATGCCGTGGTGTTCAGCGTCGATCTACACGAGGCGATTTCGGCTAACCCGTTCTTCGAATTTTCCCTGCGCGCGACAGAGAGCGGCCGGCTCGATTTCGTCTGGGAGGAAGACGGCGGTGCCGTCTATAAGTTGTCGCACCAGCTCACGGTCGGTTGAGGTGGCGAAGCAATCGACTGCGCGAATTATGGCGTGACAAGTTGAGTGGGAGCGTGACCGGAAAACTCCGAAACAGACGGGTATTCAGCATGCGCCCCGTCGCGAGATCTGCGATTGCCATGGGCCTCGTGCTTCTCGTCAGCCAATCCGGCGCGGCGGCGGGGGCCGATCAAGGCGCTCAACTCGCCGCGACCTGTGCGTCCTGCCATCGCCTCGATGGCGGCGGCGCAGGCATTCCCAGCATCATCCGGCTTGGTGAGGAGAGGCTCACCAAAGCCCTGCTTGCCTACCGGGCGAGCGAGAGTCCAAATCACATCATGCACGCTATCGCGCTGTCGCTCAGCGACGAGGAGATCGCGAGCGTCGCGCGCTACGTCGCAGCGCAGGGAAAGTAGCGCGCCATGAAATTCTGGACGCGTCGCGAGTTCGGCCGCCTGACTGGAGCAGCCTTGCTAACGGCGCTCAACCAGCCGAAGGCGCGGGGCCAGGCCAAGGCGCGTGTCGTCGTGATCGGCGGCGGCATCGGCGGCGCAACGGTCGCCAGATATCTCGCCGTCAGCGCCACGGCTATCGAGGTGACCCTGGTCGAACCGCGGCGGAGCTACACGACCTGCTTCTTCAGCAATCTCTATCTCGCCGGGCTCCGCCCGTTCAAATCGCTCAGCCATGGTTATGAAGCGCTGGCAAAGCAATACGGCATCACCGTCATTCATGAGGCCGCTGAAGCGATTGACCCGGCGGCGAAAACCGTTGCGCTGAACAACGGTTCGAAGCTCAGCTACGACCGTCTCGTTGTTGCGCCAGGCATTGCATTCAGGGATCGGGCGCTTAGGGGCTATGACGAAGCTGCGATGGAGATCATGCCGCACGGCTGGAATGCAGGGCCGCAAACCAGGCTGTTGCGCCAGCAACTGGAAAGCATGGAGGATGGCGGCCTATTCGTCATCGTCGTCCCGCCGAATCCGTTTCGCTGTCCGCCCGCCCCCTATGAGCGCGCTTCGCTCATCGCCTCCTATTTCCAGCGCAGCAAACCCAAGGCCAAAATTCTGATCCTCGATGCGAAAGACAGCTTCAACGCGCAGGACCTGTTCCAGGACGCTTGGAACCGCCACTATCCGGGAATGATCGAATGGCTACCGGCCCAGTTCACTGGCGGGGTCACGGCGATCGACGCGAAGACCCGGTCGGTGATCACCGAGGGAGCAACATTCAAGGCCGCGGTGGCCAATGTCATCCCGGCGCAAATGGCCGGGCGCTTGGCGCAGCAGGCAGGGCTCGCCGATCAGTCGGGCTGGTGTCCGGTCGATCCGGTCACCTTCGAATCGGCGCTGCAGCCCGGCGTCCATCTGGTCGGCGACGCGATCATCGGCGGGGATATGCCGAAATCCGCCTTCTGCGCCAACAGCCAGGCCAAAGCCTGCGCCTTTGCCATCGCGGCCGATCTCACCGGATCAGCGCGTTTCCCGGCGCATTTGTTCAACACCTGCTACACTTATCTCGCCCCCGACGATGCGTTCAGCAACGCCATCAGCTTCAAGCCCGTCGACGGAAAGCTCAAGAGCGTCATCAGCTTCGTCAGCAAGGTCGAGGAAAGCTCCGAGGTCCGTCGGCAGGCTGCGCGCGCGGCGGAAGGATGGTACGACGCCTTCACGCACGACGTGTTTGGCTGAAACGAAACTCAACTCCGCTCGACGGCCGGGCCGGCCATTGCCGAAATGCCGGCACCATTCTGGGCGCGCTCCGCCTCGGCGCCGGATCGTTGCTCCGGGACCAGCGTTGGAACAGGATCGGGCAGCCGCTCCAGCCGCAGCGAATTCACCACCACGAGGATGCTCGAGCCGGCCATGACCGCCGCCGCAAGGATTGGCTGCAGAAGTCCGGATGCTGCGAACGTCAGGGCGACGAGGTTGTAGCCGAACGCCCACATAAGGTTGGTCAAGATGGTCCTGCGGACCGCGCGGGCCACGTCGACGATCCAGGGCAGCATCCACAATCCGTCCGCAGGCAGCACGAGCGCCGCGGTCTCGCGGGCGAGATCGGTGGCGGAGCCGACGGCAATACCGACATCTGCGGCGGCCAGAACCGGCCCGTCATTCAGTCCATCGCCGACCATCGCCACCGAATCGTGGTCATGGCGGAGCCGATCCAGGGCCAGCCGTTTGGCCTCAGGCGAAAGGCCCGCTTGGACGTCCTTGATCCCGACCAGGGCCGCGATCCGCTCCGCCGCTTGCGCCAAGTCGCCGGTCAACAGCGTGGCGTCGAGCCCGCGCTCACGCAGGGCCGCGATCGTGGCCTGCGCCTCGGGAAGCGGCGAATCATCGAGCGACAGCACGGCGTGAACCCGCTCGCCCCAACCGACATAGACCACCGAATGACCGCTCGCCTCCAGCGACCGCGCACGCTCGGCCAGCGACGGGGGAAGCGGCCAGCCCAGATCATTCATCAATCTGCCGTTCCCTGCCGCCACGGGCCGGCCTTCGGCGCTGCCGCGGATGCCACGGCCGGGAACCATCCGGATCTCGCGGGTGACGAGCGGCGTGATGCCCCGCTGAGCGGCGGCTGCCGTGATGGCCCGCGCCAGACCATGCTCGGAATGGCGCTCCAGACCGGCGGCGCGCGCCAGTACTTCGTCGATGCCGACCTCCTCGCGGTCGACGCCGACGAGACGCGCTTTGCCCGCCGTCAGAGTGCCGGTCTTGTCGAAGGCGAGCAACCGTACACGCGCGAGGGTCTCGAGCACGCCGGGGTCGCGGACGAGGCAGCCGTGCCGCGCCAGCCGGCCGATGCCGAGCGATATCGCCATCGGAGCAGCGAGGCCGACGGCACAAGGACAGGCAACCACCAGCACCGAGAGGCCAATCAGCAACGCCCGATCGAACGGCAATGACTGGGCCCAGTAAACGATCGTCAGCCCGCCGAGGGCGAGGACGAGCGGCACGGACACGCCAACGACGCGATCGGCAAGGCGCTGGGTTGGACTGCGACGGCCCAGCGCTTCGCGCACCGACCGGCAAATCCGTGCCCAGCGGGTTGCGGTTCCGTCACCGCTGCTTTGGATCAGGAGCGGGCCGTCGATATTGATACTGCCGGCAATCACCTTGGAGCCGGCGCGCTTTGTCACTTGCCGGCTTTCTCCGGTAATCACGGCTTCATCGGTGTTCGATTCCCCCTCGACAACCACGCCGTCGACCGGAATGCGCTCGCCCGGCCGGACCCGCACCAGCATGCCGGCCGTCACCTCCCGCACCGGACGGCGGATCTCTGCCGCGCCATCGACCGCGGTCGCGCTCTCGCTTTCTGCGGCCAGAAGAGGTTCGAGGTCGCGCGCCGCCCTGGCGCGGCCAACAGCCTCGAGATAGCGGCCAACTGTGAATAGCATCAGCACCATCACGGCGGTGTCGAAATAGACATGCGTGCTGCCCTCGAACACGGCAAATGCGGAATAGAGGTAAGCGGCAGCGACGCCAAGCACGATGAGTGCCGACGACGTCACTCGTCCCTGAATGCCATTGAGCCACATGTCGCGCAGATAGGGTCCGCCGAGAATCACCACCGCCGGCGTGGCGAAGATCCAGAGCAAAAAGTGAATCCACGGCAGCACGCCCGCATCGACGCCGGTGAACGCGTCCGAATAGAGGAGGAGGCTGAACATCATGATATTCATGGAGAGAAAGCCTCCCACGCCGAGCTGGATCAGAAGCCAGGCGGCTTCCCACTCTTCGTGTCTGCCGCTCTTCACCTGAAAGGCGATACAACAGCCGTAGCAGCAGAACGCGCAAGCCTCTCCGTTGAGCCTGCGCTCCATCGGGCGCAGACCGACGGGCAGCGAACAATGGCTACAGAGGATATCGCCATGCGCAGTCATGCGGGATGCCCGCCCGGCCAGGCAAGGCCGATATGCGCGTCGGAAGGCAGGAGACCACGGCCGAGCGTGATGAGACCGAGCAAAAGAATAAAGCCACCAGCCAGCCGCACGCCGCGCCGCCGCCAGGCTGGCCCGAGTATCCGGCCAACGCCGCCCATCATCAACATCGCGGGGAAGGTTCCCAGTCCGAACGATGCCATGACGAGAAATCCAGGAAGCGCTCCGGCGGTGCTCGCCGCCTGGGCGGCGAAGGCATAGACCAGGGGACATGGCAGGAAGCCGTTGAAAACGCCAAAGGCGAGCGGTGCGGCGCTGCTCCGGGCCGTCAACAGACCGCGCAGGGACAATGCAAATGTGCTGCCGCCAAATCCGATCGCAAGGCGATGAAAGACCTGCAGCAAGCCTAAGAACTGCAACGCCATGGCAATCATGAGCAGGCCAGCGACGATCGCGAGAATTCGTTGGGCGATGTCGAGGGAGCCGTTCAAGAGCGGCGCCGCCGTTAGCCCTTGCGTGGTGCAGATGACCTGACCGATCGCGCCCGCGAGCCCGCCCAGAAAGCAATAGGTTGTCAATCGGCCGGTATTATAGAGCAGGTGGCGAAGGACGGTTGCGCCTCCCCCTCGCTGATCGCGGCCCAGCGCGCAGGCAAAGCCGCCGCACATGCCGATGCAATGAAAGCTGCCGGCAAATCCAGCGGCGAAGATCACGAGGTAGTAGATCATTGGCGTTGCGCAGTGGCGTGGACGCGGCGCTATTGCCGCACAAGATACAAAAGATAGATGATAAAGCCGACGGTGCAGCCGCCATAGATGAGGAAGCCAAGCATCTGCGGCAAGCCGGCGTCAGCAAGCTTGAAGACTGTGTCCTGTAGCATCCGCTGCTCCTATGTCAGCCGAAATAAAGACGAAGCACGTTTATCGCCACCTCGAAGCACAGGAAAAGGAGGTTCAATGCGGCGACCCCAAGGAGAATTTTGGCTATCATCGTCTCCATCACTCCTGTCTTGCCAGCCCTTGCGACCGTCTACTTAGAACAGACGGCCGGGCCCGAGCCCGCCCCAATAAACATACATGTAGTACAGCCCCCAGGCGAACAGCAGCACGTAGACGACGAGAAGCCATAGCGGAATGAATCCCACACGCGCCTGTATCAGGCCGCCGGCATAGTCCTCCAGTTCAGGGTGCGAGCTTTGACGCACATCCAGTTCCGGATGCGTCGGGCTCTCCGGATCGCTGCTCTGCAGATCGCTCATTCTCCATTTCCCTTTCAAAAAACCCGTTGGCGGCTTTGTCGGTGCCGCTCAACGCGCCGGATAGGACGCCCCAGATGAACAAGAACAGGGCCGCCAGGCTCATCAGCATGGCGCCCGCATAGGGTCCGGTGACTTCAAAACCGAGCATGCGCTAACCTCCGGTGGGCGCCTGTTCCTCGCCAGGCGGAGCTGGCGGGCCGGACGCCGGCACCGACGGATCGGGCACATAGGCTCGCTCCGGCTTGTCAGCGACCAGTTTCAGATCGTTCAGCGCCGCGCGGGCCTCCTTCTTGATCGACAGCGGCTGCAGCGAGAGCGGGTCTTTATAGGCGGAAAGCGCCACCACGAAATAGGAAAGCGCCCACCGGTCCTCGTCCGGAAAGGCATCCCGATAGGACGGCATCGGCGTGCCGCTGAGGCCGGTAGTTATCGTCCGGAAGATGTCTTCGACGGCCGGGCCAGACTTGAACTGGCCGCTGGTGAGGTCGGCCGGCACGATGGCGAACCCGATATCATCCTTGAGGCCGGCCGCCTTCTCGCCGTCGCCCTTGCCAGCTTGGCCGTGGCACTCCCAGCACTTCGCCACCTGCCAAACCTCCTTGCCACGGTCCAGCATCGTCTGGGATGGGGTCGGCGGGCGCCCGATATACAACGGTGGGCCAGGCGGTTCCTCGACGAAGAAAGCGTAAGGACTGGCGGGATTGGAACGGTCAACCGCTAGCTCATACTTAATGTACTGGATCACCGCCAGCCGATCGTTGAGCGGCAGTTCGTACCAAGGGGGCATTGCCGTGCCGCGGATGCCGCGAGTAATGGTGCGCAGCATGTCGCCGTCCGTGGGCAGGGGCTCCTTTGTCAATCTGAACTTGAAGACTGCGGACGTGAAGTTCCTGGGCCGCTGGTTAAACATAAAGGTGGCGGCCGGCCCGTTGCCGTCGCCTTTGGCACCGTGGCAACCGATGCAGCGGCGCTCATAGACTTCCTTGCCATAAGCAATCCATTCCTCGGAGCGCGGCATCGTCGCATCCATGACCTCCAGGCTTTGCGGCTCGAAAAGATCGCGCCATTTACCCCGGTTCGTGCCGAGCTTCTGGACGTAGGAAACAAGCGCCGCCAGCGATTCCGTCTCCGCCGCGATGCTGACGGTTTCGCCTGTGTATTCGTCGTTCGGCGTCAGGATGATCGGCTTTCTTTTGCGCGCCTTCAGCGGCACGAACAGCAACCCGTACGCATTGGGCGTCAGCTGGATCGCTTGCTTGCTGTCGAAGTCGAACAGGCCTTTGGTGACCTCTGTCCTTTCCAGGGTCCGATTGCCAGCGCCGTCGTCAACGATACGGACCGCTGCATCGGGCTCGTGGAAGAGGCCGCGATACGGCGCCATTATCGAGTCCGGCACCAGCATCCGGGGATTGTAGAAATGCGCCAGGTGCCATTCGTCGCTGTATTTCAGGCCGACGCGCGTCAGGTCCGGTCCGATCCGGCGTGTGCCTAACAGGTGCGGCACGTCATAGGCGTATTCGCCCGCCTCGCTGACCGGTCCCCAGCGGCGGATCTCGCCGGTCACCGGCCGCACGAATTGCGAATGGCAGTACCAGCAGCCTTCGCGCAGGTAAATGTTGCGGCCGCGACGCTGCTGCTCGGTGTAGTCCGTCGCCTCTGAAACCGTCCATTTCAGCTGGCCGAAATCCGTGCGCACCACCGAGGTCACGCGCGTAGTTCGCGAGGACGGCTCCACGAAGGGCAGCACGCCCTGCGTGATCACCGCAAGGGTGATGCAGAAGACGCCGGCGAACAGCGCGAAGAAGCGAACGTTCACTGCGCAGGCCCTCCCGCCGGGGCCGGGATAGGCGCCTCCACCGGCCCGCGGGCGCGTCGCGCCTCAGCCGCCGGGCTGGTCAGTGCGGTCAGCATCAGATTCACCACCAGCAGCGACATACCGATATCCATGCTGATGCCTGCCAGGGTCCGCGCCAGCCAGTAGGGCTTCACCCAGACGAGCGAGTCGAGCCATTCGACCCCATTCATCCATTGATAACCCTGCTGCAGCCCGCCCGCTGTGAGGACCAGGCCCATGGTCGTGATGCCGACGGTGATCAGCCAGAACGACCAGTTGCCGAGCTTGAAGGACCAGAGTTCGCGCCCGAACAGCCGCGGCCAAGTATAGAGGAGGCCCCCCATCGCCCAGACGACGAAGGTGCCGAACACGGTGAGATGCGAATGCGAGATGACGAAATCGGTGAAATGGGTCGGCTGCTGCAGCTGCCGCAGCGCCTCGGTCGAGCCCTGGAAGCAGCCGACGAGATACATGAGCGAGCCCATGATCAGGAACTTCGCCGGCAAGTTCCTGCCGAACTCATGCCACTTGCCCATCATGGTGCCGAAGAAGTTCACCAGCACTGTCCAGACCGGGATGATCAGCAGCATCGACGTGACGACGGCCAAGGTCTCGGCCCAGTCCGCGATCGGGCTGTAGAGGTAATGGTGGATGCCGACGAACGGGTAGAACAGTGCCAGGGACCAGAAGCCTACCAGCGAGAGCTTATGGGCATAGAGCGGATTTCGCGCGCTGACCGGCAGGAAATAGTAGATGATCACGTAGCCCGCGGGCGTTATCCACAGCCCGACGATGTAGTGGAGATAGAGGCCATGGAAGGCGGCGCTGTTGATGCCCGAGATCGTGTACGGCAGGATGAAGCTTCCAAGCACGAAGTTCATCGTCGTCCACACGAAAGTGGCGATCAGGTACCATAGCGCGACATAGATCGCCGGCTCGAGCCTTCGACTGATCGTGATCAGGAACTGCGCGGTAGCAACGGACATCACGATGAAGAATCCGACCTTCGCGTAGAGCGGAAGCTCTCCGGCTTCCAAACCGTCACTGTCGCCGATCAGCAAGCCGACCAAACCGGCAAGCGTTGCGACGTTCCAGACCCATGCGAGAAGAACCGACCACTCCGACCATATCACCCGCACCCCCGACAGACGCGGCACGAGATAGTAGCAAAGGCCGATGAAAAGCGTCGAGAAGGCGCCGAAGATGACACCGTTGACGTGGACCGGGCGCAGCCGGCCGAAGGTGAGCTCGAGGTTCCCCGATCCGAGATAGTCGGGGTAGTTGAAGGTGCCCGAGATCATGACGCCGACGGATGGCGTCACCATCAGCCAGAACATGCCGAAATAAAGCCAGGTCCGCACGACCCGTTTGTCGACCAGCGCATCCAGGTCCACATTCGCGAACTTGCCGCGCAGCACCATCCCAGTCTCTGCCAACGCATGGCCCTCCCCGCGCGGTTCCCGGGCCGCACGACTGCTTTAAGCCCACCGTTCCCCATCGAGGTGTCACTCCGATGGCGGACTCGCTTCGCGCTCCCTGAAGCCGGTGCCCCCGGCTATCGACGAGACTAGTATTTGCCTGGCACCAACACCGAGCCGCTGTTCGACCAGGTGATGTACGCCTCGAGCGCCTTCATCGCCTCCGATTCGGGATCGATCTTCTCGCCCTGGCTCGGTTTCTCGATGCACCAGTTGATCATGTCGCGCAGTGTCGCGAACTTGGCCATCGACGCCTGGAACTTCGGGAACGCCTGCGGATGGGTATCGGATGCCATCGGATGGCACATGGCGCAGGCCCAGCCGGTGGTCGACAGCTTGACGCCCAACTGCTCCTTCATCGCCGCATCACCATGGAACAGGAGGTCTCCTTTCCTGACCTCCTCCATGAACGCTTCTTCATAGAGTTTCAGCTGCTTTGGCGTCACCGGATCCTTGTTGGCACTGGCCGGCCCGACGACGGCAGCTGCGACGAGTGCTCCGGCGACGGTGGAACGCCTCAGAATGCGGAGGAATGTCGATGTGTTTATCATAGCCACCACCCTTATGGATTTGCCCATGGGTACTGTTTGTCGGCGATGCGTGACCGTATGACCTCCGCAATGCTCTTGTCGTGGTCCTCCGGCGACTGGACGAACACCTCCTTGCGGCCCCACATGATGTACTCGACATCGACCTTATCGTCGGCGTTGACGTTCACGGTTTCCCAACCGACCCCGTCGAAGGGATCGCCCGGATCGACACGGATCATCGGCTTGGTAAGCTTGGGCAAGCCTTCCGGCGCATACGGCCACGGCCAGGAGGTCGCCAGCATGCCGATCGAGCGCATGCTGCCGATCTCGTTGTAGAGCACCTGGTGCACGTGACCGTGGATGTTGGTGACCTTGGTATAAGGCTTCAGCACGTCATTCACTTCGCGCCAGTCGCGCACCCAGAAGTTCCAGGGCGGGTAGTACTCGTACAGCGGATTATGGCTGAAGATGACGATCGGTTTGGACTTATCCCAGTCGGCGAGTGTCTTCTGCATCCAGTCGAGCTGGTCGCGGCCGACGCCGGCCCACGCGCCGGCAACCGTGCCGTCGAGGGTAGCCATATGGCCCATGCGCTCCTCTGGCGTCATCTTCTTCGCTGTCCAGTAGTCCGGTCCCCGGCTGACCGTATCGAGCCCAATGAAGCGCACGCCCTTGTGATCGAAGGTCCAGTTGGGTTGGCCGAACAACTCGCCCCACTTCTGGCCCATATCCAGATACCAGTCATGCTCGCCCGGGATGTAGTATTTCTTGATCGTCAGATCCTTGAGGAGCTCAACGCCAAGCTCAAGTTCCTCGATTTTTCCGAGCTGGGCCAGGTCGCCGCCGAAGATCAGGAAGTCGGCCGGCGGATCCATGGCCTGGACCTCTTGCACGGCGCGCACCACCTTGTCGACGAAGCGCGTGTTGAGGGATCTCTCGTAGAGATGGGTGTCCGAAATCCAGGCAAACTTGAAGGGCGCTTCGGCGGCGTGAGCGACGTCGATGGTGTTGAGCAGCGGCCACCACGCGAAGGTCTGGCCGACGGAAGCAGCGCCGAACAGCAGCGATCTGTGAATGAAGGTGCGGCGGGTGATTTGAAGCGAGTCGTCGGGGCGTACGCCAGGCTGCTGCAGCACCGCATGCATTTCGCGCCGAATGCGGTCAAGCTCGTCAGACATCAGGGTTCCTCCTCAGTACAGACCGTTTCTTAAAGCGTCGGTCTTCTCGCAGGAACGCGACCCTGTTGGATCAGTGGGTCGCCCATTTTGTTATTTTTTCAGTTCAATCGTCAGACTGGTGGCCTTATTCTCCTCTACCGTTACGGGCTGCTCGATGGGCCCGGTGAAGGGATGGATCGCCACGAGCTTGTAGTCCCCCGGCGGAACATCGGTTATGCTGAATTTGCCATCGGCGCCGGTGACCGCGTAGTAGGGATTGTCCACCACATAGACCCAGCCCTCCATCCAGCCATGCGCGTCGCAATCGATGCGGACAGTGCCGGCACGCTTCAGTTCGACCGGTATGCGCTGACCCTTATTGGGCAGCGCCAGGTTGAAGGCGGTGCGCTTGCCATAATAGCCGTGGGTGTTGTGGAGCACTGGGTCGCTGTTGACCACCTCCAACGAACCGGCCGGTATCATCTGCACCGCGGGCTCAAAGCGACATTTGAGGTTGTTAAGCTCAGGCAGCTTTCCGGGCTGCGGCCAGGCCTTTCCCTGTGCCACGTCGACCAGCTGCACCGCCGCGTTCAGCACGGCCTGATCGCTGCCGACTTCGATCAGCGGCTCCTCGCGGGGGTCGCCGCACACCTCGATATTCTTGGTGGGGATGATCTTTGTTGTCGGCACGTCGCCGCGGTAGACGATCGTACCCTCGATCGTTCCGCCTCCCGTGACCGGACCCACTTCGTAGGCTTGCGCAGGCGCGGACATTGTCGCAACGAAAGAGATCGCCGCTAGTCCGCTCATCAATTCGCGAATCATCATAAAAGCCACCTCCTTCAAGAGAGATGAGGGGCAACTCTTAAAAATAGGGCCAAACCAGTGCCATGTCTAGCCATCCAGCAACAAAATATGATAAAGTGGGTTGGTTTAGGCGAATTTGTTAATCACAAACACACGCGGGGGTTTTGGCGCGTCATTCTCGAAGTGCCGGAGGTCCTTGATGAAGCGACGGCATCGACTCCTCCGCCCTTGGGCCTACGGTCCGCATCCCCTCTTCTGCATCATATTCGCAGCGGCCCTGTCGATCTTCCAACCGCTCGTGCGAGCTGACACGGCGCCTGTGACGGTCGGTGGCCCATTCACGCTCACGGCGCCGGACGGAACGACGGTCACCGATGAGACTTATCGCGGCAAATGGCTGCTGGTTTTCTTCGGCTATACGTCTTGTCCCGACATCTGTCCGACGACTCTGTCCGAAATCGCCGCGGCGATTGAGGAACTCGGCCCCGACGCCGCAAAACTGCAACCGCTCTTCATCACCGTCGATCCCGAACGCGACACGCCTGAGGTGATGGGAAGCTTTACCGCGGCGTTCGATCCGCGCATCGTGGGACTGACCGGCAGCCCACAACAAATCGCTGCGGTTTCGGAGGCATATGGCGCCTACGGCGTGGCGCGCCAGGGCGAAGCGGGCGGTGACGACTACCTAATGGATCACGGCACCCACATCTACATCATGAACCCACAGGGGCAATTCGTGGAGGGGCTAGACTCTGACACACCAAGCAGCGGCATTGCCGCCAGGTTGGGTGAACTGGTGCGATGACACGATCCCTGGGATGACGGAGATCACGATTATGCAGTTGATCGATCCATAGAAAGTTGTCTTCCGGAAGGAGAGCGGCAATGCAAAGACATACAAAGGAAGCTTCGGAGCTTAAGGCATTGATCCTCGCGGATCTTCATAA
Organism: Mesorhizobium sp. M0800; assembly: GCF_040320095.1. Lineage (NCBI taxonomy): Bacteria > Pseudomonadati > Pseudomonadota > Alphaproteobacteria > Hyphomicrobiales > Phyllobacteriaceae > Mesorhizobium > Mesorhizobium sp. M0800. The sequence goes on from NZ_JAMYOZ010000034.1 coordinate 49,797, forward strand.
GGAGCCGGGATGCGGGGACGTCACCGATTTTGTGATTCAGCGGCTCGAAACCAAGGAGAACGGGGCAAACTGGACTGTCAAATATCTGGATCCTAATCAAGATAAGGTCTGCGAGACGATTCTGATAAACATAGCGCGAATGTTGCAGCTCAACTTCGACCTTCCTGAACGCGGGTCGTGAGGAACGATGCGAGCGGGATCGGCGTGGATCGCGCTTCGACATAATTCGTATGCAAGCAGGGGAATCGGGCGATGGCGGAACCCACAGCGTTGCACACCGGCAAACCTGGCGGCGTAAAGAACGTCATTGCGCCGCGGCGATTTGGACCTCCGATGACCGGAGATGCGGGCGATATGGCCGATGGGCAAGGCGGTATCTTGGAGCCAGGCATTACGAGTTATGACGGTTTCTTTGCGGATGCGATCGCGCGTCTGCAGGGGGAATGGCGCTACCGTGTGTTCGCGGACCTTGAGCGTATCGCCGGACGGGCTGCCACGCGACAATCTCGCCTGAGCGGCGAATGAAGCTTCGCCGTTGTCCGGACGTTCCCCGAAGATTGGGTCTTAAGGTTCAAGGAAATGGCTGCCAAGGAAATCATGTTCTCGTTCGAGGCTCGCGACAGAATGCTGCGCGGCATTGACACCCTGGCGAATGCGGTGAGCGTCACGCTTGGCCCGCTAGGGCGCAACGTCGCGGTCGGTAGGGAGCACGGCGCGCCGCGGGTCACGAAGGACGGCGTGACCGTCGCCAGGGAAATCGAACTCGACAACAAGTTCGAGAACATGGGCGCCCAGATGGTGCGCGAGATCGCAACAAGAACCTCCTATCAGGCCGGCGACGGCACGACCACCGCCGTCGTGCTCGCGCATGCGATCGTCCGGGAGGGCGCCAAGGCGGTGGCCGCCGGCATGAATCCCATGGACCTGAAGCGCGGCATCGATCTCGCGGTCGAAGCCGTCGTCGCCGAACTCAAGAACAACGCCACGAAGGTCACCTCGAACGTCGAGATTGCGCAAGTCGGCACCATCTCGGCCAACGGCGATAGGGAGATTGGCCGCTGCCTAGCCGACGCCATGAAGAGGGTCGGCAATGACGGCCTGATCACTGTCGAGGACGGGACCTCGCTCGAAACCGAACTCGAATTCGTCGAGGGCATGCAGTTCGACCGCGGCTATATCTCGCCCCATTTCATCACCAATCGCGCAAAGATGCGGGTCGAGATGCAGGATGGCTATGTCCTCATCAGCGAGAAGAAACTGTCCAGCCTGAACGAAACACTGCCGCTGCTGGAGAAGGTGGTGCAGGCCGGCAAGCCGCTGCTCATCATCGCCGAGGATGTCGAGCGTGAGGTGATTGCGGCGCTGGTGGTCAACAAGTTGCGCGGCGCTCTCAAGGTTGCAGCCGTGAAGGCGCCGGCCTACGGAAACCGCCGCAAGGCGATGCTGCAGGATCTCGCGCTGATGACCGGCGGAACGGTGATCTCGGAGGATTTGGGCATCAAGCTCGAGCATGCTTCCCTCGATATGCTCGGGCGCACCAAGAAGGTGATGATCGACAAGGCAAACACCACGATCGTCGGCGGCGCCGGCAAGCGGGCAAGCATCGAGGCCCGCATCGCTGAGATCAAGCTCGAGCTTGCGGAAACCACCTCCGATTACGACCGCGAGGAGCTCCAGGAGCGGCTGGCCAGGCTCGCCGGTGGCGTCGCCGTGATCCGGGTCGGCGGTGCCACCGAAGTCGAGGTCAGGGAGAAGAAGGATCGCATCGATGACGCGATGAACGCGACAAGAGCCGCGGTCGCAGAGGGCATTCTCCCGGGCGGCGGGGTCGCCTTGCTGCGCGCCGGCAGGGCGCTCAAGAAGATCAAGGGCGGCAACGAGGACCAGCAGGTCGGCATCGCGATCGTCAGGAAGGCGATCACCTGGCCGGCTCGGCAGATCGCGATCAATGCCGGCCTGGAAGACTCGGTCGTCATCGCCGGGATCCTCGAAAACGACGACAACGCCTATGGCTACGATGCCCAATCGGGCGTGTACGGGGATCTGGTGTCAAAGGGCATCATCGACCCGGCCAAGGTGGTGCGAACGGCGCTCCAGGGCGCGGCCTCGGTTGCGGGCCTTCTCCTTACAACGGAAGTCATGGTGGCCGAAGTGCCTGGCCCGCCGCCGCCGGAGCTTCCAGGTCACGAGCATCATCATCACGACATGGATATGGATTTCTGAGCGCATTGCGGGCGGCGAAAGCACGGAAGTGCCCGGACTGGATCGCCGCTGGCGACTGCTAGAGAAAGCCCACTCGTCCGAACCGCGGCCAACAACAGCAGTATTCGGGATCAACTCCTGGAGGCACTCCGGGTTGAGCCATGATCATCGGTGGCCGATTCCGGCGTGACGGTGACAGGCGGGGTGGTTCAATTTTGGGGTACCTATCGTCCAAAGAGGATCGGGCTGCATCGCGCGGTCTGGCCGAGACTATCGCGGGCCTGCGCGAAGTTCAGGATCATCGGGTCTCGATCGAAAAAATCCCCCCACAGCGTCTGACGCCACCCGGCAAGCGCGTCGCTTGGTATTCTATCCGCCCGTGTGCGGTAGAGATCTAGCTGCACACAGCCGCATCTTCCGCTTACTGTCGTGGCGGACGGTTGTCCGCGCGCGCAGTGGCTACCCGCAGCGCTGCGGGCCAACAAATCCGGTCCATGGCCGCAACGGCGCATTGCATTCGGCTCCAAGTCGTGAAGAGTGAGGCCTCACAATTCCAAGGGGATTTGATCATGAAAGCGTCGCCGCCGAGCTTTTCGGCACCTTCTGTCTTGTCTTCCTCGGCTGCGCGTCAGTGGTGACAGGCGGCTTTGGCGGGCTGCTGCCGGGTCGGTCGCTGGGCATCGGCCTCAGCTTCGGCATCGCTGTAACCGCCCTGGCTTACGCGATTGGGCCAGTCTCGGGCGCGCACCTCAATCCGGCCGTCACGCCGTGGACGCCTCCCACAAGGGCCGCTTTGTATCCTGTTTCCCACATCGCCGCAGTCCTCAACGAAGGTCTGCAGATGGCGCGACCACGACCTCCACAATGATCCCGCGATGTCTGCTTCTGGGCACCAGCAAGATCTGCCGATACGGCTGAGTTTAGTCGCAGAGCAGACGGTCGGGTTTTCAACCCGGAGCGACAAGAGCGGACCTTTGGTCGGCGAAAGCGTCGTCCTGACGTGACCCATGCGGTCTTTCGTTGCGAGCGTCGCTTGCTGGAGCTGCGTTAAGTCGGTCGGAGGCCAATGGTATTTTCAATGGAACGCTAATATACATGGAAACCCCAACGAGCAGCGCCTGCCAGATACTTGAGGAATGCCATGCGAAGGCTCATCTTCACGGCGATGTGTATCGCCGCAGCAACAGCCGCTAACGCCCATGATTGGTACGAAGATAAGATTGACCCACAGACCAAATTCAAGTGCTGCGGCGGTTCAGATTGCCGCGCCATACCTCGGTCTTCGGTGCGGTCCAGGGTAGACGGCGGGTACACTTATTTGCCGCATAATTTCACCATCCCACGGGACCGTGTACAGGAATCCCCGGACGGGCAATACCATATCTGCGAAAATAAATATGTTGTAACCAACCAGCTGTATTGGCGTTGCTTCTTCGCACCTCGTGTCGATGTGTCTATACTTCTAAAGCATTAACCGCGCGTCGCTTCCGCAACTTACATCAGCAAGGTGCTAGTCCATTAATTCTGTTGGACTTTCTCAAAATTACCTAAGCTCAAGCGGTGCGCGACTGCCCCAGGGATTTCATTGGATACGTCGCGGCTATCGAGAGCCTGCGCGCCCTGGGCGTAACTCCACGCGGCGCTGCCGCGGGTGACTTCTGGGCGCGCTCCGCAAATTCGGTGACAGTCCGGATTTTATCGTGTCGGCGCGGCCGTGGTTGTGTAGATTGGCTGCGTGGCCCGCCTTGCCCGCATTGTCGTTCCAAGTACACTCGCCACGTGACGCAAACGCGGTAACGGCTGGCGATTTCGACCACGATGGACAGCCAAGCGATAGAGGATAACTGGCGCGGGATCATCAGCATGGTTCATGCGGGAGCGGCATTCGCCAGATGAGGTAGCTGCGGCTGCAGTCTCGAATTTGACGTATCAGCACTTGCAAATCGTCAGCCGAGGTCTTTTGCTCGCGCGATAGTTGCCCTTGACCGTTGAATGGTTGGCGAACAGATGAACAAAATCGATCGACGGCGGCCAGAATCAGAAACGGACGCCACCGTAAATGCCGCAAGACTTGGAACTCGGCTGCGCCTCGCCCGCCAGACACGCGGCATGACGCTGAAAACGCTGGCCGCGGCTGCGAATTGCTCGGAAAGCCTGCTGTCCAAGATCGAGAACGGCAAGGCTTCGCCGTCCCTGCCCATGCTTCACCGTCTGGTCGAGGTTCTCGACACCAATATCGGCTGGATGTTCGAGCAAGTCGACGACGACGAGGCGATCGTATTCCGGGCGGGCGCAAGGCCTTTGATCGCGCTCGACGCGCTACGGCGTGGCGAAGGAATTTCGCTCGAACGCATCATCCCGTATTCGCCTGGCCACCTCTTACAATGCAACATCCATCACATCGAGGCAGAGGGCTCGAGCGAAGGTCCGATCCAGCATGCCGGCGAGGAAGTCGGCTACGTGCTCGCCGGGCGGATCGAACTGATCGTCGACGGCAAGAGCCATGCTCTCGCCACGGGTGATGCCTTCGTGTTCAGGTCGGAGCTGCCGCATCATTACCGCAACATCGGCGAGGAACGCGCTAGCATTTTCTGGGTCAACACGCCGGCGACTTTCTGAGCAACGCTCTGCGTTCATTTGGATTGACAAATATTCAAGTCTCTTGAATGCTTGCTTCGTGCTGTAGCACCAACGGGACCAGCCGAGGTCTGGTCCGCAAGCAAGGGGAACCGAAATGCGTGTGTTCAAACTTCTCGCCGGCTGTGCCGCCGCCATTGCCATGGGCTCGGCAGCCATGGGATCGGCGCTTGCCGATACGTTCGCTCTCGTCAACATCAACCAGCAGGCCCTGTTCTTCAACCAGATCAACGAGGGCGCGCAAAAGACAGCCGACGCCGCTGGCGCCAAGCTGGTCATTTTCAACGCCAACAATGTGCCGAGCGCGCAGAACGACGCGATCGAGAACTACATCACGCAGAAAGTCGACGGCATCATTCTGGTCGCCATCGACGTCAACGGCGTCAAGCCTGCGATCACTGCAGCCAAGGCGGCCGGCATTCCCGTAATAGCCATCGACGCGCAGATCCCCGACGGCGACAATATTTCCTTCATCGGCGTCGACAACACCAAGGCCGGCGAGGACATCGGCAAATTCTACGCCGACTATGTGAAGACCGATATGGCCGGCAAGGCCAAGATCGGTATCGTCGGCGCACTCAATTCATTCATCCAGAACCAGCGCCTCGACGGCTTCAAGAAGGCGGTGACCGAAAGCGGCCAGGCCGTCACCTTCCTCGACACAGTCGACGGCCAGAACGTTCAGGAGACCGCGTTGAGCGCTTCGGAAAACCTGATGACCGCCAATCCGGACATGAACTCGCTCTATGCGACCGGCGAGCCGGCCTTGCTCGGCGCCGTTTCGGCGGTGACCAGCCAAGGCCGCACCGGCGACGTCAAGGTGTTTGGCTGGGATCTGACCAAGCAGGCCGTTCAGGGCATCGACGACGGCTGGGTGGTGGCGGTCGTGCAGCAGGATCCGGCCGGCGAAGGCAAGGCTGCGGTCGAAGCGCTGGGCAAGCTCAAGAAGGGCGAGAAAATCGACCCGATCATCAATATCCCGGTGACGATCGTGACCAAGAAGAATGTCGACCAATATCGCGCGATGTTCAAGTAAACTGCGTCGGCGACCGAGCCGCGGCGCCGCCCGAGGCTGCGCCGCGGATCCCTTGCAATCGCGTGGAATTCCAGATGAGCAGTGGCCAGACCTATCGGGTGCGGATGAGCGGCATCTCAAAGCGCTACAACGCCATCCAGACGCTCGATGACGTGTCGCTGACGCTGAAGCCGGGCGAGGTGCTGGGGCTGGTCGGCGACAATGGCGCCGGCAAGTCGACATTGAGCAAGGTGCTGTCGGGGGCAGTGGTTCCCGACGCCGGCACCATCGAGATCGACGGCAAGCCGGTGATCTTCAGCTCGCCGGCGGACGCACGTGCGGCGCGCGTCGAGATGGTCTACCAGGACCTGTCGCTGTGCGACACGGTCGATGTTGCCGGCAATCTGTTTCTTGGCCGCGAGCCGCGCCGCCGCATCGCAGGCATTTCCTTTCTCGACAAGAAGCGCATGCACGACGAGACGCGCCAGATGCTCGATCGGCTCGGTATCGTCATTGCAGACACGCGGCTCAAGGTTGAAAACCTCTCAGGCGGGCAGCGCCAGTCGATCGCGATCGGCCGCGCCGCCTCGTTCGAGCCGGCGGTGCTGATCATGGACGAGCCGACGGCAGCGCTTGCCGTGGCCGAAGTCGAGGCGGTGCTCGAACTGATCCGCGCGGTCAGTGCGCGCGGTGTCAGCGTCATTCTGATCACCCACCGGCTGCAGGATCTCTTCCTCGTCTGCGATCGCATTCAGGTCATGTATGAAGGGCGCAATGTCGCCGAGCGGCTTATCGGCGACACTAATATCGAAGACGTGGTCAATCTGATCGTCGGCCGCAAGTTCAGTGCGCGTTCCGCCACCAATGGCTATCGCGGTGGAGCGCCGGCATGAGCGACGCGATCCACACCGCCCAGCCCTCACGAGTACGCAGGGGCACCTGGCGCGATGCGCTGCTCGCCAATGGCAGCGTCGTCTCGATCGCGCTGTTCTTTCTGGTCGTCTGCATTATCTTCTCGGTTGCGACCGACGCGTTTCTGACATCGCCCAATCTGTTGAACATCCTGCGGCAGTCGGCGCCGCTGCTGATCGTCGCCGCGGCAATGACTTTCGTCATCACCACTGGCGGCATCGATCTTTCGGTCGGCTCCGTGCTGGCGCTGGTGGCGACGCTGTCGGCGACGCTTTTGCAGTTTGGCCTGCCGTGGCCAGTCGTTATCCTCGCCATGTTGGCGCTCGGTGCCCTGCTTGGGGCGATACAGGGCTATTTCATTGCCTATGAGGGCATCCCGTCGTTCATCGTCACGCTTGCCGGGCTTTCGGTGATCCGTGGCGTGGCGCTGCTGATCACCGGCGGCTATTCCATCCCGATCGAGCCAGGAAGCGCTTTCACCGTGCTGGGCCGCGCCTGGTTCCTTGGCGTGCCGGTGCCGGCGCTGATCGCGCTGGCGATCCTGGCCATCGCCTATCTCGCCTTCAACGAGACGCCATTCGGCCGCTATGTCACCGGTATCGGCGCCAATGCCGAGGCGGTGCGGCGCGCCGGCGTCAACACGCGGCAGACGACGCTCTTCGTCTATGTGATTTCCGCCACCGCGGCAGCCCTTGCCGGGATCATTATTGCTGCCCGGCTTGGATCGGGATCTTCGAATGCCGGCCAGGGTTTCGAGCTGGAAGTCATCGCCGCCGTCGTGCTCGGCGGCACCAGCCTGTTCGGCGGCCGCGGAACGATCATCGGCACGGTGCTCGGCGCGCTGACCGTGGCCGTCATCGGCAACGGCCTGATCCTGGCGCATCTGTCGCCTTTCCTGACGCCGATAGTCACTGGAACGATCATCCTGATCGCCATCTGGCTGAACTTCCGCCTGTTTCGCGGCGCCGTGCGGAGCCGTTGAGCCGATGAGCAATCTGTTCGATGACGCGGTGCCCAGGCGGCGGCTGCCAATCGGGGTCGAAACCGGCCATGTGATGACCGTGCTCGGCCCGGTTCCGGTCGAGGAGATGGGCATTACGCTGATGCACGAGCACATCTTGCTCGAGGGCGCGCGCAGCTGGAAATGCCCCTGCCATCCCGATGACATGGCGATCGCCGAGCAGCCGGTGAACATCGAGATCATCGGCGAGTTGCGCATGAACCCTTACGTCAACCGCGACAACGTTTCGCTCGACGACGCCGACCTGGCGCTGTCGGAGCTGCAGCGCTATCGCGCGCTGGGCGGCCACACCGTGGTCGATGCCACCAATATCGGCATCGGCCGCGCCCCCGAAAAGCTCGCTCGCATCAGCCGCATGTCCGGCCTGAAGATCGTCATGGGCACCGGCTTCTATCTCGAGCACACCCATCCCGAATGGCTGAAGGCGATGGATGTGGACGCCGTGACCGAGTTCATCGTCAACGATGTCGGCGGCGGCGAGACGCAGCCGCCGATCATGGCCGGGCTGATCGGCGAGGTCGGCGTCAGCAAGGACTTCACCGCGGAGGAACGCAAGTCGCTTCGAGCTTCGGCGCGCGCCTCGCGCATAACCGGCGTGCCGCTGTCGATCCATCTGCCTGGCTGGGAGCGGCTGGCGCACGAGGTGCTCGATATCGTCGAGGCCGAGGGCGCCGATCTTCGCCACACCGTGCTCTGCCACATGAACCCGAGCCACGACGATCCCGACTACCAGAAAAGCCTCGCCCGGCGCGGCGCGTTCCTCGAATACGACATGATCGGCATGGACTATTATTACGCCGACCAGGACGCGCAATCGCCCTCCGACGAGGAGAATGCACGCGCCATCGCCGCCCTTGTCGAGGCGGGCTTCGGCGACCGCCTGCTGTTGTCGCAGGATGTGTTCCTCAAGATCATGCTGACGCGCTTCGGCGGCTTCGGCTATGGCTATATCCTAAAGCATTTCATACCGCGCCTAAAACGCCACGGCGTCGAGCAGCCGGCCATCGACCGCATGCTGATCGCCAATCCGAAAAGCGTATTCGCGCGGCTCTAAGTGGCCTGGAATTACACTGGAGTTCAAATGTCCAAGAAGAAGATCCTGCTTGCCGGCGAATCCTGGGTGTCGACCGCGACCCATATCAAGGGTTTCGACCAGTTTCCGACCGTTACCTACCACACCGGCGCAGACGAGTTGCTGGACGCGCTGAAGGCGACCGACTTCGACGTCACGTTCATGCCGGCGCATGAGGCGCAGCGCGGCTTTCCACAGACCATGGAGGCGCTGTCGGCCTATGACGCGGTCGTGCTCTCCGACATCGGCGCCAACACGCTGCTGCTGCATCCCGACACCTGGGTCCACTCCAAGCCGACGCCGAACCGCCTGCGCCTGCTCCGCGATTACGTCAGCGGCGGCGGCGGTCTATTGATGTTCGGCGGTTACTACAGCTTCCAGGGCATCAATGGCGGCGCGCGCTACCACAAGACGCCGGTCGAGGACGTGCTGCCGGTGAATTGCCTGGCCTACGACGACCGCGTCGAGGTTCCCGAAGGTTTTGCGCCCGTGCCGAAACCAGGGTCGAGCCATCCCATCCTCAGGGGCCTCGGCTCGGACTGGCCGATCCTGCTCGGTTTTAACGAGGTGACGCTGAAGGACGGGGCCGAGGTCCTGGCCAGCGTGTCGTCGGACTATGGCTCGCTGCCGCTGCTTGTCACCGGCCATTACGGCAAGGGCCGCACCGTGGCCTGGACATCCGATGTCGGGCCACATTGGCTGCCGCCGCAATTCATCGCCTGGCCAGGCTACAAGACCCTGTTCGAACAGATGCTGGGCTGGGCGACCGGTGAGAGCTGAGCCATGCATGTCCACGTCGTCGGCAATGCCTGCGTCGATACCGTGTTTCGCGTCGGCCGCTTCCCTGCCGCGGGCGAGACTTTGAATGCCGTGAGCTATGCCGACGGGCTCGGCGGCAAGGGCGCCAACCAGGCAGTCGCAGCAGCACGGACTGGTGCAGAGGTGACGTTCTGGACGGCGCTCGGCAAGGATCCCGCTGGCGCGTGGATGAGGAGCCGCCTCGACAGCGAGCTGTCCGACCTTGAGGTGAGCGAATTCGAGCTGCCGAGCGACCGCTCGACCATCGTCGTCGATAAAGGCGGAGAGAATTTCATCGTCAGCGGCGTCGCCTGCAGCGAAGCCTTCGATCCGGTGGCGCAAACAGCACTTGTCCGCTGGATCGCTCCCGGCGACATCCTCGTCTGCCAGGGAAATTTGCGGACTGCCGTGACCAATGCCTGCCTCAGAGCAGCTAAGGAAAACGGTGCGCGCACCGTTCTCAACGCCAGCCCGATCGACACGGCCTCGCTGCCCGATCTCGGCCTGGCGGAGGTTCTGGTGGTCAACCAATCCGAAGCGCAAATCTTGACCGGCCGGGATGACATGACAGCAGCCGCTGGCGCGCTGGTGGCCAAAGGCGCAGGCGCCGTCGTCATCACCCTCGGTGCCGCAGGCTGTATCGTGCTTGGCACGGACCGGACGGAACCGCTTCGCTTGCCGACGCCGAGAGTCGAAGCGCTCGACACCAGCGGCGCGGGCGATGTGTTCTGCGGTTGTCTGGCCGGTGGGCTTGCCCGGGGCATGCCGGTCATCTCGGCGCTGAAGCTGGCGCTCGCCGCCGCCGCAATCGCCGTGACACGGCCGGGCACGCTGGCATCCTGTCCTTCCGCCTCCGAGATGGCGGCGCTCATCGATCAAATGGAGCTCTCATGACCCAGCTCGGCCAATCTGGCGGCGACGCGCTCGTGGACCTTTTCGGCCGCACAAAGGTGGTGATCGGCGTCGTTCATCTGGCGCCGCTGCCCGGCGCGCCGCGCTATGACGGCGAGGCTATCGAGGCGATCTACCAGCGCGGGCTCGACGACGCCAAGGCCTATCTCGACGGCGGCTGCGACGGCGTCATCGTCGAGAACCATGGCGACATCCCCTTCGCCAAGCCTGATGATATCGGCCCGGAGACGGCGGCCTATATGGCGGTCGTTTCCGAGCGCATCCGCCGCGAACTCGGCAGGCCGATCGGCATCAATGTGCTGGCCAATGCCGCGATCCCGGCGTTGGCGATCGCCAGCGCTGCCGGCGCCGGTTTCGTCCGCGTCAATCAATGGGCGAACGCCTATGTCGCCAATGAGGGTTTTGTCGAAGGCGCGTCGGGCCGCGCGGCACGCTACCGCGCCCGGCTGCGCGCCAACGGCATCCGCATTTTCGCCGATGCCCATGTCAAGCACGGCGCACACGCCATCGTCGCCGACCGCCCGGTGGAGGAACTGGTCAAGGACCTGGTCTTCTTCGACGCCGACGCCATCATCGCCACTGGCCAGCGCACCGGTCACGCCGCGGATTTGGGCTACATAAGTATGATCAAGCAGGCCGCCAGCCTGCCGACGCTGGTCGGCAGCGGTGTCACCCCGGATAACGCCAATGATATCCTTGCCATTGTCGACGGGGTCATCATCGCCAGCGCGCTGAAGCACGACGGCGTCTGGTGGAACCAAGTCGACTCTGCTCGAGTAAAGGCTTTCATGGGTGGTCTGAAGCGATAGCTGACTACCCTACCAAGGGGCCTGCGGTCCAGCTTGATCAGAGACGACGGACGGGCGCAGGACACTGCGCGACCCGATCGTCGACGGTCAAAGTAATGCCTTCCACAATCGATTGAGCAATGAGGATCCGATCGAAGGGGTCCTTGTGGATGGGTGGAAGCCCCTCCACTGCAATGGCATGCTCGCCGGTGATTGGCAGCTTATCATAGCCATTGTCGATCAGGCCCCGACGGAAAGACGCGCATCGACCCTTCAAGTCAAGGCGGCCCAGACCGCGTTTGATGGCAATCTCCCAGGGAGTTGCGGCGCTGAACGTCAAGTGGTTATCGGCATTCTCGATCTCAGCGAGGGCTGCGGGCGGGAGCTTTTCGGGCTCGCCCGCCGCCCAGAGCAGAAGGTGGGTATCGAGAAGAAGTTTCATGCATCGCCGCCAAACAGCTTCTCGATTTCGTCATCGGCCATGCGATCAAAATCGTCCGGAACTGAAAACTGCCCGGCCATAAACCCCACCCGACGCATTTCGCCGGCCGCAGGTGCGTCTATGGCAACGACCTTGACCATCGGCTTGCCGGATTTGGCAATAATGAAAGATTCGCCTTTGGCCGCCCTGTCGACAAGACGAGACAGATGCGTCTTGGCCTCGTGGATATTGACGGTGCGCATTGCGGGCCTCATGACTTAGTCCATGCAACTTAGTCTACATGGGGCCCCCGATTTTCAAGCGTATTTCAGTCAGTGAAGGATGCTGGAGGTGGCCGACCCTCTCGGATCGGCCGCATGGCACGACTTCAACAAAGACGCGTAATCGATTGTCTGAACTGCATGTTTATTGGGACTACGGCTCATGATGTTGGCCGAACCTGTTGGTCCGCCATGCGAGGTCGGAGTTCACAGGAGCGATTTTTGCCGAGCAGATGCTCTACGTCGCACTAGGGGCCGAAAGCGAAACGTCCGCTTTTAGGGCGCTGCACCACGGCGGCGACGAGCCCGACACTGTAGCGAAGGCGATCGACGCGACGGGCGCCAAGGGCCTTACCGGATTCTATGTGCCCTTCACGATTCTCGGTTTAGTCGGTCGGCGGGATTGAGCCGCGCTCTCGAGGGCCAAGGCCAACCGCTTCTCGTTTTCGATGGCGCGATCGACTGCCTCAATTTCCTCTTGGAGCACCTTCAGCTCGGCTCCGTAGCTGGAGCCGTCGCTGTCCCCGATCTGAAAGCCACTTGCCCGCATTGCGTCGCGAGTATGGTGCACGTTACGGACTCCTTCGCGTCGAGTCGCGACCAAGATTTCCCTAAACTCTCCAAGACGTTCAACGTGATTGCGAGCCATTGCGTTCTCCTATTTCGTCGTCATCGTCGCCGACGGCCATTTAGAACGGCTAAAACCTACGGAGATACTCTCGACAAAGCATGAGTGCGGAAGCTCAAATTTGAATGTCTTGCAAGGGGCGGAAATTGGCTTCGACCCGATCGATCTCGACCAAATGCTAGACACTTTCGGCCGAGCGCGTCTGCGGCTCCCCCACGGGGCCATCCGCTCATGTAATCAGTAAAAAGTCGAGTGCGAGAATGGCCCGGGCCATGGACGTCCCGCCATTCCTGGTCGAGTTTGACCTGCGGCGGAGGCAGGGCAGGCTTCGGCGCATTGGTTGTGTAAAGCATCTCAAGCAACTGCTCTCCGTCGATCAGCTCCAGATGCAGCTTTGACTTCGTCTCTCGGGCCTTCCTCGGTAGCGCTCGCGCTACTTTCGAGAACGAGAGGCGGTGGTGACAAACATCCCCTGCTCGGCACTCGCGAAGACCTTGCTCCTACGAAGTTTCGCACCGCTTTGGCGGATTCCGCATCGGTCGTGATGTTGCACTGCCCGCTGGATGACCCAGTTGTCACGCAAAGGCAGGAAACGGCGTAACGAAGCGAACGCGATGGCGATGCGATGCGGCCTTCCGTCTGTGAGCGGCTGCGCGGACGCCGTCAAACGGCAGAAACTTCAAATCCATCATGTTGGCTCATTGCCAAAGCACCGCTTCAAGACAACAATGACCTCGACGCCGGCGCGCCAGACGCGCACAAAAAAAGCGTCGGAGGAAATGGAGGAGGAAGCCGCTGGCCAAGTCACGGACGCGCTATGCATGCGGCCTTTCGGTGCTCACCACCGACGAATCTGACGCGGATGCGTTCGCCCGGGCGGTGGCAGCGGAAGCAGCGGCCATTGACGCCGGGTTTGCCCTCCTGTTTTTCTCGCAGAGCCTCATAGAGGCCGTCGCCCTGTCGGAAGCGCTGAAGACCCACGCGCCGGCGCTCCACTATGCCGGCTGCTCGACAGCCGGTGAGATAACGCCCAAAGGGCTGGAGGAAGGCCAGATCCTGGCTATGCTGCTTCCCTGCGCATCGTTTTCGGCAGCCAGCACCATGGTCGAAAATCTGTCCTCATCGGGCATGGACGGGATTACCGGCGAAGTCGAGGCGCTGAGGCGTTCGTTACACGAGCGCCTCGGGCACGAGCGAGCCGACACCACTTTCGCGCTCTGCTTGATCGACGGCCTGTCTTATGCCGAAGAAGCGGTGACTTCCGCCATCCATTGGGGGCTCGACGACATCCCACTGATCGGCGGGTCGGCTGGCGATGATTTGAAATTCGAGACAACGCGGCTGATCTCGAACGGCAAAGTGACCTCCGACAGCGCCATCATCGTGCTGATCACCACGGAAATTCCTTTCCACGTCTTCAAGACCGACAATTTCGTTCCCACCGACGAGAAGCTGGTGGTGACGGCATCCGATCCCGATCATCGCATCGTGCGCGAATTCAACGCCACCATTGCCGCCGAGGAATATGCCGCCTCGGTCGGCGTCGTCGCGCAAATGCTGACGCCACTGAGTTTTGCCTCGCACCCGGTGGTGGTGAAAGTCGGCGGCGAATTTTACTGCCGTTCAATCCAGAAGATGCATGCGGACGGCTCGCTGTCGTTCTTCTGCGCCATCGACGATGGTGTCGTGCTTGCCGTCGCCCAGCCTAAGGACATGGTCGAGGCGACCCGCGCCGCTCTCAGCGACGTCAGCAAAAGGCTTGGCGGCATCGACCTGATCCTCGGTTTCGACTGCGTGCTGCGCCGGCTCGACGCGCGCAATCGGCAGGTCTATCGCGAGATTTCGGAACTCTACAAGGTCAACAATGTCCTCGGCTTCGGCACCTATGGCGAACAGTACCGTTCGATGCATCTGAACCAGACCTTCACCGGCATCGCCTTCGGTGAACGCAATGCGGCCGAAGCGGCGGAGTAGGAAATCCGGGATGCCGCTCAGGAACATCGACGACCTGGAAAAGCTGAAGAAGATCAACGCCGCGCTGATCAGCCGCGTCGAGCGTTCCATGGACCAGCAAGGCAATGCCTTTTCGCTGTTCCAGACCGCCATTTCGCTCGAGAGCCGGGTGCGCAGCCGCACCGAAGAGCTGCATTCGACATTGCGCCGGCTGGAGCAGTCGAACATCGACTTGAACGCAGCCAAGGAAAACGCCGAGCTGGCGAACCTGTCCAAGACCAGGTTCCTGGCGGCCGCCAGCCATGACGTGCTGCAGCCGCTGAACGCCGCGCATCTGTCGGTCTCGGCGCTTGCCGAAGTACAGACCAGCGAGGAAGGCAGAAAGCTGGTCCGCCAGGTCGAGCGATCGCTGGAGACCATGGAGGACCTGCTCCGCACCTTGCTCGACATTTCCAAGCTCGATGCCGGCGTCGTGCAGCCCGACATCACCGATGTCAGCCTGGAGACGCTGTTTTCGTCTCTGCGCTCGGATTTTCAGCCGGTTGCGGAGATGAAGGGGCTGACGCTGAAGTTCCGGCCGGTCAATGCGCTCGTTCGTTCGGACCGAACCTTGCTGCGCCGCATCCTGCAGAACATCCTGTCCAATGCACTGCGCTATACCCGCTCGGGCGGCGTGTTGGTCGGCACCAGACATCGCGGCGACACGATCCGCATCGACGTCGCCGATACCGGCTGCGGCATCCCCGACGACCAGCGCGAGGCGGTGTTCGAGGAATTCCATCGCGGCGTGATCCCGACGGATGCCGGGCTTGCCGCCGGCGGGCTGGGGTTGGGGCTGGCCATCGTGCGCCGCATCGCCGCGGCCCTCGGCCATCCCGTCACGTTTTCGTCGAAGGTCGGACATGGCACGATTTTCCATATCGACGTTCCGGTCGGGATCGGCGACACGGCCGATCCAATCGCCAGCACCGTCGACATGGAGCGGCCGCGCGGCTACGGTCTGTTCGGCACAAGGGTGCTGCTGGTCGAGAACGACATCGACGTGCTGCAGGCGATGACCTCCCTGCTCGAGCGCTGGCAATGCCTGGTGCGCCCCGCCACCTCGACCGGTGACGCGCTCGACTTGCTAGGCGATACCGACTGGTTGCCAGATATTGTCATAGCCGACCAGCATCTCGACGGCGGCGACCTCGGCACCACCACAATCGCCGAGGTCCGTGATTATCTCGGTCGCGCCGTGCCGGCGCTCATCGTCACCGCCGATGGTTCGCAGACAGTCGCCAACGCCGCCCGCGCCGCCGGCATCGAGCTGATGCGCAAACCGTTGAAGCCAGCGCAGCTAAGGGCGCTGCTGGCGCATCTGCTGGCTTGAACTGGTCGTATCTTCCCAGCACACGCGTCACCGTATTCCCAGCCATTACTTGTGCCTAGGCGGTAATTCATATGAAGCAGATTCACTTCTTCGCGCTAAAGGACGATCTTCTTCCCGTATTGGAGGCAGTAGAACGTGAAATTTCGATAAAATACATCCTCATAGGTCATTTTCCCAAGATGGAATTCGACTCTTTTAGCAATAGAATGCAAATTCCAACTCTTGGGCAATCAACCACTGAATCGGCTTCTAGCGGTCGATCATTTCTTGTCACTGGCCACGCTGTGCCCATTGAGGTGAGGCCGATAAAAACACCTTCCGGCATCCGGTATTCGCTAGATCAGCTTAGCAATCCGGACACAGTAACTTTTTCCCCTGGTGGGCGATGGGCTGAAGATGTTGTGATAAATGGCCGCGTGGCAACGGTCTCCGACACGCCGCTCGCTCAGGAGCTAATGAAGACTTTTAATAGAGCATTCAAAAAGCAATTTAGTAAAATTAAAGCATTCTACGTTGGACCCGGGGCCGCCATTTTACTAGACGAGGGAAAGCGGCTAACTGCTGCAGAGCAATCGCCGCGTGAATTTGATCTGACTAGAGAGGCGCGGGTTGCTTAGCTGGTGTCAGGAACGTGAGAGCCGTCGCTAGTCTAGTCCGATTGCGGTGACACGAGTGCGGTCGACTACGGTGACAGTGCGCTTTTTAGCGAGCGCTCTCAAAACCCCGCCGGATCGCGAAACAGCTCGGCATTGTCGAGCTTTGAGACCTCGATCACCGCCTGGGTGCGGCTGTAGACGTTGAGCTTGCGCAGGATTTCGGAGACATGCGCCTTGACGGTGGTCTCGCCGACCTGCAGCTCATAGGCGATCTGCTTGTTGAGCAGGCCCTGGCGCAGCATCTGCAGCACTTTGAGCTGCTGCGGCGTCAGCGTAGCCAGGCGCTGCACCATCTCGGCGCGGTCGGTGCTGTCGGCGTCGCGCGGCCGGCCTTCATAGGTCTCGGGAACATAGATCGCGCCTTCCATCACCGAGCGGATGGCGGCGGCAAGGTCGCTCTTGCGTGCCGATTTCGGGATGAAGCCGGCCGCACCGTAGGACAGCGCCTCGGAAATGATCTTCGGTTCCTCATAGCCGGAGACGATGACCACCGGCAGGCGCGGATAACGCGTCCTGAGCTGCAGCAGCCCGTCAAACCCATGCACGTCGGGCATACTGAGATCGAGCAGCGCCAGGTCGAACGGCTTGGCATCCGTCAGAAGCTCGAGCGCCTCGGCAATCGAGCGCGCCTCCACCGTGTCGACTTCCGGATAGGCCATCTGCACGGCACTATGCAGCGCCTCGCGAAACAGCGGATGGTCGTCAATGATCAGGAACCTGGCGCGATCGGTCATCAGCTTCATTTCGGTTTGGTCTGGCCTAGAATAGTCCTGCAACCATGGCCAGCTTATTGGCAAATAGTACATTGCCATCTTGGCCGGCTAAAGCAGAATGTGCCCATGATTTCCGCGGCGCCACGCGGCAGATGTGGCCGTTCTGAAATGCAATGTCTTGCCCGGTGGCCCAAATCGGCCGAATGTGCCAGCGACAGATCCATTGAAACAGAGACAGGTCGTGACCGACTTCCGGCTTCGCGTGACAGCTAGTGACCGCCGGCTTTCGCATTGTTGCCGGCCGCCACACGACGCTTCCCCGACGCCTGCCTTGTTCGCGGCCGCACCGATGGTATCGGCTGGTCTGGGGTCGCGCTGGTATACGGGCTGGTTTCCTGGACAAACGCAGCAAGCTGATGGTGCTGCCGTTCAAGCCCCGCTAGGCGCTCGATGCCGTACTGTAACACCTTGCCGCCATCGCGCTTTGGGCGCGACTTTGCCCGCCATATCCAAGCTAGTCCACGATCTGGGCCGCGCCAAGCCAGAACCAACTGATCGCAGTCGCTGATCTTGAAGCTATGCGATCCGGTTGGACCAATTTCAGCGTATTCCCGTTGGCCCAACGCCCCCCGAGGCTGACAGCACGTCGGCAATGACTTACGAAGCGTGTCCGTCTACGCGCTCGCCTGCGTTCGTTCCAACGCCTGGGACCGGGCGATTTCGTCCGGCCCCCAAGGATAGTGTCTGATCAGTCGTTAGGCCGGCAACGCGCCGGATCTCTTGGCCGTCCAGGTGGCGATATAGTCCATCAGTCCTGGATTGAGGCAATCATAAGGTTCGAGCCCGATCGACTTCAGCTGTGACCTTATGCCGTCCATGCGGCTCGGATCGACACCGGATTCGATGATCGAAGAGACAAAGGCGGTGAAGCCCGGCGGCGACCAGCCGTCTTCCTGGAAGCGTTCGGGATGGATGAAGGACAGCCCCTTGAAAGCGTGGTCGCGCTCGACCGGGCCGTGCATGTGGACGCCGCAGCCGGTGCAGGCATGGCGCAGGATCAGCGCGCCCG
>NZ_JAMYOZ010000035.1:0-62660 GCF_040320095.1 Mesorhizobium sp. M0800
GACCGCGATCTGCATCCCGCGGGTTCCTTCCTTGGAGGCTTCCGGACGCCGGCCCCGGCGCACGGCGCCTCTCGCAGAAGGCCGGCATCCGCAATCCTTCACATGAGCTGTCACCGGCGGCGTCTGCACACACGTGCGGCAAAGTCCGCCTCAACGCAAGCATCAAATCCAAAGGCGGGCGCCGGCACGGGCAAGCCGACGCTCGGCAAAACCAGCAGGAGCCGTGAGCAATCCCGCCCCCGCTTTCAATCAGCTCAGAAGATCGAGTTGGTCACCGCTTTTATCGGGCCGAGCAGGATCGATCCTTCCGGCACGCCGGCGTCGATCGGAATGGCTTTGCGGTTTGCTGTCGCCACCATCGGCTGACCGATGTCGGCCGTCACCACGACCGGGGTCTTGTTCGGCACACGGTCGTAGAGGTCGATGATGTCCTGGTTCATCAGGCGCACACAGCCCGACGACACCGACTTGCCGATCGACCGCCATTCCGGCGAACCGTGCAAGCGGTAGAGCGTGTCCTGGTTGCCCTGGAAGAGATAGAGCGCCCGCGCGCCAAGCGGGTTCTTGAGCCCACCGGGCATGCCGCCATTCTCGGCGCTGTAGGGTCTCAACTCCGGCTGCCGCGCTATCATGTCGTCCGGCGGCGTCCATTTCGGCCATTTCTGCTTCCATTGGACCACCGCATCGCCCGACCATTCGAAGCCGGCGCGGCCGAGGCCGACACCGTAGCGGATCGCCTGGCCGCCCGGGCGCACCAGGTAGAGGAAGTGATTGGTGGTGTCGACGACGATGGTGCCCGGCTGCTGCCCGGTCGGATCGTCAACGATCTGGCGCAGGAACTGCGGGTCGATCTTGTCGACCGGTATGGCCGGCAGCTCGAAGCCGCCATCCGACATCGGCCCATACATCGTCACATAGTCGCCGAGCGCCGGCTCGACATAGGTCGGCGGCGGCGGCTCGACCGGTTGTTGCGACAGCGTGGTGCAACTGGAGACCGCGACCGAGGCGGCGCCAAGGGCTGCTGCGTTGAGAAAACCGCGACGGCTCAGGCGAAAAGAGGACGATGGGGATATGAACATGATTGCCTTTTTTAAGTCTCAAATCGCAACAAAGCATAAATGCGTCCTGTTGCGCGCGGTTGCCCGAGCAATGCCCGGCGCGATAGGCGGTTCCAATTCTGGCCGCAGGGTGGACAAACAAAGGCAAAGCTGTGACTGGATCGTCACTGTTGCGCCGACGCAACATTTCCGGTGTCACCCCCCGGCGACCAGACCTTCAAGGGACGGCAGGATCAGGGCCGGTGGAAAATCCCGGTATTCCTCTGGCTGATTGGCGCGGTTGATCCACACCGTCCTGAAGCCGAATTTGGTGGCGCCGGCAACGTCCCAGCGGTTGGATGACTGGAAAGAGACAGCGCCCGGATAGAGGCGCCAGCCCGTGGTGACCATGTCGTAGACCGACGGATCGGTCTTGAAGCGCCTGACGCTGTCGACGGAAAAGACGTCGTCCAGGACCTGGTCGAGCGCGGCGGATTTGACGGCCGCTTCCAGCATCTCAGGCGAACCGTTGGACAGGATCGCCAGCCTTGCTCCCGACGCCTTGAGCGCCTTGAGCACGGCCGGCACCTCCGGATAGCAGTCCAGCCGCCAATAAGCCTCGAGCAGCTTCGCTTTCAGTCCGGCATCGGCGGACGGAACCTTGCGCAGGGCGAAATCGAGCGCCTGCTCGGTGAGCTGCCAGAAATCGGCATAGGCCCCCATCAGCGTCCTGACCCAGGAATATTCCAGCTGCTTGGCGCGCCAGATATCGGACAGCAACTGGCCGTCCGGCCCGATCTGGTCGGCATGACGGCGCACGGCCGCATGCACGTCGAACAGCGTGCCATAGGCGTCGAAAACGTAAGCCGCGAACTGCATTCGACAGTTTTGAGGCCGCGTAAGGCAAGGCGCAAGCGCTGATTGCAGTTGGGCAGCTCCGCTGGCCTCAACAAATCTCAGCCAAGCCGGTTGACGGCGGCCGCCAAAGCATCTTCCAATGCGCCGCAACAAGCATCGAACGGAACCTGGCAATGACACTGGCGACTGCGGCGCAATCCGCGACATGGACCTTCGTCGACGGCGACTGGTACGAGGGCAATGTTGCCATTCTAGGGCCGCGCAGCCACGCCATGTGGCTCGGCACCAGCGTGTTCGACGGCGCCCGCTGGTTCGAGGGCGTCGCCCCCGATCTCGATCGCCATGCAGCAAGGGTAAACGCCTCGGCGATCGCGCTCGGCCTGAAGCCGACGATGAGCACCGACAGGATCGTCGGGCTGACCTGGGACGGGCTGAAGAAGTTCGACGGCAACACGGCAGTCTACATCAGGCCGATGTATTGGGCCGAGCATGGCGGCTATATGGGCGTGCCGGCCGACCCGGCCTCGACGCGTTTTTGCCTTTGCCTCTATGAATCGCCGATGATCTCGCCGGCGGGTTTTTCGGTGACGGTGTCGCCGTTCCGGCGCCCGACCATCGAGACCATGCCGACCAACGCCAAGGCTGGCTGCCTTTATCCCAACAACGGCCGTGCCATCCTCGAAGCCAAGATGCGCGGCTTCGACAATGCGCTCGTGCTCGATATGCTGGGCAATGTCGCCGAGACCGGGACCTCGAATATTTTCCTGGTCAAGGACGGCCATGTCCTGACGCCGGCGCCGAACGGCACCTTCCTGTCCGGCATCACCCGCTCGCGCACCATGGCCCTGCTTGGCGAATACGGGTTCACGACGACGGAAAAGACGCTGTCGATCCGCGATTTCCTGGAGGCAGACGAAATCTTCTCGACCGGAAACCACTCGAAAGTGGTGCCGGTCACCCGTATCGAGGATCGCAATCTGCAGCCCGGACCGGTGGCCAAGAAGGCGCGCGAACTCTATTGGGAATGGGCGCATTCGACTTCGCCCGGCTGACCCGCTAAAAAGCGGCCGGCGCTTCGTTTCCGGAGTTGTTCCAGACCAATCCAGTCCTATGTTAGTCCGGTATCGACACCGGATTTTTCCACGAGGGAGTACGACCGATGGCTTTTGAATTGCCCGCCTTGCCCTATGATTACGAGGCTTTGCAGCCTTATATGTCCAAGGAAACGCTGGAATATCATCACGACAAGCACCACAAGGCCTATGTCGACAACGGCAACAAGCTGGCCGCCGAGGCGGGCATGGGCGATTTGTCGGTCGAAGAGGCCGTCAAACAGTCCTTCGGCAAGAATGCGGGCCTCTTCAACAATGCCGCCCAGCACTACAATCACATCCATTTCTGGAAATGGATGAAGAAGGGCGGCGGTGGCAACAAGCTGCCCGGCGCATTGCAAAAGGCGGTCGACAGCGATCTTGGTGGCTACGACAAGTTCAAGGCCGACTTCATCGCCGCCGGCACCACCCAGTTCGGTTCGGGCTGGGCCTGGGTCTCGGTCAAGGACGGCAAGCTGGCGATCTCGAAGACGCCGAATGGCGAGAACCCGCTCGTCCATGGCGCGACGCCGATCCTCGGCGTCGATGTCTGGGAACATTCCTATTACATCGATTATCGCAACGCCCGGCCGAAATACCTCGAAGCCTTCGTCGACAGTCTCATCAACTGGGACTATGTGCTCGAACTCTACGAAAAGGCCTGATCCGTTCCAGAAAGCCCCGGCAGAACCGGGGCTTTTCTTTTTCAGCATCAGAACGACAGCTGCAAAAATTTCACGCAAGCGTGAGGCGAAGCGTCGGAATTTTTAAGCCATCCTTGCCGTTTGTCATCGGGGTGGGACCGCATCCTGAATTGCATTCAACATGGAGCCAAGTGAATGAGAAAGCTTATCCTCGCCATCTCGATGCTCGCCTTCGCCGGTTCGGCGGCATTTGCCGACCCGGTAGCCGACCGGCAGGCCCTGATGAAGGAACGTGGCAAGATCGCCGCCGGCTTGTCGAAAGTGGTCAAGGGCGAGACGCCCTACGACGCCGCTTCGGTGCTGACGGCGTTGCAGGCACTGCAGGTCAATGCCGAGAAATTCCATGCCGGCGTCGACACGCTTTTCCCGGCGGGCAGCGACACCGGCGACACGACGGCGTCCCCAAAAATCTGGCAGGACATGGCCGGCTTCAAGACGGCTGAAGGCAAGTACCTCGCCGACGTCAAGGCGGCGGTCGCCGCAGCACCTGCGGATGCCGAGGCGTTGAAGGCGCAGTTCAACACCATCGGCGGCGGCTGCGGCAACTGTCATCAAAACTACAGGGTGAAAAAAGGCTGATAGCGGGCAATGCGCTTGCTGAAGAAGCTTGTCGGCGCCGCCCTCGTTCTGGGCGGCGCGGCCGCGATTGCCGGCTGGTTCCTGTCGGCTCCGGTCAGGCTCGATGCCGCAACGCTGGCTGAGCTTGGTCCTGGCGACGCCGCCAGGGGCAAGCGCATCTTCTACGCCGGCGGCTGCACATCCTGTCATGCCAAGCCTGGCTCGCAAGGCGACGCCCGTCTTCAGCTGGCGGGCGGCCTTGAACTCAAGACGCCATTCGGCACCTTCGTGCCGCCGAACATATCGCAGGATACCAGGGACGGCATCGGCGCCTGGTCGGTCGAGGATCTTGCCAACGCCATGCTGAAGGGCGTGTCGCCGTCGGGCGAGCATCTCTATCCGGCATTTCCCTATACTTCCTACGCGCGCATGAAGCCGGCCGACATTGCCGATCTCTATGCATTCCTGAAGACGTTACCCGCGGTCGCCGGCAAGGCGCCTGCCAATTCGCTAGCATTTCCCTTCAACGTCCGACGCGGTCTTGGCTTGTGGAAGCTGCTCTATTTGAGTGACCAGCCGGTCGTTTCCTTCGCCGACGGCAGGCCGCAGCCGGTGCAGGCCGGCCGCTATCTGGTCGAAGGCCCCGGCCATTGCGGCGAATGCCACACGCCGCGGGATCTTACCGGCGGCACCAGGAAGAGCCAATGGCTGGCAGGTGCGGCCGCCGCCGAAGGCAGCGGCATCGTGCCGAACATCACGTCGGGCGAGGGCGGCATCGCGGACTGGTCCGAGGCCGACATCGCCAACTATCTCGAAACCGGCTTCACGCCGGATTTCGATACGGTCGGCGGCGCCATGGTCGACGTGCAGCGCAACATGGCCGTGCTGACCCCGGAGGACCGCGCGGCGATCGCCGCCTACCTGAAAGCCGTGCCGCCGCACCCCAACGGCTATCCGGCGCGCAAGAAGCCGTCGAGCTGACGGCCGTTGCGTCAGCGGTCGCCGAGAAAGTCGAAGCCGGTTTCGAAGAAGTGATTGTAGTCGCAGGTCATTTCCTCGCCGGGCGCAATGTCGCGCAAGGCATAGGTCTCCTCCGGCTGCGAGACGTCGCAATTCGGGTCGTCGGCATGGTTCATGTAGCGCGCATCGTCGGCCTCGAAGACGATGTAGTTCGGGTCGCGCCGGTCCGGATAGGCGTAGCGGTCGAGATAGGTTCTGACCGGCCCGGTTTCCCCCTCGTAGGCCGCTACCTCGATGCGCCGGTCGTATTTCGGGTCGAGCTTCCAGACCAGCGTGCCGCGGGCAATGTGGTTCTTGGCAAAGACGCCGATGCCCTGGATGGGCGATTTGTCGAGATAGACATCGACGAGCAACATGGCAGATCCCTGGGTGATTGTGTGTTGGCGGCGACCGTGAAAAGGCCGCGCACTGGGTAGCGCGCGGCCTTTGCAATTGCGAGCGGAAAATCAGCTGTGCCTGCCTATTATCCGAAGCCTCGTACGGCTCGTCGCCTGTCGAGACCCTAGCGCTGTTGCAGCGCCAGCCGGATGCCTAAGGCGCAATAGATACCGCCGACAGCCTTGCCTTGCCATCTCAGCACCGTCGGGTTTCCGCGCAGGAATGCACCGAGGCCGCCCGCACCCACGGCGAAAACCACCGTGCTGACGAGGCCCAACAGAACAAAGATGACGCCCAATATCGCCAGTTGAAGCATCACCGATCCGTTTTCAGGCCGCACGAACTGCGGAAGAAATGCGAGGAAGAAAAGCGCGGTCTTGGGATTGAGAACCTCGGTCAAAACAGCCTGCCGAAATGCTTTGGCAGCGGGGATCGCAAGTGCGCCGGCGGCCGGATAGGCAGGCGTTTTCTCGATGATCGCGCGAATGCCGAGATAAATGAGGTAGGCAGCGCCGATGTACTTCACGATGCTGAAAAGCGCCGCCGACGTGGCAATGATCGCCGAAATGCCGACGATCGCCATGAAGGTGTGAACCACGTCGCCGGCCGCGATCCCGGCGCCGGTCGCAATGCCCACCCTGGTTCCGGAACTGGTTGCCCGCGCCACCGTCAGAAGAGTGGCGGGACCCGGGATGAAGACAAAGCCAAGCACAACCGCGACATAAGCTATCAACGTGGCGAGATCGATCATCGGTGGGCTCCGCAACTCTCACCGCCAATGAAGCCACGTCGCGGAACGGAAGGCAATGACCGCTCATCCGCCGATGTTCACGCCGCAAGCTCGGCCTTGCCCGTCACCTTCAGCGCAAAGGCGTAGGTGAAGGCGATTTCCTCCAGTCTTGAAAACCGGCCGGAGGCGCCGGCATGGCCTGAATCCAGGTTGATCTTGAACAGCACCGGATTTTCACCCGTCTTGCGGTCGCGCAGCCGCGCCGCCCATTTGGCCGGCTCCCAATAGGTGACGCGCGGGTCGGTCAGGCCGGCCAGTGCCAGGATCGGCGGATAGTCGAGTGCGGCGACATTGTCGTAGGGCGAGTAGGCGGCGATGGTCCGGTAATCCTCCGCCGACGCGATCGGATTGCCCCATTCCGGCCATTCCGGCGGCGTCAGCGGCAAGCTGGCGTCGAGCATGGTGGTGAGCACGTCGACGAAGGGAACCTCGGCGACGATGCCGCCGAAGCATTGCGGCGCCATGTTGGCGACCGCGCCCATCAGCATGCCGCCGGCCGAACCGCCTTGCGCAACGATGCGGTCATGCTGTGTATAGCGTTCGACGACGAGGTGGTGGGCGGCAGCGACAAAATCGGTGAACGTGTTCATCTTGTTCGCCCGCTTGCCGTCGTCGTACCAGCCATAGCCCTTGTCCTTGCCGCCGCGAACATGGGCTATCGCGTAGACAAAGCCGCGGTCGACCAGCGAAAACAGATTGGTGTTGAACGCGGCGGGTACGGCTATGCCGTAAGATCCGTAGCCGTAAAGCAGGCAAGGGGCGGACCCGTCGAGCGGTGTGTCGCGGTGATGGAGGAGCGAGATCGGCACCAGTTCGCCGTCGGCGGCAGGCGCCATCAGCCGGCGCGTGACGTAGTGCTCCGGGTCGTGGCCGGACGGCACTTCCTGGGTCTTGAGCAGCACCCGCTCGCGGGTGCGCATGTTGTAATCGAAGACCTGCGCCGGGGTCGTCATCGACGAATAGGAAAAGCGCATGATCTCGGTGTCGTATTCGTAGGAGCCGGACAGGCCGAGCGAGAAGGCTTCCTCGTCGAAGGAGATCAGGTGCTCCTCGCCGCTCTTGCGGTCGCGCACGACGATGCGCGGCAGGCCTTCCTTGCGCTCGAGCCGGACCATGTGGTCCTTGAAGCCGATCACCGAAAGGATCAGCCGGCCCGCTTCGTGCGGCACTAGTTCCTGCCAATTGGCGCGCACCGGATCATGGGCCGGCGCAGTCATGATCTTGAAGTCCTTGGCGCCATCGGCATTGGTGAGGATGAAGAAGATGTCGCCGCCTTCCTCGAGTTCGTACTGCAGGCCCGTCTGGCGCGCCGCAACCAGCTTCGGCTCTGCGAACGGATCGTTGGCGCTCATGATACGGTATTCCGAGGTCTCATGGTCGTTGATGCCGATCATGATCCACTCGTTGGAGCGCGTGCCGCCGACATCCATGAAAAAGCCGGGATCGGTCTCCTCGTAGATCAGCCGGTCGTTTTCAGGACCGTCGCCAAGCGCATGGAACAGCACTTTGGAAGGACGGTGGTTGGGGTCGAGGCGGGTGTAGAAAAAACCGTCATTGCCGGCATCCCACACACCGCCGCCGCCGGTGTCCGGGACCCTGTCCGCCAGATCGTTGCCGCCGGCCAGATCGCGGACGCGCAGCGTGTAGAATTCGGAACCCTTGTCGTCGAAGGCCCAGAGCAGCTTGCTGTGGTCGTCCGAATGATCGACGCCGCCCAGGCGGAAATAGGGCTTGCCCTCGGCCTCGGCATCGCCGTCGAGCAATATCTGCTTGTCGCCGCCGTCACGCGCCGTGCGGAAATAACGCGGCTGCTGGCCGCCAAGCTTGAAGGAGGAGCCGTAGGCGTAAGGTCCGTCCTTCATCGGCACGGAAGAATCGTCTTCCTTGATGCGTCCCTTCATTTCCGCGAAAAGCTGCTTCTGCAGTTGGACCGTATCGGCCATCAGCGCCGCCTGGTAAGCATTCTCGGCTTCGAGGTGGGCGCGGATTTGGCCGTCGAGCAGGGACGGATCCCTGAACATCTCTTGCCAATTGGCGGCCCTCAGCCAGCCATAGTCGTCCGTCCGCGTTATGCCGTGATGCGTGTCGAAGATCGGCCGCTTCTCCGGCTGCGGCGGCGTGGCGGTCGGAAACACTGGGGTTCTGGTCATTGCGTCTCGCTGTGGAAGCTACTTGAATGGCGAATGAACACGCCGAGCAGCGCGGGTTCAAGGGCTATGATCTATTGTCGTGGTGGCTCGAGAGGACGGGCTGGAGGAGCGGATAACGAATATTTCTTCTTAGACTGCCGCGGTTCTCGCCGTCGCTGCGATGACCCTGCCAGTGCCGGTCAATCTCATGCAACTGCCTTCGCGGCTTGGCAAGTGGCCGATATGGCTGGGTCTACGGAAATACATTACCCCATTTCAATGACACAGCGCACCGCTCCGGCGACGGCTCGCGAGCAACAGTAACGCTTCGCAACCTATGATTTTACTGAATCCGCCGATCAACCAGGCTGTAATGCCGTCGGCAGGGTCAAGCATCGAAGTCTATTTACCTGCTGCCGTTTGTGTAATGGCTGCTTGCCGCCGCGTCAGTCGATGCTGGTCTGACCAGAAAGAACGGCGAAGTTACACTCTGCACGAAAGAGTGAAGCTGAATGAGGAATATTTGACTTGTGTCGCTGAATAGAGCCCAAGAAGCGAATTGACTTACTTGTCGCTCAGGCTCATTAAGATGCCGCGACGCGAATCGCGGAGGCTTTTTCCTGCACAAGTTCGCGCGATGCCCTACCTGCCAAAAATAGGGCGTAGACAGAAACAATTCTCGTTGGGACCTGAACGCCATGGATATTACCGAAACACCTTCCAGAAACAGCGACGCGCTGATCGAGCTCACCGCCGACGTGGTGGCTGCCTATGTCAGCAACAATCCCGTGCCGGTCGGCGAACTGCCGAACCTTATCGCCGATGTCCATGCCGCTCTCGGGCGTGTCGGCGGGGCCGCCGAGCAGCCGCCTGCCGACAAGCAGAAGCCGGCGGTAAATCCGAAGCGGTCGGTGCATGACGACTACATCATCTGTCTCGAGGACGGCAAGAAGTTCAAGTCGCTCAAGCGTCACTTGATGACCCACTATGATCTGACGCCCGACCAGTATCGTGAAAAGTGGAACCTGGACCCAAGCTATCCGATGGTTGCGCCCAATTACGCGGCCGCCCGTTCGCAGCTCGCCAAGAAGATGGGTCTCGGCCGCAAGCGCAAGGGACGCTGACAAGCGGCTCTTCCGGTTTGATACTCAAACGGCGTCGCCTACAGGCGCCGTTTTCGCATTGTGGGGAGACCAAGCTCAGGCCGCCAGTTCTTCATGCCGCCAGCAACTGCCGTGCGGTCAGGCGGTCTGCTTCAGCGCTGCCTCGGCGTCACGCTTGATGCGCTTGACCATCGAGCGAAGGCCATTGGCGCGCTGCGGCGACAGGTGCTCGTCAAGCCCGAGTGCCTTTAGCGTTGCCTCTGCGTCGGTCCTCTGGATTTCGCTGGCCGGCCGTCCCGAAAATAGCGCCAGCATGATGGCGACCAGGCCGCGCACGATATGGGCGTCGGAATCGCCCTTGAAGGTGATAACGGGGTCGACACCCCCGCCCTGCTCGGTGGTCAGCCAGACCTGGCTGACGCAGCCGGGCACCTTGTTGGCTTGTATGCGTTGCTCGTCGGGAAACGGCGGCAGCGCTTCACCCAGTTCAATCACATAGCGATAGCGGTCTTCCCACTCGTCGAGCAGGGAAAAGTCGTCGCGGATGGTCTGGATCGTCGTCGTCATTCCCCTGGATATAGTCATCCGGCGCTGCCACGTCACGGAAAAAGAGGAGAAACGCCGCAGGTGCCGAGAGCGAGAGCCTTGCGGTTTAGCGATGAATTCGGCCGAAACAGTCTCAGTTCTTCGCCGGCAAGTGCACTTTCGCCGGCAAATCGACTTTCGCCGGCAACACGATTTCCTCGGACACGCTGCCGGTGGTCGTCACCGTATCAGGTTCAGCGGCCTTCTCGTCCAGCATGGCGGCCGCGATCTTGGCGGTCTCCCTTGCCCGGGCGGTGATGGTGTGCATTGCCGATTTGCCGGTCTCGCACACGTCCGGCTTGCGCTCGCATATGCCGGCGATATCGCCGACGGCTTCGCGCGCCGCAAACAGCGCCTGGAGCGGCCCGACCCTTTCGCGGCCCGCATCATCGGCGCCGACACCCAGCGGCAGCGCCAGAAGCACCAGCGAAAACCAGAAAGCAGCTCTTATCAGAAAGCCCATCTGTCTGTCCTTTATGACGTCATGCATCCGAACCGCACGACCCTTGTAGCGCGATACTGACACAGACGGGCAAAGGACGGCTTGTCCCGAAAGCAACAGTTTTCCTTAAATTTTAGGTAGATTCGAAACGAAGCGTTTTGAAGTTCATTTGCCTCGAACGGCTCAGATTTTATTCAGCAAATGATAACCATCCAACGGATTGTTTTTCCTCGTTATTTTTTTGCATGGTGACAGTTTGATGCCATCGGCCGCAACGTCAGGCGCGGGCGGTGTGGATAACGCTCCGTTTACTATGGCGGCAATTGCCCCGGTTTTTTCCCCGCCGGTATCCCGATATTTGCAGCCTGCCGGGGGACCATCGGCCCAGCCTTATCCATTCCTTAAACGCTGGATGCGAGTTTCGGAATCGACAAAAGCCGCCTGCAAAGCAGGGCCGTTCACGACCGGGTGCGTTGAGTTGAGTGCGATCAAGGCCAGATACGCCGAGTTGCCGGGCGCGATAGCCGCCGGTTGCGAACGGATGGTTCATCCGTCCGTGCTCGGCCAGAGCGATCGTCGCCGCCACAGCCGGTTCATTGGCGTCATGCTGGCGGCGCCTTTCTTCAGCGCGGGTGCAGCGGTGACGCTGGTCACGTCGGGCATGGGCGCGGCCGTGACCGTGGCTGCGATCTTTGCGGCGTTCGGCCTTTGCTGGTTCGCCGCCCTGCTGGTGGCTGCATCGGGCAAGATGACCCTGCCCGGCCAACTCGCCTTGGTCGTCGGCAGCGTTGCCCTCGGTGCCCTTATCGCTGCCGCCGGCGGTGTGGCCTCGCCGGTTGCCTTGCTTGCGGTGGCGCTGCCGTTTGAAGCCTGGTGGATCGGCCAGTCGCGCCGTGCCGTGATCTGGGGCGCCATATCGGCCTTTGTCGCAGTCTTGCTGCAGCCTTTAGCCGGTTCCGTCTTGCCGCTCGACCAGACCGAAATCGCCGCATGGCACTGGCTGGTACCACTGGCCTGGGCACTCACGCTCATTCCGCGTATCGCTCCGCTTCGCGGTGCCGCCAGCGCACAGCTCGATCCGGCCGGCAGCCACCGGCTCGAAGACCTCATCGACGCCGTCGTGCTGCGAATCGCGGCGCATGGCGAGGTTCTGGACGTCTCGGCTAAGGCACGCGCTATGCTGAGACTGCCGCCGGAGCTGCTTTTCGGCACCGGACTTTTCGATCGCATCCATCTGTCCGACCGCGTCCCGTATCTCAGTGCGCTGGCCGATATGCGCGATGGCGCCCTGTCGCGCCGGCTCGACCTTCGCGTACGGCTGCCGCAGAGCAGTGGCGTGACGGCCGACAATTACCGGCCGTTCTCGCTCGAGATGATGCGCGCGCCGGGGCAGGAGACTGTCTTTACGCTTCTTCTGCGCGAGAACGACGAACTGGCCGGACTGCGCCAGGAGCTTGCCGCTGCCAATGAGGCGGCTGCCTCCGCCGAGGTGGCGAAAGGACGCTTCCTTGCCGTCGTCAGCCATGAGTTGCGCACCCCGCTCAATGCCATCATCGGCTTTTCCGACATGTTGCTGCACGAGATGTTCGGCAGCTTCAAGGATCCGCGCCAGAAGGAATATGTCGGCTTGGTCAGGGATTCGGGCCAGCACCTGCTTGCCGTCGTCACCTCGATACTCGACGTATCGCGGATCGAATCGGGCGCCTACGCGACCGAACCGGAACCGTTCCGCTTCCGCGAAGCGGTCGAGATGTGCCAGTCCATGATGCGCCTGCAAGCCGAGGCAAAGGCTATCGATCTGCAGGCCCAGATCGCGCCGGACGCAGGCGAAATAAATGCCGACCGTCGCGCCGTGCAGCAGATCCTGATCAATCTCGTCTCTAACGCGATCAAGTTCACGCCCGAAGGCGGCAATGTCGTCATCGGCGCCAAGCGCATCGGCTCGCGGCTGCATTTCTGGGTCCGGGACACCGGCATCGGCATCGCCGAGGAAGATTTCGCCAATCTCGGCAAGCCGTTCATGCAGATCCAGAACGACTATACCCGCCGTTTCGAAGGCACAGGCCTCGGGCTCTCGCTGGTGAAGGGGCTGGTGGCGCTGCACGAGGGCACAATGTCGATCGAAAGCATGCCGGGCGAGGGCACCACGGTGACGATCAGCCTTCCCGTGAACGGGCCGACAGGCCGTTCGACGGAGAAAACCGGCGTGGTGCCGATGTCCGCAGCCAAAGCCAGAGCGGACGGTGGCAAAGGGGAGAGCAATGGGTCGCTCCGCAAAACAGCCTAAGGCGGTGAAGCGCCGCGGCAATGCCTTCGAGCACGGAGCGATGGCTCTGGGCAGCCTGATCTCGCGCAATCCTGTTGTGGTCGGCGGCTCCACCGCGTTCCTGGTGACGCTGTTCTACGTCTCGGCGAACGCCCTTTGGTACCAGCCCTTTCCGCATGCTGGCGCGTTTTTCGCCACCAGGAGCATCGAGCGCTTTCCCCGGGCGGACAGCGACGAGCCCGAAACCACCATCAATATCGTGCGTCCGGCCGCTGCGCCGATCAAGAGCGACCCGGTCGTCGAACAGGTCCAGGGCATATTGAAGGATCTCGATTTCTATTCCGGCACCGTCGACGGGATTCCCGGACCGAATACGCGCAAGGCCATCCAGGCCTATCAACAGAAGGTCGGATTGAATGCCTCCGGCGAGATCGACAGCGTCCTGCTGGATCAACTGGGCGCCACGCCAAAGACCGCGGCCGTGGTGCCGCATCCGGTGCCGCGGCCGGTCGAAACGGCCGCTGCTCCGGCCGCCATTCCGGTGTCCGCACCGGCAAATGCGACGGCGCCGGATCCCCGCATCGTCAAGATCCAGGCCGGACTGAAAGCGTTCGGCAATGACGACATGCAATTGGATGGCGTCGTCGGCGCGCGCACCAAGGCCGCGATCAAGGAATTCCAGGCGCTGTTCGGCCTGCCCGAGACCGGCGAGCCCGACGAGATCGTCTACGTCAAGATGCGCGAGATCGGCCTGACCAACTGAGGGTCGAAACCCAGTCTCCCGGTCTATTTAAGCCATTGCTCCGGGTCACGCATTCCGTGGACTATCGCCACGGCTAACACGCCGTAGGGCATAGGCTCATAAATCACGATGTAGCGTCCCTCGACCAGAATGCGGGCGGTGGCGCTCAATTCCGGTCGAGCTGCGCCCATTTTGGCGTGCTCGCAAACCAATTCCAGCCTGTCGAAAATGCGTCCGATCAGCTTGTCAGCCGCCTTCTCGTTATCGATGGCAATGTGGTGCCAAATATCTCGCAAATCCTGAGAAGCTCGGGGGGTGAGCCGGTATTCAGCCACGGGCTGCGCGTTCGGCTTTCAGAGCGCGTAAGAAAGCCGTGCGATCCACGTGCTGGCCCTCGCCGCTTGCCATCCCTTCGTCATACGCCCTTTTGAGACGTTCCAGTTCAAGAGTGCGGAATTCCTCGCGCTGCTCCCATAGACGTAGTGCTTCCCTGACAATTTCACTGTTGGAAGCATAGTCTCCACTGTTCACGGCGTCTTGTAGACGGGCGGCCTGCTTGGGCGTAAGCGACACAGTAAGAGTGCGCATGGGCTGGGCTTTCATACCGGACGCTAATACCATTTTTCACAGGGGCTAACAAGATTTGTTAGGTCTTGGGTAGATCGTCGCATTCCGGGGACTCGCTATGATAGCCAACCGTTGCTCGCGAATAAGTGACAATCTCGACGCCACAAAACCGAAATCGTGCAGGGTCGCGCCATGCGGGTAACCACCGATCTGTGGGTGTCGGCGCTGTTGCGCCGGGTTTTCAGCGCCGGCGGCTTTGCCGCCGTGGTCAAGCGCGGCGCGACGGAAGCCGGCGCGGTTTTCGTGCTGGCGCGGGGCAGGCAGGGGGAGATGGCGCTGTTCGGGCCGGCGCCGCAGACGAGTTACGATTCAGCCAGGCCGGACGACCGTTTTTTCAGCCTGCTTGGCGAAGGCGACGATGCCGCCATCTTCGACGCGCGGCTGGAGCGCGAGAAGAGATTCGATTCGGATATCTGGGTGATTGAGATCGAGGCGGGCGCCATTTCCGTCGAGGAGCTTATCTCGGTCAAGGCGTCGTAACGGCAAGCCTTCAGACGCGACGCGCCTTTGGGGTGGCGGCTACATCGGCGCTGTTCGGCTTGCGCAGGTCGGCATTTGCGGCGACGCGCCCAGGCTTGCGAACGATTTTCGATACGGTGTCGGCCTTCCAGCCGCGGAGCCTGTCCAACGCCGCGTCGCGGTGCAGCAGGCGGTAGCGGTCGAGGAAGATGCGGATCGCCTGCGGGTGCGGAAACTCGGTCGGATAGATGGCCGCCGTGATCAGGAACGCCTTGTCTTCACTAAGGTCGAGCGCGCGCAAGGCGGCCAGCAGCGGTGTGTAATTGTGGCTCGCGGTGAGCGTCCGCGCCGTTGAAAAATCGACTTCGAGCGCATCGGCGAGCGCTGTCTGGAAGAATGCCGCATTGCCGGTCAGCGCGGTCTCGCGCAGCTTGACATAGGTTTGTGGCTCGACGAACGGACTGATGGCGGCGCCGCTCTCGGCGCACATCATGGATCGCAACCGCCGCCGTACAGTTTCAGCGGCATCGGAAGCCTCTTGCCTGTTGACCTCGCCCGCAACCACTTCGGCGTTTTCGGGCGCGGCTTTGGCGGTTGTTTCCGGCTGCTGCTGCGACCGCACCAGCGTCGGCCTTTCGAGCACTTTGATGAGATCCGCGATCGTCTGATTGAGATCCTTGCGGCGGGCAATGGCACGGGCATGCGGCAGGCCGTGACGTCCAATCAGCGCGATCAGGTCAACGTCGCTAAGGGCGCGCGAGCGGATGAGCAGCGGAGCGGCGATGTCGACCCGCTCCTGGCAAAGCCGCCGCACCAGCGCGGCGGGTGCATATTCGCATTCGGAAAGGGCTGCCGCGACGTAGCGGCGCGATTCGACCGAGACATTCTCGAAAAGCGGCAGCGTCAGGTCTTCGAGCTGCGCGATTTCGCGGCGCGAAGGGCGGGTGAGCGAGCAGAACGCCGATACCGCGGCGCGAAACAGCCTTTCGGCCTTTCCCGATTCAGCTCCTGCTGCGATTTGCCTGAAATCCGAAGCTGACACGAAGGATACGCCCGACACTCGACACGATCTGGACAGCGCTCTGCCGGGCTGTACCGGTTTCGCGTTTCCCAAGAACAAAGATCAATTTAGCGGAGATCCGTTAGCGCTCCGTTAACCTACTGCCTTCTTAATCGACTATGGAGGCGTTGCGTTGTGCTCCGGGGCAACCGAGAGGAATACGCGAACCATGGGCATGGTACTGTCTTTCGTGCCGCGAACGGCGGCAACCAATCGAGCACAACAAGCCGCGCCGGCGGCAGTGATCATCTTTCCCGGGGTGCGCTACGAGCAGCGGCCGCTGACGGGCGAAACGCGGCCGGCCGGCCCCGACAAGCCGGGACCTTCGGGAACATTGCTGGTACCGCATCACTGAGCATCGGAACCGGCTTAAAAATCCTGCAGTTCGCAGGAACTCTGTTCGAGAAACCGCGAGACGATCGGCTTCCAGCTGTCGTCGGGCACGAACGAACGGATGACGAATACGCCTTCCTCTATCGGCGCCTCGACGAAGATGGCCCCTTGCAGTTCCTCGGGAAGATCCTTGCGGACCTCGATCATCTGGGCCGGCGTCAGTACAACGGTGTCGAGCACGCCTGCGGTCGCGCTGTGGTCGTTGAACGAGTAGATGTTGTGGCCGCCGCGGTCATAGACCGATATCGACCAGAACGGCACCTTTCCCGGCGCCTTGACCCGCACCATCCCCTCGGCAAGATCGAAGCGGCATGCCGCCGCATAAAACAGCGGATCGACCGATTTCACCACCGGCGCGCCGCCGGCTTCCGCGTCGAGCCGGGTCATCTTGTAGAGATCCGAAGCCATGGCCAATCGCGACCAGGCGTCGCGTTCGGAAAACTCGGGGACGAGCAGCAGCACGATGATGTGCACGATGCCGGCGCCGAGCAGGCCGAGCAGCACGGCATGCAGCAGGCTACGCATTGCAGCCGACCTTCTGGATCTGCGGCAGCGTGACGTCCGAGAGACCAGTGCTGCTGGCGATCGGCGTGTCGTAGAACGTAAGCACCAAGTACATCTTGCCGGCGCCGCTGGTCAGCAGCCAGTTGCCGGGCGCAGGGCGGCTGCCGACGGAAATGACCACCGAATTGTCGGCCTGGCGCAGCACTTGATAGGACTGCAGCGCAGCCGGCCTCGGCTTGCCGGTCTCGACCACGCCAAGCGACTGGTCGGCGGCATAAAGCGTCCAGAACCGGGCGGTGGGAAAGCCGCCCGCAATCTTGTAGGCACATTGCCGCTTGAGCTGTTCGCCGCCGGAATCGCGCTCGGCTATGAAGGACAGTCCTTCCGCCTGTCCGAGCGCCAGCACGCCTTCGCGAGCCACGCGGGCCTTCGAATAGGGATCTGCCGTCGGCGTGCCGATATCGGGGAAGGCGGTCCATTGGCCGATCCTGATGGCGCCGACGCCATCCTGCAGCTTCAGTGCATACCAGACGCTGCCGCCACCGCCGACGACGGCGATGGCAAGCGAAAGCAGTGTCAGGAAGGCATTCTTGAGCATGAGGAGGCAGGGAACCGAAGGCCGGGACTGAAAGATTGCCGCTCGGGGATATCGCGGCGCAGGGCCTTGTGGCAAGCGGCCCCGCGCAATTGGCCGTCACAGCGCCGACAGGGTCTCCGGCGCAGCGGGCGCGTCGAGCACGGGTGCCGCCTGGAACAGCCTGGTCAGTTCCTTCAGGGTCTGGGTGGTCCGGCTGGACAGCACCGGCGGACGCTCGGCGGCGGTATCGGCAGCTGCCTGTTCGGCGTTCTTCTTTTCCGCTTCCTCGGCCTTGGCGGCGATTTCGGCATCGACGAAGGGGTGATCGAGGCCGGGGATCGGCTTGAGATCGATGTGCTGGTGCGCATAGAGCATCAGGCGCTGCCACACCATAGCCGGCAGCGTGCCGCCGGTCATCTTGTTGGTCGCGGTGAAGTCGTCATTGCCGAGCCAGACGGCGGCCGTGTAGTTGCCGGTAAAGCCGACAAACCAGGCATC
Organism: Mesorhizobium sp. M0800; assembly: GCF_040320095.1. Classification (NCBI taxonomy): domain Bacteria; kingdom Pseudomonadati; phylum Pseudomonadota; class Alphaproteobacteria; order Hyphomicrobiales; family Phyllobacteriaceae; genus Mesorhizobium; species Mesorhizobium sp. M0800. The sequence goes on from NZ_JAMYOZ010000035.1 coordinate 17,822, forward strand.
GCGGTAGGACTGGGTCGTGCCGGTCTTGCCAGCGACAACGATGTTTGGAAGGGCTGCGCGCCGGGCAGTGCCGATCACCGGCACCGCCGCCAGCATGGTGTTCATGTATTTGAGCGCCTGCTCCGACAGCACCCGGTGCGGCGGCGACGCATCCTTGGCGAAGTCGTAGACCACCTCGCCGGTACGGGTAAAGAGTTGGCTGACGCCGTGCCGGGTTCCGGCAAAGCCGTTCTGGGCAAACACGCTGTAACCCGTCGCCTGGTCCATCACGGTCATGCCCGACGTGCCGAGCACCATGGTCTTGTGCGATTCAAGCGGCGACTCGACGCCCATCGCCTCGGCCATCGCCTTGATCGGCTTGATGCCGAGATAATCCTTGGCCAGCCGCACCGGCACCGTGTTGATCGATTTGGCCATCGCCGTGATCAGCGTGACGTTGCCGGCCGACCCGCCATTGTAATTGTGGGGCGACCAGCTGCCCCAGGAGATGGGTCCGCCGGAAACCACCGAATCCGGCGTGAAGCCATGCTCCATCGCCGTCGCATAGACATAGGGCTTGAACGAGGAGCCGGTCTGGCGAAGCGCTTTGGTGGCGCGGTTGAACTGGCTGGCGCCGTAGTCGCGGCCGCCGACGATCGCCCTGACCGCGCCATTGGTCTCGATGACGACGATGGCGCCCTCGGTGACGTTGTATTCCTTGCCGAACTGGCGGAGGTGGAACTCCATCGATTCTTCGGCCGCCTTCTGGATGTTGGCATCGAAGGTGGTGTGGGCGACAAGCGAGTGCGGGCCGCCTTTGGCGGCGATCTTCTTGACCTCGTCGAAGGCCCAGTCGAGGTAATAGTCGGGGCTCTTCTGCTCGCCGCGGTCGACGATTTCGGCCGGGTGCAGCCTTGCCTGCAGCACCTGGCCTTCGGTCATGAAGCCGGAATCGACCAGATTGGACAGCACCACGTTGGCCCGCGCCCGGGCGGCGGGCAGGTTTATGTGCGGCGCATATTTGGTCGGCGCCTTGAACAGGCCGGCCAGCATCGCCGCCTCGGCAAGGTTCAGGTCCTTGACGCTCTTGCCGAAATAGAAATCGGCTGCCGCCTCGATGCCGAAGGTGCCGCCGCCCATATAGGCGCGGTCGAGGTAAAGCTGCAGGATTTCCTTCTTCGACAGATTGGCTTCGAGCCACAGCGACAGGAACGCTTCCTTGATCTTGCGCTCGAACGTCCGCTCATTGGTCAGGAACAGGTTCTTGGCCAGCTGCTGGGTGATGCTCGAGCCACCCTGGACGACGGAATTTGCCCGCACATTCTCGAATATGGCGCGCGACAGGCCGAGCACATCGATGCCGTAATGGTCGAAGAAACGGCGGTCTTCGGTCGCCAGCACCGCCTTGATGACATGGTCGGGCATCTCGTCGACCGGCACCGAATCGCGCTGGATGATGCCGCGCTGGCCGATCTCGTTGCCGTAGCGGTCGAGGAAGGTGACGGCGAAGTCGCCTTGCGTGCGCCAGTCGCCGGCGGTTATCTGGAAGGCTGGCAAGGCCAGCGCCAAAAGGACGACGATGCCGCCGGCACCGAGCGTAAAGCCTTCACTCAACAGTTCGATCAGGCCGCGGCGCCAGCCGCCGACGCGGAAACGGCGCGAGAAGATGGTCGCCGCCTCCCAGAACTGGCGCGCGCTGAAGCCGATTTCGTAGACCGAGGAATCGATCCATGCATCCACCGCCAGCAGCCTTGCGGCGATCGGACCTCTTCTCTTGCGTGGTTCCAAAGGATTGGTCATTCCAGGATCCGGCTGCGGCGATGCCGCCAACTGAGAAACCGCATGCCGGCAATTTCAGGGTGGCGCGCCGTTCAAGACTATTCGTCCATTTTGGTGCTGCCTACAAGGGCTACGCGGGAGGTTTGAGGCGAGAACCGTGCCCGCAAGCTGCCATCACCGCGCGGCGATGAAGCGCATGAAATGCGCGACGTCGGCCTCGCTCGGTTCCTGCCCGGTGAAGCTGCGCAAATAGGCGGCGAGATGGCTGACCCGCGCCTCGACCGGCTCCTTGATGTCGAGCACGTAATAGCCGATCTGCATGTAGTAGAGCACACGGGCACGGATGAAGGCGTCCTCGTCATCGTAGCCGTGCCGGCGGTACATGTCGCGGATTGCGCTCAGGCGGTCATTGTCGGCCTCGTCGATGGCGCGGCGCACGTCGTCGGAACGGCGCGCCCATTCGCGGATGGCAAAATCGAGCCGGGGATCGAACAGGCGCTCGTCGGCCCAGCATTCGAACACGTTCGTGACGCCCATGATGATCGAAGCGGCCGGGCGCCGTGCACGTTCGACGATCGCCTTGGTGTTGGTGTCCCGCCAATGGGCAAGCAACTGGTAGAGCAGGTCCTGGCGGCTCTGGAAATACCAGTAGAAGCTCGAGCGCGAGACGCCGAGCTTCTGGCCGAGCGGCAAAACGCGCACGCTTTCGACGCCGTCCGAAATGAGCGTCTGGAGGGCAAGATTGATCCAATCCCAGCGCGTCGCCTTGATGTTGCCGGGCGCCGGTGTGTCTTGGGAAGGCGTGTCTTGGGAAACGGTCATCATCGCGATCCACTAAAGGCTTAAAGCTATACAACCATACTGGACACGTATGTACAGTACCAGTATCGTGCGGCTGCAAGCAACTGATCCGAGCGGCCGGCGCGTCATCCAGGCGTCGGCTTATGATCCTCAGCGGAAAGAATATTGGCTATGGTCGATGACGCCGCACGTGACCTCAGGCGCGAACGCCGGCGCGGACGCGTCGGCGAAGCCGGCAGCGAAAGCAGCCGGCGGCCCGACTATCGCTCGCTGAAGAACTCTTTCCTGCTACAGCCGGTGTTTTCGGCCGACCAGGTCGCCGCGATTCACGACACCGCATTGCGCGTGCTGGAAGACCTCGGCATCAAGGTGCTGCTGCCTGAGGCGCGTGCCCTTTTTGCCGGCGCCGGCGCCGTGGTCGACGACGACAGCCAGATGGTGCGCATCGGCCGCGACATCGTCGCGGCGGCGCTCGCCTCGGCGCCGAAATCGATCCGGGCGCATGGCGGTGACCGCGCCCGCGATCTGATGCTCGAGCTCGGCTCGCTGACGTTCCTGGCCGGATCCGGTGCGCCCAACGTCACCGATCTCGAACGCGGCCGGCAGCCGGGAACGCTTGCCGCCTTCGAGGATCTGCTTCGGCTGGTGCAACATTTCGACGTTCTGCACATGCTGGGCCCGTGCATCGAGCCGCAGGACATCGACAACCGCTTCCGCCACTATGCCGTCAATCGCGCGCAGCTGACGCTGTCCGACAAGTTCCCGTTCGTCTTCGCGCGCGGCACGCCGCAGGTCGAGGACGGCTTCGAGATGCTGCGGCTGGCGCGTGGTCTGTCCGAGGACGAGTTTCGTTCGGGCGCGTATTGTTACACCGTCATCAACACCAATTCGCCGCGCCAGCTCGACATTCCGATGGCGCAAGGCATCATCGACTTTGCCAAGGCCGGCCAGGTGCTGATCATCACGCCGTTTTGCCTGGCCGGCGCCATGGCGCCGATCACCGTCGCCGGGGCGCTGACGCTGCAGCATGCCGAGGCACTGGCCGGGCTGGCGCTGGCGCAGATCGTGCGGCCCGGCGCGCCGGTCGTCTACGGCTCCTTCTCGTCCAATGTCGACATGAAGTCCGGGGCGCCGGCCTTCGGCACGCCCGAACACGTCAAGGCGACACTCGGCGCCGGCCAGCTTGCGCGTTTCATTGGCCTGCCATGGCGCTCCGGCGGCGGCAGCGCCGCCAACATTTCCGACGCGCAGGCAGCCCATGAAACGCAGTTTGCGCTGTGGGGCACGGTGCTTGCGGGCGCCACCGTCTGCATCCACGCCGCGGGCTGGCTCGAGGGCGGGTTGAGCGTGTCCTTCGAAAAACTGATCACCGATGTCGAGGCGTTGCAGACGGTCGCGGAACTCTGCGCGACGACGCCGGGCGATGAGGATGCGATCGGCTTCGAGGCCATTGCGGAAGTGCAGCCGGGCGGTCATTTTTTCGCGGCGGGACACACCATGGCGCGCTACCGCACCGCTTTTTACGAGCCGCTGGTGGCCGACTGGTCGAATTTCGGCAATTGGACGCAGGCCGGATCAAAGACCGCGACCGAGCGCGCCACGGGCATCTGGAAACGGCTGCTGGCCGACTTCCGGCCGCCGGCTTCCGCCGCCGCCAGCGCCGGCATCCTCGATGAATTCATAGCGCGGCGCACCGAGCAGGGCGGGGCAGCACCGGTGTCGTGAGCGTCAGCGCAGGATGCTGACTGCCCTGCGCGAGTAGGTGGTGTCGTCGAGCTGGGCGAGCATGAACGCCGCTACGTCGGCCCGCGCCAGTGTCGGCAGCAACGACGCCGACCGGATGCCATTGCCGTGGCGAAATTCACCCGTTGCCGCCCCATTGCTCAGCTTGGGCGGCCGCACGATGGTCCAGTCGAGATTGGATTGAACGATCAGGCTTTCCTTCACTTCGTGGTCCGCCACCTCATGGCGCAGCACCAATGGTGCGATGATGTTGCCCAACAGTGGGCCTAGTTGCCGCCGGCTGTCGCGAACGCCAAGGAATGAAAGATAGATGAGCCGTTCGGGGCCGGCCCGCTGCATCGCCGCGACGATGAAGCCGATGCCGGCAACAACGGCCGGATCGCGTTTCAGCGGCACGCCCACCCCAAGACAGCTGAAAACCGCATCATACCTAACAACGGCGCGTTCGACTGCCTGCCGATCGGCGACGTTTCCGACGATCACCTTCAGATTTTCGTGGCTGATGGCAAGCTTGCCCGGCGTGCGGACGAAGGCGGTCACCGCATGGCCCTTCGCCAACGCCGCCGAGACAAGCAGTCGACCCGTCGCACCGGAAGCGCCGAAGATCAGCAGTTTCATCGTCCGCTCCTGGAAACCGTTAGCCCCGCTTACGCCCGGCGACGAAGGCGACAGGCGCCCCGGTCGGGCCGGGCAGCAACCGGCTGTCGGAATAGCCGCTCTGATCGACCAGGTCCTGGGCTGCGCCCTTTTCAAAAACCGTGCCGCCCCACATTGTGGTGCGGAAGCGGGCGAGGGCGTCTCCCAGTGCATCCGGTCCAGGATTGACCATTGCCAGCAGCAGCCAGCCGCCGGGCCGCAACGCGGCGTGGCTGCGCTTGACGATGGCCCTGACATCCGGCTCGGGGATGAAGGCGCTTGGTACGAAAACAAGGTCGAACGCGTCCGTGTCCGCGATATCCTGGCCCAGCCCGGTGCGTAGTTCGATGCGATGTTCGAGCCCGGCTGCCCTGACGTTGGCAGCGGCCTGCGCGATGGCTTCAGGCAGGGGATCGACACCGACCGCCTTCAGCCCGGGCCATTGTCGCAGCATCGACACCGACAGGGCGCCGACGCCGACGCCGATATCCAGGAAGGCTGCGCCCGGTGCGGCGAGCCTCTCCGGCAAACCGGCCAGTTGTGGCGCGATCAGCCGCTTCAGCAACGCCGGGAAGCCAGATGAAACGTCGCCGAAGGCCTGGCGTAAACAGGCTTCCAGGGCCTCGACGCTTTCGGAGGAGCGCGACAGCAGCTTGCCACCTGAAAGCAGGTCGACCCGGATGCTGGCCAGCACCGGCGTAAGTTCGATGACGCCAGCACTTGCCACGACGTCGGAGGCGCCGAGTTCGGCAAGCACGGCCCCTGTGCGCCGGGCCACACTGCCCTCGAGTGGCGTGCCGGAAATACGCGCCTCCATCGCCAAACCGAGCGCCACCAACGCATTGGCCGACGTCGCGTGCCGCGCCACCATCGTTCGCAAACCTTCGATATCCATCGATCGCTTCCCTGAATTGGATCAGGCCTATTCTCGCGCGGACGTCAAATTCAGGCGATTTGCAATTTCCGCGCATGCTTGTGCAAAACTGCACAGGTGCGCGGCGAGGAATTGATCTAGACTAGGTTCGTGATCAAGACCGGCGAACCGGACTGGAACGATCTGCGCTACTTTCTCGCTGCCGCCCGCGCGGGAACGTTGTCGGGAGCTGCGCGCGTGCTCGGCGTGCGTCACACGACGATCAGCCGGCGCCTGGCTGCTCTTGAGGCGGCACTCGGGGTTTCGCTTGTCGTGCGAACGCGGCAAGGTATCGAGATCACGCCGCTTGGCCAGACATTGCTGCCGCTCGGTGATGAGCTTGGACGCACCATGCAAGCACTGACGGCGCTTGTGCGTTCGGGCAAGAATAGCGTTCGGCTGGCACTGCCGTCGGGCTTCAGCCCCCTTTTTGCCGAGCGTATGGCCGGGTTCCATAACGCCCACCCCGATATCAATCTTGAACTGACGAGCGGCAGCAGGCCCGTGGACCTGCAGCACGGCGAGGCCGACCTAGCGGTCAGGATCGGCACCATCGCCGACGACGATTTGATCGCGCAGAAGCTTTGTGTTGCGGGCTGGTCGATCTATGCGTCCCAGCGCTATCTCGACCGTCACCCGATGCCCATCGACCCTCGCCAGCTGGCCGGACACGAGATCATTGGATTTCACGCAAGCCTTGCCGGCGTCCCCGGCGCCAAATGGGTTGAGGCGCACGGCGCCGGCGCGGCAATTGTCCTTCGCGTTGCCGAAATGACGGAAATGCTGGCGGCGGCTCTGAGTGGCGCCGGTCTGGCGGTAATGCCCTGCATGTTGGCCGAAGCTGAACCGCGGATGGTGCGCCTTGCCCCCGACATTCTCGGCAGTCATCCGGTGTCGCTCGTCTATCGCCGTGAAATCGGGGCGGAGGCGCCGGTGCGCGCCGTCATCCGCTTCGTTTCTACCATCATCAAGGACCATGCCGAGGTGATCAGCGGCGAGACGCAGTAGGGGCATGGTGCAGCCGCTTGCGCGAGGTGCCGAGGATTGGCAGTCGTCACACGGGACGCTTGTCCCGCTCTTTGCGGGTCGCACCGTATCGTCCGGCGTTGGTTCTCTCGGAAGACTCGCTGGATACTCGATTTGCGGGAGCGCCAGAGAATCTTGCGATCCGTGATAATATTAACAGGTATTATTTCCGCCAGGTCTCTCACCACAGTTGGGTCATGCCAAATGCCTGAGAATTGAATTTCCGCTGTGAAACACCTATCTTAGAGTGAAATTCACGTTTTCGACTTTAGCTGCAAGGAGATTTTACGGATGGCCCAAGGCAATCAGAACATCATGGGAAAATCTGAGGCTCGCTTCATGGAAAATCAAAAGAAGACGGCGGAGCGGAACAAAGCAACTGCCGAATATCTCTCGGAGGCGAAGGCCAGGACCATCAAGACGGCAAGGCTGAGGGAATTGCGACTGGCCAAGGAAGAGGCAGACCGCGCGGCGGCAGCTCTGAATCCGGTCGCCCCGAAGAAGAAGCGGGCGTCGCGGGCACTCAAGCAGGCCGTATCCGCATCGACGCAGGCGAAATCATGAGCCTGACATTTCCCAATCCCAGCCGCAGCTAGGAAGCAAACGCATCCGCTTCGTCTGCCGAGGCGTCGCGCATCCCAGGAGCAGGGCTTATTCCCGAGATCATGAAGGTTCATAATCCGCATGAGACGCGCTGATTCGCGCTTTGCCGGGACGCCGTCATGCAACGCAGCTACGCAGCAGGGAGGTCGACGCGACGGGCGAAGGGAAAGACGATGACCGCGCCGGCCGTCGAATTGCAGAGGGCCATATTCGAGGCAGTGAACGGCGATCCCCACCTGTCGGCGGCACTGGGCGATGCAAGATTGTTCGACCATGCGCCGGAAAATGTTGCGTTCCCCCACATGACCTTCGGCCGCACCAGCGTCTACGATTGGGCAACGGGGATGGAGAACGACGCAGAACAGTTGCTGACGTTGCATGTCTGGTCGAAATCAGAGGCTAGCAAGGAAACCAATGACATCATGGAGCTTGTTAGCACCCGCCTGCGCGATACGGCTCTCTCGCTCGGCGAAAATCGCCGCGCCTACCTCAAGCTCGAATTCGCCGAAGCCCGCTACGACGAGGACCTTTCGGCCCATCACGGGCTGCTGCGCTTCCGCGCCGTGATCAGGGACGAGGGCTGACCACCGGGCACTTTTTGCAAATCGGGCAATTTTGTTCTTGCTTTGTGCCGGCAGCTATGCTACTAATTCTCTTATGGTGCTGATGGCGCCAGCGACCCGCCGCAGAGGCGGGTTTTTTGTTTCAGGTTCGGTTTGCCTGAACTGCCATCGGTTGCCTTGGGCCGGATGCTTCGTCCTCCCAAATGGTCCTGCCCGCCAGATGATGCCGGTTGTCGGCGAAGGATTGGAGGGCTAGGTTAAACATTGGCGATTTCGCGGAGCCGGGCGGCGAAATGGCAATCCGGTAATCTCGCGCTTCAGGGGTGTGGCGGGCATGCATTCGAGCGTTCACCGTTCATATCACGTTCAGCACCGGCGCGTTAGAACGCTGACCATGAACATCCTTCGCCCCCACTTCCGGACCGCGGCACTGGCGCTCGCAGCCGCCGGTCTGCTTGCGTCGCAAGCGATGGCGATCCCCGTTGTCGTGCCCGAGCAGCCGCAGCCGGTCGTCCTCGCCGCCTCCGACTGCTACGCGATCGGCCAGCAGGTGGCCGAGCAGAATGGCGGCACCTTGGCCAAAGCCTCGCAGTCGACACGCGGCGGCCAGCCGGTCTGCATCATCGTCGTGCTCGTTCCGGGCAAGGAAGGGCAGCGTCCGCGTCGCTCGGAGATCGTCGTTCCGCTGAACTGAATCGTGCCGTTTCCCAGTCTGCCGGAATCGGCCTATATCTGACCAGTTTCAACAGGCCTCCCGCATGCGCGTACTCGTCGTCGAAGATGACAAGGATCTCAACCGGCAGATCGGCGATGCGCTGGTCGATGCCGGCTATGTCGTCGACCGCGCTTTCGACGGCGAGGAAGGGCTTTTTCTCGGCGACACCGAGCCCTACGATGCCGTGGTGCTCGATATCGGCCTGCCGCAGATGGACGGCATCAGCGTGGTCGAACGCTGGCGGCGCGGCGGCCGCAAGATGCCGGTGCTGATCCTGACGGCACGCGACCGCTGGAGCGACAAGGTTGCCGGCATCGACGCCGGCGCCGACGACTACGTCACCAAACCCTTCCACATCGAGGAAATCCTGGCCAGGGTGCGGGCCTTGATCCGGCGTGCTGCCGGGCACGCTTCGTCCGAACTGACCTGCGGGCCGCTCCGCCTCGACACCAAGGCCTCCAAGGCCGACGTCGACGGCGTGCCGCTGAAGCTGACCTCGCACGAATTCCGCTTGCTTGCCTATTTGATGCACCACATGGGCGAGGTGGTGTCCCGGACCGAGCTTGTCGAGCATCTCTACGACCAGGATTTCGACCGCGATTCCAACACGATCGAGGTCTTTGTCGGACGGCTTCGCAAGAAGATGGGCATCGACATGATCGAAACTGTTCGCGGCATGGGCTACCGCATGCGTAAGCCGGAGGCGTAACGCGGAACCGCTGCCTACAAAACCCGCCGTCTCGAACACGCCGTCGCTGCGGTCATGGCCGCGTTCGGTGGCGTTTCGCGTCATCGCCTTTTCCACGGTCTGGGCGATCCTCACTCTGGTCGTCATCTTCACCTTGATCACCACGCTCTATCGCCAGGCCAGCGAGCGCGGTTTCGACAGCCTGCTTTCGGCGCATCTGTTCAACCTGATCGGCTCGGTCGGCGTTTCTGAAAGCGGCCAATTGACCGGCGCCCCCGACCTTGGTGATTTGAGGTTCTCGGAACCGAATTCCGGCTGGTACTGGTCGGTCGAGCCTGCCTCGGAAGGCGTGCACGGCGATCTCCATTCGTCGTCGATGACCAAGGCGATCCCGTCGCCAAGCGTTGCCGAGGTGCCCTTCAATGCCAGCTTCCAGCGCAGCTATTCAGCGGACGGCATCGGAGGCGAGCAGTTGGAGGTGTTCGAGAGCGAGTTCGTGCTCGATGCGAAAAACCGCGCCGCGCGCTTCCGCGTCATGGGCAACCAGACCGAGCTCGAGCAGGAAATCGCCACCTTCCAGCGGCGCCTTTTGACCTATCTGTCGCTGTTCGGCGTCGGCATGATCGCCATCAATGCGATTGCCATCCTGCTCGGCCTGCAGCCGCTGCGCCGGGTCAGGAATGCGCTTGCCATGGTGCGCGAAGGAACCGCGCAGCGCCTAGACGGCCGTTTCCCGGCCGAGATCGAGCCGCTCGCCAACGAGACCAATGCGCTGATCGAGAACAACAGGCGTATCGTCGAGCGGTCGCGCACGCAGGTCGGCAACCTGGCTCACTCGCTGAAGACGCCGCTTGCCGTGCTGCTCAACGAGGGACGGGCGCTGGGTGGCGCCAAGGGCCAGCTGATCGCCGAGCAGGCCGCTTCCATGCAAAAGCAAGTGGACCATTATCTGCAACGTGCCCGCGTCGCCGCGCAGCGCGACAGCGTCGTCTACCGTACGCCGGTGGCGCCGCTGGTCCAGCGCATGGTTCGGGTGCTGCAGAAGCTCAACCCGCAGACGGCGCTGTCGCTCTCACTGCCGGCCACCGACATCGTCTTTGCCGGCGAACGCGAGGACCTGGAGGAGCTGCTCGGCAATCTGCTCGACAATGCGATGAAATGGGCAAGGAGCGCGGTCGCCGTTTCGGTCAAGCCAATCTCCAGCAAGGGTGGCGCTGGCACGGAAGGCGCAGCCAACCTGTTCGAGATCAGCATCGAGGATGACGGCCCCGGCATTCCCGACGACAAGGCGCGCGAGGTGTTGCAGCGCGGCCGGCGTCTCGACGAGACAAAACCGGGCAGCGGGCTCGGACTTGCCATTGTCGCCGACCTTGTCAACGAGTATGGAGGCTCTCTGGCGCTGGAACGATCCGTCATGGGTGGATTGAAGGCGATGGTTCGATTGCGGAGCCTTCAGTAATGCTTTTCCAGATTGCTTTTCCAGGTGGCCGGCTGCGGCCAAATTTCCGACAAACATCGACATTATGGCCGCGCCAGCTGCTGACAGCGCGGCGGTCCAGCTCAAGAAAGCCGGTATTGGCATGAAGATTCGCGTCGCGCTCGTTTCCGCCCTGCTCGCCGTCTCCGGCTGCACAACGCTCGGCAAGGGCCCGGCCGTTACGGTGACGCCGGCCGCGACGCCCCCCAGCGGCGCCAAGGTGGCGACGACGATCATCTCCGCCATGGGCGGCGGCCTCGTCGGCGGCTCTATCGGCGCCGGCCTGAGCGAGACCGAGAAGCGCAGCGCGCTTGAGGCGGAATACAAGGCGCTTGAATACATGGCGAGCGGCCAGAAAGTGGCTTGGAAGAGCGACGGTTCGGCCCATCGCGGCGAAGTGGTCGCCGCCCAGCCCTATCGCGTCGGCTCGCAGGACTGCCGGCAATACACCCATACGGTGTTTACCGGCACCGCCGGCGCCACCGCGCGCGGAACCGCCTGCCGCAATGCCGACGGCAGCTGGACGCCGCTGACGTAGCTGGCCGGCCGCCGATCCGCCGATTCCGGTCCGGCACTAAAGCGCGTCGCGTTCGACCGGCCTCATGCGAGGCGCTTTAGGTTCTTGTTTTGATGCATGGTCGTTATCGCAAAACCGCTGCACACTTTTGCGCGACATGCATTATCGATCGGAGCGGCCCCGCCAAAGCGTCGCAGCACGCTTGTGTTGGCAGGGCAAGGGTCTCGTTCTATTGGAAGAGCCATGCTGTTCTGGGTCATAGCTGCACTCCTGACGCTGGGCGCAAGCCTGGCGGTGCTGCTGCCGTTGGCCGGCGGATCGAAGAACGCGTCCGCTGCCGGCGATCACGACCTTGAAGTCTATCGCGACCAGCTGGCCGAGCTTGACCGCGATATGGCGCGTGGCCTGATCCAGCCAATGGAGGCCGAAGAGGCACGCGCCGAAATCGCCCGCCGCATCCTTCGCCTGAGCAATACCGGCCACGCCGACGACACGGCGACGCAGCCGTCGCGGTCGACAAGGCTGGTGGCGACGGCGGCCGTGCTGCTGGTTCCGCTGGTCAGCTGGGGCCTCTATGGCCAGCTCGGCTCACCCGACCTGCCGTCGCAGCCGCTCAGCGAACGCCTGGCCAAGAACCCCGCCGACAGCTCGGTCGACGAGCTGATAGCCCGCGCCGAGGCGCACCTGGCGGCCAACCCATCCGATGGCCGCGGCTGGGACGTGCTGGCGCCGGTCTATCTGCGCATGCAGCGATACGCCGATGCGGTGACCGCTTATCGCAACGCCATCCGCCTCGACGGCGACAGCGCCGCCCGCCAGGCGGGTCTTGGCGAGGCGATCGCCAATGCGGCCGGCGGCATTGTCTCCGCCGAAGCGCAGGCGGCTTTCGAGGCGGCGTTGAAGCTCGATCCGGCCAATCCGAAGGCCTCGTTCTATCTCGCCATGGGCATGGCACAGGAAGGCCGCATAGCTGAAGCCACGGCGGCCTGGCAAAAGATGCTTGCCGCCTTGCCGCAGGGCTCGCCGTGGCGCGGCGCCGTCGAGCAGGCGCTGGCCGAATCCGCCGCGCGCAGCGTCGCTTCGGAGGCGCCCGCGAAAGGGCCGACCGCCGAGGATATCGATGCTGCTTCCTCGATGTCGCCGCAGGACCGGCAAGCCATGATCAGCACCATGGTTGCCGGCCTCGACGAAAAGCTTCGGCAAAATCCGCGCGACGAGGAAGGGTGGATGCAGCTCGTTCGTTCCTATGCCGTGCTGGGCAAGACAGATCAGGCGCGTGACGCGCTCAATCGCGGTATCGCCGTCTTTGGCGCGGACAGTGACCAGGCCAGGAAATTCACCGCCTTTGCCGCCTCGCTCGGCGTGACGGCGACGGAGTAGACGATGACGCGCAAGCAGAAACGACTGTCGGTGATCGCAGCGGGGCTGGGGTTTCTCGGTGTTGCCACGGGGCTGACCTTCTATGCGCTTGGCCAGAAGGCCTCCTATTTCTACATGCCGGCCGATCTGGCCACCGCCAGCCTTCAGCCGGGCCAGCGCATCAGGCTCGGCGGTCTCGTCGAAAAAGGCACGGTCGAGCGTGGCCAAGGCGCCACCGTCGCCTTTTCGGTGACCGACAACCAGAAGGACGTCAAGGTCACCTATACCGGCATTCTTCCCGACCTCTTCCGGGAAGGACAGGGCGTGATCACCGAAGGCTCGTTTGGCCCTGACGGAATCTTTGTCGCCGACAGCGTGCTGGCCAAGCATGACGAGACCTATATGCCCAAGGAAGTGGCCGATGGCCTCAAGGCCAAGGGCGTATGGCAGGAGAGCAAGAGTGACTAGCGGGTGCGGTGACAATGGTTGAAACCGGACATTTCGCCCTGGTCCTGGCGTTTGCGCTGGCCCTGGTGCAGACGATGGTGCCGCTGTTCGGTGCGCGCACCGGCAACCACAAGATGATGGCCGTCGGCGCACCGGCCGCGCTGACCGGCTTTGCCTTGACGGCGCTGTCTTTCGTGGCGCTGGCAACCGCCTACGCCGGCTCCGACTTCTCGGTTGAGAGCGTCTGGGAGAACTCGCATTCGCTGCAGCCGCTGATCTACAAGATCACCGGAACCTGGGGCAATCACGAAGGTTCGATGCTGCTCTGGGTGCTGATCCTGACCTTCTTCGGCGCGCTCGTCGCCGTCTTCGGCGGCAATCTTCCGGCGACGCTCCGGGCCAATGTGCTTGCCGTGCAGGGAGCGATCGGCGCCACTTTCTTCCTGTTCATCCTGACGACATCGAACCCGTTCGTCAGGCTCAATCCGGCGCCTATCGAGGGCCGCGATCTCAACCCGATCCTGCAGGACCTCGGGCTCGCCATCCATCCGCCGCTGCTTTATCTCGGCTATGTCGGTTTCTCGATCTGCTTTTCCTTCTCTGTCGCTGCCCTCATCGAGGGCCGCATTGACGCTTCGTGGGCGCGCTGGGTAAGGCCGTGGACATTGGTTGCCTGGATGTTCCTCACTGGCGGCATCGCCATGGGCTCCTACTGGGCCTATTACGAGCTCGGCTGGGGCGGCTTCTGGTTCTGGGATCCGGTCGAGAACGCATCCTTCATGCCGTGGCTGGCGGGCACGGCGCTGCTGCATTCGGCGATCGTCATGGAAAAGCGCTCGGCGCTGAAGATCTGGACGCTGCTTCTGTCGATCCTGACCTTCTCACTGTCGCTGCTCGGCACCTTCCTGGTGCGTTCCGGCGTGCTGACCTCGGTGCACGCATTCGCCACCGATCCGACGCGTGGCGTGTTCATCCTCTGCATCCTGACGCTGTTCATCGGCGGCTCGCTGGCGCTGTTTGCCTTGCGCGCCTCCCGGCTGACGGCCGGCGGCCTGTTTCACCCGATCTCGCGCGAAGGCGCGCTGGTCCTGAACAATCTGTTCCTGACCACCGCCACCGCCACCGTGCTGGTCGGCACGCTCTACCCGCTCGTCGTCGAAGCCCTGTCTGCCGACAAGATTTCGGTCGGCGCGCCGTTCTTCAACCTGACATTCGGCCCGCTGATGGTGCCGCTGCTGGTCGTCGTGCCGTTCGGGCCGCTGCTCGCCTGGAAGCGCGGCGACATTTTCGCGGTCGCCCAGCGCCTGATGGCGGCTTTCGCGGCGGCGCTGCTCGCCGTGCTGGTGACGGCCCTGTTCATCGATGGCGCTTCGGTGTTGGCGGCACTCGGTGTCGGCCTTGCCTTCTGGCTGATCTGCGGCGCGCTCACCGATCTCGCCGTCAAATCCGGCTTCGGCACCGTCGCGCCCGCCACCATGCTCAGGCGCTTCGCCGGCCTGCCGCGCTCGGTCTTCGGCACAGCGCTTGCGCATCTCGGCCTCGGGCTGACAACGCTCGGCATTGTCGGCACGCTTTGCTTCGGCACCGAAAAAATCCTGTCGTTGCATGCCGGCGAGACCGTCGAACTGTCCGGCCACAAGCTGCGCTTCGAGGGGCTCTACCCGGCCCAGGGGCCTAACTACAGTGAGGATCGCGGCCGCTTCGCCCTGCTTGGCGCCGACGGTAGCGTCACCGGCGAGATCACCTCGGCCAAGCGCTCATATCCGGTGCGCCAGATGACCACAACCGAATCCGGCATCAGGACGATCGGCTTCAGCCAGCTCTATCTTTCGCTTGGCGACGAGGGCAGCGATGGCTCTGTGGTCGTTCGTCTGTGGTGGAAGCCGCTGGTGACGCTGATCTGGGGCGGCGGACTGGTAATGATGGCGGGCGCGGCGATGTCGCTGCTCGACCGCCGCCTGCGCGTCGGCGCACCGTCGCGCCGCAAGGCTGCGGCCGGCGTGCCATCGGCGAGCCCGCAATGAAAAGGGTCACGCTGGCCTCGCTGGTCCTGCTGCTGGCGCTGTTGTTCGCCGGCGCCGCGCAGGCGGTCAAGCCCGACGAGGTGCTCGCCGACCCGGCACTCGAGGCGAGGGCGCGCGCTTTGTCGGAAGGCCTGCGCTGCATGGTCTGCCAGAACCAGTCGATCGACGAGTCCGATGCCGACCTCGCCCGCGACCTGCGCATCCTTGTGCGCCAGCGCCTGGTCGCCGGCGATACCGACCGGCAGGTGATGGACTATGTCGTTTCGCGCTACGGCGAATTCGTGCTGCTGAAGCCACGCTTCAATCTGCGCAATGTTTTGCTCTGGGG
Source organism: Mesorhizobium sp. M0800 (assembly GCF_040320095.1). NCBI lineage: Bacteria > Pseudomonadati > Pseudomonadota > Alphaproteobacteria > Hyphomicrobiales > Phyllobacteriaceae > Mesorhizobium > Mesorhizobium sp. M0800. The sequence continues at coordinate 33,420 of NZ_JAMYOZ010000035.1, forward strand.
GACGCCAGTTCTTCTGCTGCTCGTTGGCGGGACATTCATCCTGCTGGCCGCCCGCTCGCGCCGTTCGACGGTGACCGCTGCATTAACTGCCGAGGAACAGGCGGCGCTGGACAAGATGCTCCGCCGCGATTGATCGATACATTACGAAAGTTTCATGTACCGGAAATGGCGCCGTAATGTGCGGCTCTCTATTTCCTTTGTCGAGGATGCCAATCAAGGGGCGTCCCTTGAAAAGAGGATACGAGAACCATGAATGTTGCCCCCAATTCATATCTACGCACCCGCAAACGCCTTCTGGCCGCAGCGGCATCCCTGGCCATTGCCGGCGCGATCGGCTTTGGTGCTGTTGCCACCGGGACAGCCCCGGTGCTGGCCGACGCCGTGCGTGTCGAGGCACCGCAGGTCCCGAGCTTCGCCGATGTGGTCGAGCGCGTTTCGCCGGCGGTCGTCAGCGTGCGCGTCAAGGCCAAGATCCAGTCGACAGCCGATGACGGTTCCGGCCAGATGGACGACGAGGATGGCTTAGGCAATCTTCCCGACAACCCGCAGCTGCGCCGGTTCTTCCGCGAATTCCGCGGCTTTGGCGATCAAGGCGGCGATCAGGGCCCGAACGGAATGCGCCGTTTTGGACACCGTGACCGCAACAACGACCAGCCGCGGCCGGTGGCGCAAGGGTCCGGTTTCTTCATCTCCGATGACGGCTATCTCGTCACCAACAACCATGTCGTCGAGGAGGGCACCGCATTCACCGTGGTGACCAATGACGGCAAGGAACTCGACGCCAAGCTGATCGGCACCGATCCGCGCACCGATCTTGCCGTGCTCAAGGTCGATGACGGCAGCAAGTTCACCTATGTCGACTTCGCCGACGATTCCAAGGTTCGCGTCGGCGACTGGGTGGTGGCTGTCGGCAATCCGTTCGGCCTCGGCGGCACGGTTACCGCAGGCATCGTTTCGGCCCGCGGCCGCGATATCGGCGCCGGTCCCTATGACGACTTCATCCAGATCGACGCCTCGGTGAACCGCGGCAATTCGGGCGGCCCGACCTTTAACCTCAACGGCCAGGTTGTCGGCATCAACACCGCGATCTTCTCGCCGTCGGGCGGCAGCGTCGGCATTGCCTTCGACATTCCCGCTTCGACCGCCAAGCAGGTCGTGCAGGATCTGATGAAGAACGGTACAGTCCAGCGCGGCTGGCTCGGCGTCGAAATCCAGCCGGTCACGCCCGAAATCGCCGAGTCGCTTGGCCTTGGGTCCGGCAAGGGCGCGCTCGTTGCCAGCGCGCAGGACAACGGTCCCGGGAAGAAGGCCGGCATCACCGCCGGTGACGTGATCACCCAGGTGGACGGCAAGGACGTTGCTTCGCCGAAGGAACTCGCCCGTCTGATTGGCGCTTACTCGCCCGGCAAATCTGTCGATGTCACGGTGTGGCGCAACGGCAAGAGCGAGGCGGTTAAGGTCGATCTCGGCAAGCTGCCGTCGAGCGACAAGCAGGCCTCGGCCGACCAGCAGCCCGCCCCCGCGCCGAAGACCGACACGCTCGCCGATCTCGGCCTGACCGTCACCAAGTCTGACAATGGCAAGGGCCTTGTGGTGACCGATGTCGACCCCGACAGCGATGCCGCCGATCGCGGCATCCAGCCCGGCGACGTCATCACCTCCGTCAATTCGACGGAAGTGAACGGCACCGGCGACGTCGACAAGGCGATGGCCGACGCGGTGAAGTCCGGCCGCAAGGCGGTGCTGATGCAGATCACCCGCGACGACAGCAACCGCTTCGTCGCACTGCCTGTCGCCAAGGGCTGAGCGCATGACCCCGAACACGTATTCCGTTTTCGGAAAGGCTCATGCGCGGATTCAAGGTGCTAGAGCGTCCTTTGCGCGTCCAAGAGGACGCGCGGCGCTCTAGTGGTCGACTTTTCCGGTGCGGCGGTTTTCAACACCCCCGAGCCGCCGCACGGGAAAGCACGGGGCCTGAATACGTTAGTCAGTCATCGTGTTCCGCCCCAGCGGCAGCGGGCTTCCCATCGCCCGCTGCCGCTCGAACATGCCGCTCAAGGCGTGAAGCGGTTTTAGGCTACGACATGCTAAAACAAAGACTTACCGCGTATCCCTGAATCACTTTGTTCGCGATACGCCATGGAGAAGGCCACGATGCATATGCCGGCCACTCAATCTTCCAGCGAAATCGCGTATAACGGTTCTATGAAGATTCTCGTCATAGAAGACGATCGCGAGGCAGCCGACTACCTGCAGAAGGCGTTCGCCGAGGCCGGCCATACCGCCCATGTCGCCGGCGACGGCGAAACCGGCTTCGCGCTCGCCGATTCCGGCGACTATGACGTCATGGTCGTTGATCGCATGATGCCGCGCCGCGATGGCCTGTCCGTCATTGCCGGGCTCAGGTCCCGGGGCAATACGACGCCCGTGCTGATCTTGTCGGCGCTCGGCGAAGTCGACGACCGGGTTACCGGTCTGCGCGCCGGCGGCGACGACTATCTGACCAAACCCTACGCCTTTTCCGAACTGCTCGCCCGCGTCGAGGTGCTGAACCGCCGCGCCAGCGCCAGGGAAGCCGAAACCGTCTACCGGGTCGGTGATCTCGAACTCGACCGGCTGTCGCACTCGGTGCGGCGCGCCGGGCGCGAGATAACGCTGCAGCCGCGCGAGTTCCGCCTGCTCGAATATTTGATGCGCCATGCCGGCCAGGTGGTGACGCGCACCATGCTGCTCGAGAATGTCTGGGACTACCATTTCGATCCGCAGACCAACGTCATCGACGTTCATATCTCGCGGCTGCGGGGCAAGATCGAGAAGGGCTTCGACAAGCCGATCCTGCACACGGTTCGCGGCGCCGGCTACATGCTGAAAAGCGGCTAGAACCCCATGACTCTTTCCGTGCCGGCCATCATGAAGACGACGGCAGCGCGGCTTTCGGCGCTCTACCTCCTGCTGTTCGCCATCTGCGCGGTGCTGCTCGTGTTCTACATGACCTCGCTGTCGGCGCGCATGCTGACCGGCCAGACCCAGGACACGATCAACGACGAGGTGCTCGGCCTCGCCCGCGCCTATCAGCGCGGCGGCTTGCCGCTGCTGGTCCGTGTCGTCGAGCAGCGCTCCCGCCAGCCCGGCGCCAATCTCTATCTGATCGCCGATGCCAACGGCCAGATCCTGACCGGCAACGTGCAGAGCCTGGAGCCGGGCGTGATCGAGGCCGAGGGCTGGACCATCGAACCGTTCTCCTACCGCCGCTTCGGTGAGGGCGAGCTCGAGCGGCAGCGCAACCCGGTCTCCGACCCGAACGAGCCCGCCCAGAGCGAAGTTCAGGCCGAAGGCGAGAAGGGCCACAACGCCATTGCCCTGGTGCTGCGCCTGCCCAACCAGATGATCATGCTGGTCGGCCGCGACCTCGGCGAGCCGGAGCGCTTCCGCGCCGTCATTCGCCGCGCCTTGATGCTGGCGCTCGGCATGATGGGCGTCGGCGGGCTGCTGATCTGGTTCTTCGTCGGGCGCGCGGCGCTGAAGCGCATCGACAGCGTGTCTGAGGCGAGCCGCCGTATCATGGGCGGCGATCTTTCCGGCCGGCTGCCGGTCACCGGCGCCGGCGACGAGTTCGACCGGCTGTCGGAAAACCTCAATTCCATGCTGGCCAGGATCGCCACGCTCAACGAGGGCCTGAAGCAGGTCTCCGACAACATCGCCCACGACCTGAAGACGCCGCTGACCAGGCTGCGCAATCGCGCCGAGGCGACGCTTTCCGGCAAGCACAACACCAGCGACTACCGGCAGGCGCTGGAAGGAACGATCGCCGAATCCGATCAGCTGATAAAGACCTTCAACGCCATCCTGATGATCTCGCGACTGGAAGCCGGCTATTCCTCGGAAAGCACCACCAGGGTTGATCTGGCCGCTGCCGTGCACGACGTCGTCGAACTCTACGAGCCGGTAGCGGAGGAGGCGGGCGTGACGCTCGAAACTTCGGTGCAAGGTTCCTTCGCCGTCAACGGCAATCGCGAGCTGATTGGCCAGGCGCTGTCCAACATCGTCGACAACGCGATCAAATATTCGACCGACTCGACCTCCAGGCCTACGGTTCGCGTGACGCTGGAGCGTGTCGGTAGCGAGATCAGACTCGCCGTCTCCGACAACGGCCAGGGCATTCCCGACGATGTCGACCGCGCCAGGGTGACCGAGCGTTTCGTGCGGCTGGAAAAGAGCCGCTCGCAGCCGGGTTCCGGCCTTGGCTTGAGCCTCGCCAAGGCGATCGTGACGTTCCACAATGGACGGCTTGAGCTTCTGCCCGGCAATCCCGGATTGTCCGTCGTCATGAGTTTTCCCGGGCGGGAGGATCGCTGATGGTAGCGAGGATGGCAGTGCGACGCCTCGAAACGGACTGGCTGTTGAAGCCGGCGATAAAGCTCGTTCCGCTGGATGCAAGCCGCGCCAGGCAGGGATTGTCGGAGATCGCCGACGCCGCGCGGCAAAAAGAACTGCCGCGACTGGCGAAATTCTTGGCAGGCAAGGGGGTCGTCCAGGATTTCCTCGCCGCCGTGTTCGACCTGTCGCCGTTCCTGCGCGATACCGCGCGCCGCCGGCCGCGGAGACTCGATGCGCTTTTCGACGAGACCATCGAGGCGCGGCTATCATCGATCGGCGCCGCGGTCGACAAGGCAGCACGCGTACAGGCCGTCTCCGAAAGCAGCCTGATGATGGAGCTGCGCCAATGCAAGGCGGAGGCGCATTTCCTGATCGCCTTGGCCGATCTCGCCGGCGAAGCCGAGACCTCACTGACGGTGCGGCGACTGAGCGACCTTGCCGACGCCTGCACGCGTGCGGCTGTCGATTTCCTGCTCCGCGACGCGCATGAGCAAGGCAAGCTCCGATTGCCGGATGCCAAAAATCCGGCGCGACGCTCGGGCTGGATTCTGCTCGGCATGGGCAAGCTCGGCGCGCATGAGCTGAACTTCTCCTCCGACATCGACCTCGTCGTCTTCTTCGACCCCGATGCGCCTGCCGTCGTCGATCCGCTCGATGCCACAGAGCTGTTTTCGCGCCTGACCCGCCGGCTTGTCCGTATCCTCCAGGACCGCACCGAGCATGGTTATGTCTTCCGCACCGATCTCAGGCTTCGTCCCGACCCCGGCTCGACGCCGCTGGCGATCCCGGTCGAGGCGGCGCTGCGCTACTATGAGGCGCGCGGCCAGAACTGGGAGCGCGCCGCCATGATCAAGGCGCGCCCGGTGGCCGGCGATGTTGCCGCCGGCGCCGCGTTCCTGAAGGAGCTGCAGCCCTATATCTGGCGCAAATACATGGACTATGCGGCGATTGCCGACGTCCATTCGATCAAGCGCCAGATCCACGCCCACAAGGGCCATGGCGAGGTCGCGGTCAAGGGCCACAACGTCAAGCTCGGCCGCGGCGGCATCCGCGAGATTGAGTTCTTCGTCCAGACCCAGCAGCTCATCGCCGGCGGCCGCTTTCCCGAACTGCGCGGCCGCGAGACCGTGTCGATGCTCGGCGAGCTCTCCGCCCGCGGCTGGATCACCGCCGACGCGCGCGATGCGCTCACCAGGCAATACTGGTTCCTGCGCCGCGTCGAACATGCCATCCAGATGGTTGCCGACCAGCAGACGCATATCCTGCCGGAGGACGAAGAGGGGCTGGAGCGCGTCGCCCGCATGCTGGGCTTTGCCGATGCGGCAGGCTTTGCCGAAACGTTCCGCGCGGCGCTGCACCAGGTCGAGCGCCACTATGCAGCGCTGTTCGAAACCGCGCCGGAGCTTTCGGCCGGCATCGGCAATCTGGTCTTTACCGGCGACGTCGACGATCCCGATACCTTGCAGACCTTGCAGCGGCTCGGCTTCCAGCGGCCGAGCGACATCTGCCGGGTTATCCGCGGCTGGCACTTCGGCCGCTACCGCGTCACCAGGTCGGCGGAAGCGCGCGAGCGGCTGACCGAACTGACGCCGGCGCTGCTGCAAGCCTTCGGCCAGACGCGGCGGGCGGACGAGGCAGTGATCCGCTTCGACGAATTCCTTGCCGGCCTGCCTGCCGGCATCCAGCTGTTTTCGCTGCTGCAGTCGAATCCGGCTTTGCTGAAGCTGATGGCGACTATCATGGGCGCGGCACCGCGGCTGGCCGCCATCATCACGCGCCGGCCGCATGTCTTCGATGGGCTGCTCGATCCGGCGCTGCTGAGCGAACTGCCAAACCGCGCCTATCTGTCGGCGCGCCTTGCCGCCTTCCTCGAAGGCGACAGAGCCTATGAAGACGTGCTCGACCGGCTGCGCATCTTTGCTTCGGAGCAAAAATTCCTGATCGGCGTCAGGCTGCTTGCCGGGTCGATCGACCCGCCGCGCGCCGGCCGCGCTTTTTCCGATCTCGCCGACCTGACCATCGAGGCGGCATTGCAGGCGGTGATGGCGGAATTCGCTTTGCGTCATGGCTATATTGCCGGCGGCCGGGTCGCGCTGCTCGGCATGGGCAAGCTCGGCAGCCGCGAACTGACGGCGGGCTCCGACGTCGACCTCATCCTGCTCTACGATCACGACGCCGATGCGGAGGAGTCCGACGGCGACAAGCCGCTTGCCCCGTCGCATTACTACAGCCGGCTGACACAGCGGCTGATCGCCGCCGTTTCCGCGCCGACCGCCGAGGGCGTGCTCTACGAGCTCGACCTTCGCCTGCGGCCGTCCGGCAACAAGGGGCCGGTGGCCACCCATGTCGACGCCTTCAAGAAGTATCAGCGCCAGGACGCCTGGACATGGGAGCACATGGCGCTGGCGCGCGCCCGCACGATCGGCGGCGATGCCGAGCTCTGCCGCGAGGTCGAGGGAGAGGTTGCTGCAGTGCTCGCTCTGCCGCGCGATCCAGCCAAGGTGATGGCCGAGGCATCCGAGATGCGCGCCATTGTCGACAAGGAGAAGCCGCCGCGCGATCCCTGGGACATCAAGCTGATCCCGGGCGGCCTCATTGATCTCGAATTCATTGCCCAGGTTGCGCTGATCACCGGAAAGATCGAGGCAGGCCGCAGGGCCACCGGCACGGCTGAGGTCCTGTCGCGCCTGGCGCCGGATTTCGCCAGCGCCCAGGTCAGGCAGGAACTGGTGGATGCCTATTCGCTCTATCTGGCGCTGACCCAGATGATACGGCTTTGCCTCACCGGCGCGTTCGAACGCGACGACGTTCCGCCAGGGCTTTCGGATCTGCTTCTGGCCGTCACCGACCTGCCGGATTTCGGGGTGCTTGAAGCGCATCTCGGGGAGACGTCGCAGAAGGTCAGAAAGGATTTCGACCTTCTGCTTCGTGCGAAACAACCGTGACGGCAACCAGCCGTACGGGCGAGAGCATCGGGCCCAAATTGCGACCTGCTTTGGGAGGTTCCGATGTTCAATCAAAGAGATAGAGCGGGGGATTGAAGGTCCGCCGCTCTAGCATCGGGGGTGACGATGCAACAGGAGAAGACCATGAGAAAGACAACCAGACTTGCACTCGTTTTCGCAGCCCTGGCCGGCGCCGTCGGCACCGCTGCCTATGCAGACGAGCACTCCGGGGCCGGGCCGCGTGACGGCATGATGATGCGCCTCGGCAAGGTCATGAAGGACAATGACGGCACCATCACCTTCGACCAGTTCTCCGACGCCATGAACGCACGGCTGAAGAAGATGGTCGCCGACAATGGCGGCAAGCTGACCGTGGCACAGCTCGCCGACGCGCTGGAGAAAGCACGCTTCGAGCAGATGGCCAGGCGCATCATCGCCCGTTACGACACCAAGGGCGACGGCACGCTGACCGCCGACGACATCACCAGCCGCCAGAAGAAGGTCTTCGCCATGCTCGACCGTGACAATGACGGGAAAATCGAGAAGAACGAACTGCCGAAGGGTCCCGGCGGTCACCGCCAATGGGACGGCCAGGGCAATGATGGCACTGACGGCATGCAGTGAGAATTGACAACCGCTCCGGCGGCGCGAGCCGCCGGAGACTTATGTGCGCGTCGACGCCTGAATCACCAGATCGGCCCAACTGCGAACGGACGGTGTTTCCACCGCATTCAGCTACTCTGTTCGCCGAGTCCGGTGCAGGGCGCGGCTTGTGTGGACCTGCAAAATCCGGTCGCGCAGATGGGCATAGAAGCGCGGCGGCAGCATGCCGTAATCAAAGCGGGACGGCTTTGTCCCTGGAATGGGCCTCAAATCGGGACCCGGCCAAAGGAATTCATTGATCTCGGTCACGATAATCCACGACGGCATATCGTCGAGACCGAGGTGGGTTTTGAGTGGCGCAGGTATTTCTATTGCATCCGCATGATCAGCCGGAGCTGAGTGGGTATTCGGAACCACCGTTACAACTTCACGCCCCTCCACGATGCGACGGGCGGCGACAATTGCGCAGGGCCGGCTCTTGCGGCCTTCCTCCGCGCCTTTTTTGTTTTCTCTCGCCCAGAGATAGGAATAGGAAATCACCAGACCGGGGACAGGTTTGGGCAGGCTCACGGCGCCCAGTCTTTAAGCATTGCATCAAGCTCGGCATATTGGTTCGGGACGGTGCTTTCCGCGATGGCGTTGAGCGTCTCGTCGTCCAGTTCCTCGACCGGACGGGCGACCCGCCCCTTGACCAGAACCTCGAACATAGCCGCCGACAGGAGTACCGTATGGGTGCGGCCATTCTTTGTGATTGCAACCGGCGTGCGCTGGGCGGCATCCTGAAAGCGTCCGACATTCTGCTGGAATTCCGTTGAAGTCACTCGCATCACAAGCCCTCCTTTCTTTATCTAAAATAGATAAAATAGATAGACTTATCAAGGGAAAGTTCTCGCGTTGCCGGGCGGCGCGCAAGCGCATGTTCGACTGATCATGCTGGGCCTGGTCACGAAGTCATTCAGGCAGCGGCCCTGACCGCCTGCGCGGCTTTCTTGATCGGGATGCGTACCGAGACGATCGTTCCGACGCTTTCGGTCGAGCGGATCTTCAACGCGCCACCCTGAAGCTCGGCCAGCGAGCGGGAGATGGCGAGGCCGAGGCCGGAGCCGGCATGGCTCTTGGAGAACTGGTTTTGCACCTGTTCGAATGGCCGCCCGAGCTTGCTCAGCGCCGCCTTCGGGATGCCGCAGCCATTGTCCTCGATCGTCAGGATCAGCGCGCTGGAAATGCTGCGGGCTCTGACCGAGATGTGGCCGCCTTGCCCGGTGAACTTCACCGCATTGGACAGAAGGTTGATGAGGATCTGCTTGATCGCCCTGCGGTCGGCGAACAGCGTCAGCGAATCGGCGATGCGGGTTTCGACGGTGATCGACTTTTCCGCCGCCTGCAGAGAAACGACGCGAACCGTCTCCCTGATGAGCGGGCAGAGATCGATTTCTTCCTGATCCAGGGCGAACTGGCCGGCCTCGATCTTCGACATGTCGAGGATGTCATTGATCACACCGAGAAGATATTTGCCGCTGCCGTTGATGTCGGTGGCATACTCTTCGTAGCGCGGCGAACCGAGCGGCCCGAACAGCCGCCGTTCCATCAGTTCCGAGAAGCCGATGATCGCGTTGAGCGGGGTGCGCAACTCGTGCGACATGTTGGCCAGGAATTCGGATTTGGCCCGGTTTGCCGCTTCGGCGCGCTCGGTTTCCTTCATGTATTTGCGATTGAGTTCGACGAGCTCACGAGCCCGTTCTTCTTCCGCGCGGCGGGCAAGGCTGAGGTCATGGATTGTCGCCATCAGCCGGCGCTCGCTGTCGACCAGCTTCTCCTGGTGCAGCTTGATCTGGGTGATGTCGGAGCCGACAGAGACGGTACCGCCGTCCCTTGTCCGCAACTCGTTCACCTGCAGCCAGCGGCCGTCGGCAAGCTGGCGCTCGAAGGTCACGCCTCCCTGCGGTCCGTTGGTGTTGGCGAGCCGCCGCTCCGAGGCGAAGGCCAGCATGCGTTCCTCCAGAACGGCGCGCGGAGCGCCCGGCATCACGTCGCGATCCAACAGGCCGTTGTCCTGCTGGTATTTGGAATTGCACATGATCAGGCGCTCGGACGAATCCCACAGCACGAAAGATTCGTTGATGTTTTCGATGGCCGTCCTCAGGCGCAGGTCCGCCGCTTCGGAGCGCAGCGCCAGATGCCGCTGCTCGGTGACGTCGACGGCGATGCCGATCAGCTGGATCTCCGGCGCTTCCGGGTCGATAACGTGTGCTCTTGCGCGCATCCAAACCCATTGCCCGTCGGCATGGCGCATCCGGAACACCTGGTCGATATGGTCGATCTCGCGTGCGACGATCCTGTTGGCGAGTTCGAACAAATCGCCGTCCTCGGGATGAATGATTTCATCGACTTCGCCGAACGACAGCATCGTGTCACAAGGCTCGTAGCCCAGCATGTCGTACATCGAGCGCGACCAGTACATCTTGCCGCGCACCATGTCCCAATCCCACAGGCCGCAGCGGCCGCGCACCAGCGCCATGTCGATGCGCTGGTGGGCTTCGAGATAGATGCGATCGGCGGCCTGGGCGCGCGCCGCCTGGCCGAAATAGGCGTAGAGGATGATGATCAGCACGCCGGCCGTCAGCACGAACAGCGTGACGTTGAGTGAGACCGTCTTGCGCCAGGCGTCAAAAACTGCCTCCTGCGGCACGAACGCTGCCGCGGCACCCCTTCGGCCATTCGCCAGGCTCACTGCCGCGTACCAGTCCTGTCCGCCGATGTTGACCTCCATTACCCCGGCGCGGTCGCCGAACATGAACAGCGGCTGCCCGCCCTGCACGACGCCATCGAGCGATCGCCCCTCCCAGTGCATCGACTGCGGCGATACGGCAGTGATCTTGAAGGCGCTATCGGTGATCGCCAGTACGTGGCTTCGGCCCATCGCGCCCTGACGACCGGTGCTCTCCAGCAGGTCCTGGATCGCGCCGGGAGCGGAAACCATGGTCGCGTCGGCGATCGAACTGGCCAGTTGGCCGGCGGCCAGCGCAAGAATCGCCTTGGCGTCGCGCTCGATCTCGTCGCGCTCGTTCATCAGCGACAGAAAGCGCAGTACTGCGATGATCAACAGAAACATGATGATGAGGGCCGGGATCGATCGCCGCAACAGCGGCTCGGCTGCCAGCAGCCGTCGGTAGGCAGGTTCGGCGATGAGCCGCGTATTGCCCGCGAGACCGTCGCTTCGCGCCTCGCGACGGTCAAACGCCGTCCCACCGGGCGCGCCCCACGCGTCCGCCTTCGCCATAAATGGCACTCCCCGATTTTCTGTCCCGCTTGACGATCCGGCAACGCCGCACTTCCGAATCGTCACTAAAGAATCAAAGGTGATTCGCCTTGTCCAGAGGCGCGGCGAAAAAAGATTAAAAATCGACTAAAATAATGGGGTTTTCGGGTGGTCTTCCCTTTTTCCCACAAGGGGAGAACGGGAGGTCGCTTACGCCAGGGTGCGCTCGACGATGTCTCGCAAATCGGCCGACAGCTTCTCGGTATTGGCGATCGAAAGCAACGCCTCCCTTGCCTTGGCCTGCCGCACCGGTTCGAGCGAGCGCCACGACCTGAGCGCCGTCGCCAGCCTGGCGGCCACCTGCGGGTTGCGTTTTTCGACCTGCAGCACCGTTTCGACGAAAAGCCGGTAGCCTTGGCCGTCGGCGCGATGGAAGCCGGTCTGGTTGGCGCTGGAAAACGTACCGATGAGTGCCCGTACCCGGTTCGGGTTGGCCATCGAGAACGCCGGGTGGCTGGTCAAGGCGCGCACCGCATCCACGGTTTGCGGGCCGGGCACGCTGGCCTGGGTCTGGAACCATTTGTCCATGACCAGCGGATCGGTTGCATATTTCGCCTCGAAATCGGCCAGTGCCTTGGTCGCCTCAGGTGAGCCATGGTGACGGTGCGCAAGAACGGTCAACGCCGCGGCACGATCCGTCATGTTGGTCGCCGATTGGAAGTGCCCGGCAGCGAGTCCCGCACCTCCCGGCAGCAAGGAGAGATAGTCCAGCAGGACATTGCGCAGCGCCCGCCGCCCGGCACTGGCCGCGTCCGGGCTGAAGGGGCCATTGTCGGCGAGCCGATCGTAAAGTTTGGAGAATATCTCGCGGTTGGCCCCGGCGATCGCAACTGCCAGCGCCTCGCGCGCCGCGAAAATGGCGTCGGGGTCGATGTTCTTGCCGATGTCGCGGGCGATATCGGCCTCGCCGGGCAGCGCCAGGGCCAGTGCCCGATAGGCGGGTTCGAGTGCTTCGTCGCCGGCTGTCTTGCCGGCAAGCTCGGTCAGCCGGGCGCTGATCTCGGTTGGCCTGTGGTCCAGGATCTGGCGGAAACCGGCAATCAGCGCATCAGTCAAAAGCGTGTTGAACGACTGCCAGCGCGAGAAGGCGTCGCTGTCGTGGCCAGCCAGAAAAAACTGATCGTCGGGCCGCTGCTCGACCGAAAGCGTCACCGGCGCCGAAAAGCCGCGGTTGAGCGACATGGCCGGACGCTCGACAATCCCGGAAAACCTGACGACATGGCGGCGTTTGCGGATATGGATGACACCGTCCTCGACATTCGCCCCTTCGACGCCGCTATGGGCTATCGCCTCGCCACCGGCGCCAACCAGGCCGAAGGCAAGCGGAATGTGCATCAGCCGCTTGCGGCTTTCCGCCGGTGTTGGCGGCACCGACTGCTCGATTTCGAGCGTGAATTCCCGCGCTGCCGGATTATACGCCGAACTGACGGTCAGGTTCGGCGTACCGGCCTGATGATACCACAGCGAAAACTGCGACAGGTCGCGACCTGAGACGTCTTCGAACACTTTGATGAAGTCTTCGATCGTCGCCGCCTGGCCGTCGTGACGTTCGAAGTAGAGGTCCATGCCGGCGCGGAACGTCTCGGCGCCGAGGATGGTATGGATCATGCGCACGACTTCCGAGCCTTTTTCGTAGACCGTCGCCGTGTAGAAATTGTTGATCTCGCGGTAGCGGCGAGGCCGGACCGGATGCGCCAGCGGCCCTTGGTCCTCGGGAAACTGATGGGCGCGCAGCGTACGCACCTCGGCGATGCGCTTGACGGCGCGCGAGCGCTGATCGCCCGAGAATTCGTGGTCGCGGAAAACCGTCAGCCCTTCCTTCAGGCAAAGCTGGAACCAGTCGCGGCAAGTGATTCTGTTACCTGTCCAATTGTGGAAATACTCATGCGCGATGATGGCTTCGATATTGGCGAAATCGGCGTCGGTCGCAGTTTCCTGGTCGGCAAGAACGTACTTATCGTTGAAGATGTTGAGGCCCTTGTTCTCCATTGCGCCCATATTGAAGTCGGACACGGCGACGATGTTGAAGACATCGAGGTCGTATTCGCGGCCGAATGCCTTCTCGTCCCATTTCATTGACCGTTTCAAAGCGTCCATGGCGTAGCCGGCGAGCCTCTCCTTGCCCGGTTCGACATAGATTCCGAGCTCGACCTTGCGGCCAGACAGGGTGACAAAACTGTCCGAGATCTTGCCGAGGTCGCCCGCCACCAGCGCAAACAAATAGGACGGCTTGGGGAAGGGGTCGTGCCAGACCGCATAGTGCCAGCCGCCGGCAAGCTCGCCGCCATCGGCCGGGTTGCCGTTGGACAAAAGCAGCGGCGCCTCACGGCGCTGAGCTTCGATGCGGACCGTATAGACCGACAGGATGTCGGGACGGTCGAGGAAATAAGTGATGCGGCGAAAGCCTTCGGCCTCGCATTGTGTGCAATAGACGTCGCTCGAGCGATAGAGGCCCATTAGCGCTTCGTTCTGCGCCGGCGCCAACACGGTTTCAATTCTCAGCTGGAAGCACCTTGTCGCAGGGGGGCTGATGATTGTCAGTTGATCGGGCGTGGCGAGAAAATCCGCAGGGCTCGGTTCCTGGCCGTCGATGGCGATGCTGCGGAGCGTCAGCCCGTCGCCATCCAGCACCAGTGGCACCGACGCCGCAATCCCGTCGCGGCGTTCGACCGTCAGCACGGCGGTCACATGCGTTGCTTCAGGCGAAAGGCGGAAAGTCAGGCTGGTTTCCGGAATGAGATAATCACTGGGGCGATAGTCTTCGAGCTTGAAGACCTGGCCGGTATCTGTGCGCATTCCTTGATTTTTCCTGTCGATCCGGGAGCGGCGGGCGGGTCCGCTGGTCCAAATAATTTGAAGTCTGCGCTCTTTACACGAAACGTTCCCTCGACAAAACTGCAGCGACGTCTATTTCAGGCGATCATTTCCCAAGCATCATCGCGAGGCTTCCATGACCGTCGTCACGCCGAAATTCGGAACGAGCGCCTCTGTGTTGCGTCGCGAGGATATCGCCTTCATCAAGGGCGCGCGGGAGGCGGGTACGATCGGGTCGACGCCTGCCGCGCTCAATGCGGTGACCGACGCGCTCTACCGCACCTACGGCATCAGGCATATCGACATGCCGGCAACGCCGGCGTGCATCTGGGCGGCGATCGAGGAAGCAAAAGGGGCGTGACAGCCAGACCGGATTTGCCAGTGCTTGCAGTTGGCGACCTTGCCGGCGAGCACAGCACGCTGACCGGGATCTTGCTCAAGATCGTATCGGTGGCGGTCTTCGTCGGCATGTCGTCCTGCATCAAGGCGGCAGGCACCGTGCCGGCGGGCCAGATCGTCTTCTTCCGCTCCTTCTTTGCCATTTTTCCGATCATCGCCTTCCTCGCCTTCCAGGGAAAACTCGGAACCGCCTTTTCGACAAAGCGCCCGCTCAACCACATTGCGCGCGGCGTCGTCGGTGTCTGTGCCATGGGGCTCGGCTTCTTCGCGCTGACGCGGCTGCCGCTGCCGGAGGCGATCACACTGAACTACGCGCAGCCGCTGCTGGTCGTGGTGTTCAGTTCGATCTTCCTCGGCGAAGCCATCCGCATCTATCGCTGGAGTGCGGTTGCCGTCGGCCTGGTCGGGGTGCTGATCATCTCGTGGCCGGAACTGACGCTGCTCAGTTCGGGCGCTGCCCTTGGCGATCAGGAGGTGCTTGGCGTCATCGCCGCCCTCATAGCCGCGGCGATCTCGGCCATCGCCATGCTCCTGGTTCGCAACCTCGTCCAGAGCGAGCGGACGGCGACCATCGTGCTGTGGTTTTCGGTAACCGCGAGCGTCATGGCGCTGCTTTCGTTGCCATTCGGCTGGCAGGCGCTGACGCCAGCACAGGCGGTGCTTCTGATTGCCGCGGGTTTTTGCGGCGGGCTTGGCCAGATCCTGATGACCTCGGCCTATCGCCATGCCGAGGCTTCCGTCGTGGCACCTTTCGAATACACTTCGATGATCCTCGGCGTCGTCGTCGGCTATTTGGTCTTTGGCGACGTCGCCACGATCAACATGCTGGTCGGCGGCGTGATCGTGGTTGCGGCGGGGATTTTCATCATCTGGCGCGAGCGCCAGCTGGGTCTCGAACGCACCCGCACCCGCAAGGCCGTCGCCCCGGAAGGGTGATCAGCCCGCTGCGTCGGTCCGCCCTTTCGCCAGCCGCATCAGCACCGCCCGCGTCTGCTCGTCGGCGGGGAAGAAAGATTCGATCGCCAGCTCCGACAGCGTCACGTCGAGCGGCGTGCCGAACACGGTGATGGTGCTGATGAACGACAGCACCGCGTCGCCATGGGCAAGCTTGAGCGGATGGACAATCGCGTTCGGTTCGACCGGCGCCGGCCGGCTGCTTTTAAGGCCGGACGGATAGGCCCGAAGCTCGCGCTCGAGCTCGACCAGAACCGGATCGGCGGCAGCGTCGTTCTGCCGCTTCAGCCGCTCCAGAAGATGCGTCCGCCATTCCGCAAGGTTGACGATGCGCGGCGCGATGCCGCCGGGATGCAGGCTGAGGCGCAACACGTTGACCGGCGGCTTCAGCAGGGAGGCGTCGGCGACATTGGCGAGGAACGGGCCGATGGCGGCGTTCGCCGACACCAGGTTCCAATGCCGGTCCACGGCAAGCGCCGGGAACGGCTCGTGCGCCTTGAGCACGGTCTCGACCGCCGCCATCGCCGGTGCCATCGAGGCATCGTCAAGTGGTCGTTCGCTGAAGCTCGGGGCAAAGCCGGCGGCCAGCAGCAGCTGGTTGCGCTGCCTGAGCGGGATCGAGAGCTGCTCTGCCAGATGCAACACCATATCACGCGAGGGTGCGGCGCGGCCGCTTTCCACGAAACTCAGATGCCGCTGCGAGATCTCGGCCTCCATAGCAAGGTCGAGTTGGCTCATGCGCCGGCGTGTACGCCATTCGCGAATGAGACTGCCGGCGGAAATCTGGGCTGCTGTCATGACGAGATGACTAGGCCGGAAGTGGGCGCATTTCAATTACCTGCTAGGTCATGATGCCGCCCTTCCTTCCTCGCAAGGGGAGGACGGAAGACGCGTTCTGCACCGTTACCCAAGTGCCCGCAACTTCGCCTTCACTTCGAGGAAATCCCGCCACGCCAGCTTCTTGTGCGCCGGCGTTCTCAACAAATAGGCCGGATGCAGGGTCGGCATGGCGGGAATGGTGACGCCAGACGGGGTCGTGTGGACGCGCCAGTTGCCGCGCAGCCGCAATATGCCTTCGGAGGTGTTGAGCAGGGTTTTTGCCGACGGGCCGCCGAGATTGACCAGCACCTTCGGATTGACCAGTTCGATCTGCCGCTCGATGAACGGCCGGCAGATCTCGGTCTCGTGCGGTGTCGGCGTGCGGTTGCCCGGCGGCCGCCAGGGAATCACGTTGGCGATGTAGGCAGATGTCCGGTCAAGACCGATCGCGGCCAGCATGCGGTCGAGCAGCCGGCCCGAGCGGCCGACGAACGGCAAGCCCTCTATGTCCTCGTCGCGGCCCGGTGCTTCGCCGACCAGCATCACCGCGGCAGTCGGATTGCCATCGGCGAACACCAGGTTCTTGGCGGTGAATTTAAGATTGCAGCCGTTGAATGCCGCCATGTGCTGGCGAAGCTCGTCGAGGCTTGCCGCCGATCTCGCCAGTTGCCGCGCCAATGCCGCCTGCGCCTCGTCGGGCACCGTTGACATGGCCGGGGACGTTCGCACTGCCGGTGCCGTATTCGGTCTCTCGCCCATTTCGGCGCGCGACACGCTCGTCGAGCGATGAGGCGATGCATTTTCACCGGCCGGCAGAGCGGCCGCCGCAGGCACCCGCTCGGGCGGCCTGGCTTCTGCAAACCTGTTTACCGGCTGTTCTTCAAGTGCCTCGTCGACGCCGGCGCTGGCGTAGAAGGCCAGCAGCTCGGCGAGATCGGCTCGGCTAGTGTGGGGGGCGGCAGTCATGGTTTCACATTCGGCCGCGGAGCTTGAATTTGCAAGTTCAGCTCGACGGTATGCGTGGATCCTGCACCAGATAGAACGTCCAGCGCGGCGTGTAGTCGGTGATCAGGAAATAGAAGCTGGCGGTCTTCAGCGGGTCGATCTTGCCGTTCTTGAACAGCAGGCGGTCATATGGTTCGAAATTGCGGTCGAAATCGGCGTAGCTGCTCGACCAGATATTTTCGGACGTTTTGTTGCGCTGGTCGAACGACAGGCCGTCGCCGAACACGCTCGGCTGGTCGAGGATCTCCTGGAGTTCGAACTGGAACTCGACCCAGGCTTGGCCGCTATTGTTGAGCACGTCGATGCGCATATACATCAGGCCATTGGCGAAGTCTCCCGCCTTGCCGAACGGCTGGATCGGCCTTGTCGTGCGAATGGCCAGCGTTACCGGCGTCGCTGAATTCAGCTCTTCGGTGATGACCAGCGGATCCTCCTTCGTGCCGATGCCGGACGCCCCGGTGATGCGGAAACCGCCGCGCTCGTCGGAAAAGGAATAGGCGCCGGTCGCCCAGACCAGCTGCTGCTCGGCACGGGCATCGAGGGCCGTCAGTGGCAGAAGCGCCAAGAGCGCCGCACGGCAAAACCGGCCGGGCGTGAAAAAAAAGCGCGTCGATGAAAAGCCAGCCGGCCCGAATATGCGCATGGCGGGAAGTATGGCCGATAAGCAAGCCGTCGAACAATTAAAAACATCAATGCGACATATCTGTGCAAACGGAATAGGATTGAAGATTGATGCTCGTCACCGCGAATCTGTGCGGCAGGACGCGACTTTTTGACGAAATCGGTATTGTCACGTCCGCGCCGGTTTCCCGTCGCTATTTGATGCGCTATGCAGCGCGTGAGCCAGCAAGATGCCGGGAATAGCGAGCCAGTGAGGGATCGATGAGCGATATCGAACGCGAAAGCATGGAATTCGACGTGGTCATCGTCGGCGCCGGCCCGGCCGGCCTCGCCGCCGCGATCCGTCTCAAGCAGGTCAATCCCGAGCTTTCCGTCGTCGTGCTGGAAAAGGGCGGCGAAGTCGGCGCGCACATCCTGTCCGGCGCCGTCGTCGATCCGATCGGCATCGACCGGCTGCTGCCCGGCTGGCGCGAAGAGGAGGGTCATCCCTTCAGGACACCGGTCACCGACGACCATTTCCTGGTTCTCGGCCCCGCCGGTTCGTTCCGTCTGCCCAATATCCTGATGCCGCCGCTGATGAACAATCACGGCAACTATATCGTCTCGCTCGGCAATGTCTGCCGCTGGCTGGCGACCAAGGCCGAGGCGCTGGGCGTCGAGATCTATCCGGGCTTTGCCGCGGTCGGCCTGCTCTACAACGAGGCTGGTGCGGTCACCGGCGTCGTCACCGGCGACATGGGCGTCGAGAAGGACGGCACGCACGGTCCGGGCTTTGCGCCGGGCATGGCGCTGATGGGCAAATATGTCTTGATCGGCGAGGGCGC
Source organism: Mesorhizobium sp. M0800 (assembly GCF_040320095.1). NCBI lineage: Bacteria > Pseudomonadati > Pseudomonadota > Alphaproteobacteria > Hyphomicrobiales > Phyllobacteriaceae > Mesorhizobium > Mesorhizobium sp. M0800. Next base: position 52,100 of record NZ_JAMYOZ010000035.1, read on the forward strand.
GCGCGGTTCGCTGGCCAAGCAACTGATCGCCAAACACCACCTTTCCGACGGTCGTGAGCCCGGAAAATACGGCATCGGCCTCAAGGAACTCTGGCAGATCAAACCGGAAAACCACCGGCCGGGCCTTGTCCAGCATTCCTTCGGCTGGCCGCTCGATTTGAAGACCGGCGGCGGCTCCTTCCTCTACCATCTCGAGGACAACCAGGTGGCGGTCGGCTTCGTCGTTCACCTGAACTACAAGAACCCCTATCTGTCGCCCTTTGACGAGTTCCAGCGCTTCAAGACCCATCCGGCGATCCGCGGCACCTTCGAGGGTGCCAAGCGGCTGGGCTATGGTGCCCGCGCCATCACCGAAGGCGGCTGGCAGTCGGTGCCGAAACTGTCCTTCCCCGGCGGTGCGCTGATCGGCTGCGCGGCCGGCTTCGTCAACGTGCCGCGCATTAAGGGCTCGCACAATGCCGTGCTCTCCGGAATGCTGGCGGCCGAGCATGTCTGTGATGCGATAGCCGCCGGCCGCACCAATGACGAGCTGGCCTCCTACGAGGCCACCTGGCGCGCCACCGATATCGGCAAGGACCTGAAGAAAGTGCGCAACGTCAAGCCGCTATGGTCGCGCTTCGGCACCATTGTCGGCGTCGGCCTTGGCGGCCTCGACATGTGGCTGAACACGCTGTTCGGCTTCTCGCCCTTCGGCACGATGAAGCACGGCAGGGCCGACTACGCGACGCTGGAACCGGCCGCCGCGCACCAGAAGATCGCCTACCCGAAGCCGGACGGGGTGCTGACCTTCGACCGGCTGTCGTCGGTGTTCCTGTCCAACACCAACCACGAGGAGAACGAGCCGGTGCATCTGCTCGTCGCCGACATGGACCTGCAGAAGCGCTCTGAGCATGACGTCTATGCGGGACCCTCGACGCGTTACTGCCCGGCCAGCGTCTACGAATGGGTCGACAAGGATGGCAATGCCGCCGCCGATCCTGCGGCCAAGGATGTGCGCTTCGTCATCAACGCGCAGAACTGCGTGCACTGCAAGACTTGCGATATCAAGGACCCGAACCAGAACATAAATTGGGTGCCGCCACAGGGCGGCGAGGGCCCGGTCTACCAGAACATGTAAGTCACAAGGTTTGCTCCGGACTAAACAAGATGAGGAGCAGCGCAACCGTAGGATTGTTGAATAAACCGCCTGCCTGTGTTTCCTTTCTGCGGCGACAGGGAGGAAGGAAAAATGCGCCTGGCAGTTCTGACGAGCGTTGTGGCGATCGGGGCATTGTGCGCCCCTGCAGCCTTGGCCGGCACTAAGGTGCTGGTCAAGACACGAACTTACAGCATTGCCGGAACCACCGGCGCGGCCCTGATCGAGGCCATGGATCGCAGTGGGCCGAAGCACGGCTTCATGACCCACGCCATCGCGCAGACCGGCTACAGCGTCGATGATTGGACCTTCGACGCCCATCGGGAAAACGGCGTCTGCCGCCTGCGCCAGGCCAACGGGACGCTCAATCTCTTCTATACCTATCCCAAACTAGTCTCAGCCACGTCGCCTGCGCTGCAGAAGCGCTGGAAGCGGTTCTTCGCTGGCGTCCGCGCCCATGAAGAGACCCATGGCCGCATCGCCAGACAGATGATGCGGGCCACCGAAAAGTCGCTTCGAGGGCTGACAGTCGGTGATGACCCGCACTGTTTCGAGGCACGTCGCGAGGCAAAGCGCCGGATCAATGCCATCTATGCCGAATACGAGGCAAAGCAGATCGCCTTCGATGCGCACGAGCATCGCGACGGCGGCCCTGTCGAGCACCTCATCCGCGCTTTTGTGGGCCAGTAATAAGCCAGGTCGAGATTGGACTGCGGATTTTCAGCTTCGCGTCCCGCCAGGCAGCGCCGCAAGCGCGGTCGCCGTCTGGTGCTCGTCGAGCGGCTTTTGTTCATCCGACCGTAGCGAAAACTCCACCAGCATCGGCAGATGGTCTGAGCCGGTGTCCTCAAGGGTCGACGCCGAACGGATAACGATGGCGCCCTTGCTGAAAACCTGGTCGATCGGCAGTCCGGCGAAGCGCAGGAAATCCGGCAGCCTTCTGTAGAGCCAGGTCGGCCCGACCGACGGCATTACAGTCAGCTTGCCAAGCGATGCGACGCGCCGGACGGCGGCGCTCCATGGCGCTGCGTTGCAGTCGCCTGCCAGGATTGACGTCTCGCCAAGCGAGGCGATTTCGCCAGACAACCCTCCAATCTGCCGTGATTGGTTGTGCGGCCATGGCCAGGTGAGGTGGATGGCGGCGACATCGACGTCGGTTCCGCCGAAATCGACCGTGGCGATCGCCATCGCGCCGCGGCTGTCGCAGTGCGGCTCCGTGCCTATGGCAAACGGTCGTCTGGACAGCAGCGCAACGCCGAACACGCCATTGGGATATGGGCAGAGGATCCGGTGGGGATAGGCGCCGGATAGCAGCCCAAGCTTTGCCTTCCACATCTCGGACACCTCGTCGAGGGTGATCACATCAGGCTGGGTCCGGCCGATCAGCGACAGCACCTTCTCAGGCGTTGGATTGTTGAACCTGAGGTTCATCTGCAGCAGGCGGTAGACTGGCTCGTCACCGGGTTTGGCTTCGTAGGCGGCCTGCACCTGCCATAGCCGCGAAAGCGGCAAGGCATTCGACGTGGTGGCAAAGGAGGCTATCGCAAACAGCAATGCGGCCGCGGCCTGCAGGCGAAACGAGGTGGCGAGCAGCGGCAGCGCGCAAAGCGCCATCAGCACCGAAAAATGGACGCGGAAATGAGCAAAGGAATCGAGGGCCGGATGCAGCGATCCGAAGAACCCGGCCACCAGCGCGGCCGAGAGTGCAAGCATTGCGACGAATGCGAGCGCAACCGTCATGTCCCGAACACGTGCCATCGCTTTGTCTATCGGCAGAAGTGCGGCTCAATCAAGATGACGAAATGTCCTGACCTGGACCGACACATGCGATTCGGCATTTACTGGAAGGCAGTTTCCGAAAAGCTCCTGAGTTTGCGCGAATGCAGTCGCTCCATCGGCATTTCAGCCAGCTTCTCCATCGCCCTGATGCCGATGGTCAGGTGCTGCGCTACTTGCCGCTTGTAGAACTCGGTCGCCATGCCCGGCAACTTCAATTCGCCATGCAGCGGCTTGTCGGATACGCAAAGCAGCGTGCCATAGGGCACCCGGAAGCGGAAGCCGTTGGCGGCGATCGTCGCCGATTCCATGTCGAGCGCGATCGCCCGCGACTGCGACAGCCGCTGGACCGGCCCGCGCTGGTCACGCAGCTCCCAATTGCGGTTGTCGATGGTGGCGACGGTGCCGGTGCGCATGATGCGCTTGAGATCATATCCGGAAAGCCCGGTCACCTCGGCGACCGCTTCCTGCAGAGCCACCTGGATTTCGGCTAGCGGCGGGATCGGCACCCAGACCGGAAGATCGTCGTCGAGGACATGGTCTTCTCGTACATAGGCATGGGCCAGCACATAATCCCCGAGCGCCTGCGTGTTGCGCAGGCCGGCGCAATGGCCGAGCATCACCCAGGCATGCGGCCGGAGCACCGCGATATGGTCGGTGATCGTCTTGGCGTTGGAAGGCCCAACGCCGATATTGACCATGGTTATGCCGCCATGATTCGGCTTCTTCAGATGATAGGCCGGCATCTGCGGCAGGCGAGGGGGCGCAGCACCCTCACCGGGCGCGCCGTCCCCTGCTTTGGTCACGATGTTGCCCGGCTCGACGAACTCGACATATCCATCACCGCCATTGGCCATCAATTCGCGTGCACGGGCGACGAATTCGTCGATGTAGAACTGGTAATTGGTGAACAGCACGAAGTTCTGGAAATGCTGGGGACTGGTCGCCGTATAATGCGACATCCGGTGCAGCGAATAGTCGATCCGTTGCGCGGTGAACGGCGCCAGCGGCCGTGCCTCGCCCAATGCCACTTCGAACGTGCCGTTGGCGATCTGGTCGTCGGTGCCGTCGAGATCCGGCACGTCGAACAGGTCACGGATCGGCCGTTTGATGCGCTCGGCAGCAGTGCCGTCGACATGCGTGCCTTCGAGGAAGGCGAAATGCAGCGGGATGGGAGTGGTCGATTCCGAAACCGTGACGGGAACGCCGTGGTTGCGCATGATCAGCCGAAGCTGTTCGGTGAGGTAGCTTTCGAAAAGAGCAGGCTGGGTGACGGTGGTTGAGAAATGCCCCGGCGTCGGCATGTGGCCATAGGCCTGCCGCGAGTCGATTTGCGTGAAGGAACTCGTGGTGACGCCGATCTCCGGATAGAAGGCCCGGTAGCGCTTGTTGTTGTCACCGCCCGCGGCGAGCGCGGCAAATGAATCGCGCAGGAACTTGGTGTTGCGGTCGTAAAGCACCTGCAAGGCGGCGACCGCCTTCTTGGCGTCGTTGAAGCTCTGCCGGCCAAACGGCTCCGGCGTGACCACCGATTCAATGGCTTGGGGATAGATTCGCTTTTCCATGACCCAATATAGAGAGTTGGACGCGCGGTTGGGAGGGGGTAAGGCGGCCTCAATACGCGCTGTCGGCGTTTTTCGGTCTGCTAACCGCGCTGCAGGCTAACCAGCAGCACAAAGCCGAGGCCTGACTTCCTCAACGCAGGCGCCTCGATCGTCGAGCCGGCATTGGTGCGCATCGTCGGCACGGCCAGTACCGGTACCGAAAGAACAGTCAGGATGAGCGCCGCGCGCGGCAGCAGCCGAAGCGTCTTCAGGGTGTTGGCGGCGAGGCGGTTCATTGGCGTTTTGCTTTTCTCTAAAGGTTCAGCTCTTTGTCGTTTCAGTGGTGAAGATGGTTCAAGCAACCGAGTCGGCAGGAACTGGCGACGTCCCAGGAGCGGGACGGCCGGCCGGCTTCGGCGACAAGGACGGCGAACAACATGCCGAACAGGCTCATCAGCAGGCAGACGATGGTGAAGCGGCGGGCAAGCATTGCGCGGTGTCTCCTTCAACACGCATGACAATGCCTTGCCCCGGCTGAACCGGCTCTGATCCCGGCGTTCATCTGCGGTTCAAAAATGGTTGATGATCTCTGAGAGGGTCCGCTTTGAGTGCAGCGACCCATGGCGACGCCATGGCTGCGAGACCGATAACATGAAAACGGGGCCGACTGGCCCCGCTCACCCGGCAGGAAGGGCACGATCAGAGCTTGTGCCAGGTCTGGCTCTTGCAGATCAGCCCGCCGAGCACGCAGCCGCTCATCTTGAGCGAACTGCCGGAAAGCGAAGCCTTGCCCGAATAGGTCTTGTCGGTTTCCGGGTCGGTTATGGTGCCGGCATATTTGTTGTCGCCGGCAACCTTCAGTGAACCGATGTTCTTGCCGGCAAATTTGCCGGATTTGAGCGTAATCGAAAATGCCCCGCCGCCACCCGAAATGGCGGCAGTCGATCCGGCTTGCGTTTTCCAATTGCCTTCGATCGGATCGGCCCACGCCGCGCCGGTCATCATCATTGCGGCCGCGAGGGCCAGGCTCACTTGTCGAAACATGTCTTTCCTCCCTCAGGTAAGTCCAATCGGGCTCCGTCCCGGGTGTCTGCCCCTTACGCAAACGTAAGCTAGTCCAGCTCCCGGAAAAACAAAAGCGGTGCCGCGACGGAAGGGTTGCGGGTTTTTGCCCGCTCCCGAACGGCCGCGCCGGCGAAAAATGAAACGGGCCGCACACGTCTTTGTCTTCTGTGGTTAGCGGAGTCTTGATCCGCGCCTCGCAAGTTTTCTTCAAATCTTGTGCAAACCGGCGCGATCGCTGGCTTTGTATCCTTAACGAATTTTCGCGTTTACCTCTTGTTTTAGCTTTGTTTTCTTCAAATTAAGCACGCCATTTAACGACGGATTCAAGCCTCCGGGGCATTCTCGAAAGCATCGAAAGAGCGGCCGCCCCCGACGGTAATCAAGGACACCGAGGGACAGACGGAGACAGCTCTCGGGAGCCAGAACAGGGGATTTGAAATGGCACGTTTTGAAATGCTTGAAGCCGGCTTCGGCGCCATGGGGGCAACTGCCCAGGCCGATATTCTTTTCGAGTTGGGCATGATGTATGCGACTGGTCGCGATTGCGAGACCGATGTTGTCGCCGCCCACAAATGGTTCAACATCGCCGCGATCAAGGGTTCGGCCCGCGCCGCGGAACTGCGCTCCGAATTGTCTGCCGCCATGTCGAAGGTCGAGATCGCCAAGGCGCTGCGCGAAGCTCGCGAATGGATGACGATGCACTGAATTCGCCGGCATCGACTTCACAAGGGTACTGACCTCACAACAGGGACGCTTCGGGTCAAGGCCGCGCAGAGGGCCGGGCTCGAAAAATCAAGGCCGCGCAAGACGGCTGAGCCAACAAGATCAAGAACACGGCGGCAAGCTGTGCAATAGACAGGGAAGGCGAGCGGGTCCTGGCGCCGATGCGTTGGGAAGCTCATGGCAAAAGCCGCGACCGGCCGGAACAAGGCTGGCGCGGCTTTGTCTTTGGGACCGCGTGTGCAGGCCCAATCGAGCGCCGACGATGCGCCTAGACAGCTCCGGTGAAGGATGAAATTCTCCCGCCACTCTGGAAGAGGCGCGGCCGGGATGGTCGCGCGAGAATGGAGGAGTTGTGTCACCATGAAGAAATTCAGTATTTTCAGCGCAGCCATATTTGGCCTGATGATGACCGCGCCGGTCGCCTTCGCCGACGACATCACCTTTTCTGTGGTCGGACCGATGACCGGTCAGCTTGCCACCATCGGCGATCAGTTCAAGCAGGGCGCGCAAGCCGCCGCCGACGCGATCAACGCGGCGGGCGGCGTCGACGGCCGCCAGGTCAAGCTCGACATCGAGGATGACCAGTGCGATCCGAAGCAGGCGGTTTCGGTCGCCAACCGCATCATCGCCAACGGTGTCAAGTTCATCGATGGCCACGCCTGCTCAGGCTCCAGCATCCCGGCCTCCGCTGTCTACGCCGAAGCCGGTGCGCTGATGATGAGTCCGGCTTCCTCGAACCCGGTGTTGACCGACGCAGCGGCGAAAGCCGGCTGGCCGACGATCATGCGCCTCTATACGCGCGACGATGCGCAGGGCGCTTTCATCGGTCCCTGGATCGCCAAGAAATATGCCGGCAAGAACGTCGTCATCCTGCACGACAAGAGCGCCTATGGGCAGGGCGTGGCCGATGCCGTGAAGGCAACGATGAACCAGAACGGTCTCAATGAAATCCTCTACGAGGGCATCAACGCTGGCGAGAAGGACTATTCCGCTCTTGTTACCAAGCTCAAGGAGCTGAAAGCCGACGTCGTCTATTTCGGCGGCTATCACCCCGAAGCCGGCCTGATCCTGCGTCAGTCGGCGGAGCAGAACCTCAAATTCCAGTTGATCATGCCGGACTCGATCGCTTCGCCGGAATTCTGGCAGGTTGCCGGTCCGGCCGGCGAAGGCACCATGTTCGTCTTCCCGTCGGATCCGCAGGCGAAGCCCGAAGCCAAGGAAGCCATCGCCAAGATCAAGGCCGGCGGCTTCGTGCCGGAGGGCTTCACGCTGTTTTCCTATGCGGTGATCCAGGCCTTCGCCGAAGGCATCAAACGCGCCGGCAGCGACGATCCGGCAAAAGTCGCCGAAGCGTTGAAGAACGGCCAGCCGATCAGCACGGTTGTCGGGTCAGTCACCTTCGACGAGAAGGGCGACCTCAAGAACGCCAGCTACGACATCAACCAGTGGCACGACGGCAAATACGGGCCGATCCAGCCGTGATGGCCGCGGCGCCGCAAGACGCGCTGCTGTAATTGAACATGGCCGGGGTCAAACCCGGCCATGTTGTTTTTGGCGACGCCTTTGTCATAGGGAAACAGCAGTCAACTGAGGTTCCTCGGCAAAGCGAACCAGCACAGTGCCGTCGGTTACCTGCGCGCCTTCGGCAGCAATCTCGGCGATAACCCCGTCATGGGGCGCGGCAATGGTGTGCTCCATCTTCATCGCCTCCAGGATCAGCAGCGGCTGGCCCTTGATCACGGACTCACCTCTGGCAGCACGCACCAATTTGACCAGGCCGGGCATTGGCGCGCGCAGGCTGCCGGAAGCGGCGGCGGCTTCGTCGGCTCGCGCCAGCGGATCCGGCACGGCAAAACCGTAGCCGATTGCACCATCGAAGACCGTGACGTGGCCCGGCCAGCGGGCGAGGCGAGGCGCGGCGCGAAGATCATGCGAATTGACGCTGTCATAGGGCGCATCCAGCGCCACCTCGAACCGTCCGTCCGGCCGCACCGACACGCGCGTAACGATCTCCTGCTCGCCAAACTTCAGCAGGGTGCGCCGCGCTACAGCGTGGAAATGCGCATAGCCGGCCAGTGACGACCAGGGATCGTCCGAGGACGGCAAGTCGCGCGCACCGGACGCGGCAAGTGCCGCGGCGGCAATCGTCTCACCGCTCGGCGGCGGAACCGCCGTCAACGCCTGCTGATGCCTGGCGATCAAGCCGGTATCGACATCGCCCGCCGCAAAATCCGCATCAGCGGCCAGCGCGGCAAGAAAGCCAGTGTTGACCGTCGAGCCGGCGATTTCGGTCTGCGACAGCGCTGCGCCAAGTGCCGTGAGCGCCGCCCGTCTGTCCTTGCCGTGGATGACCAGCTTGGCGATCATCGGATCGTAAAACGGCGAAATCGCATCGCCAGCGCGCACACCGGTTTCGACGCGCATGGTCGCACCCTCCGGTGCCGGCTGCGGAAATTTCAGATGGTGCAAGGTGCCGGTCGCCGGCAAAAACCCTCTTGCCGCGTCCTCGGCATAGATACGCGCCTCGAAGGCGTGGCCGGAGAGCGCGATCTCGCTCTGCGTCTTCGGCAGTTTTTCGCCGGAGGCTACCCGCAACTGCCACTCGACCAGGTCGATGCCGGTGACCATTTCGGTGACGGGGTGCTCGACCTGCAGGCGGGTGTTCATTTCCATGAACCAGAAACGGTCGGCCTTCAGACCTTGCGAGGCATCGACGATGAACTCGATGGTACCGGCGCCGGAATAGTGGATTGCCTTGGCGGCTTTCACCGCCGCCTCGGTCATCGCCTTGCGCAGTGCCGGCGTCATGCCCGGGGCAGGCGCCTCCTCGATCACCTTCTGGTGGCGGCGCTGTGCCGAGCAGTCACGTTCGTGAAGATGCACGGCGTTGCCGAAATTGTCACCAAACACCTGCACTTCGATGTGGCGAGGCTTGTCGACATATTTTTCCACCAAGACGCGGTCGTCACCGAACGCGGCTTTCGCCTCGCGCCGCGCGCCCGACAGTGCTTCCGAAAAATCATCGGGATGCTCGACGCGCCGCATGCCTTTGCCGCCGCCGCCGGCGCGCGCCTTGATCAGTACGGGGTAGCCTATCTCGCGCGCCTTGGAGGCGAGCAACACGATCTCCTGCGCTTCGCCATGGTAGCCCGGAACGACAGGCACGCCGGCCTTTTCCATCAGCCGCTTGGCCGCGTCCTTCAGTCCCATGGCGCGGATCGAGGCCGCCGACGGGCCAATGAAGATCAGCCCAGCCGCCGCGACCTGGTCGACGAATTCGGGGTTTTCCGAAAGAAAGCCGTAGCCCGGATGGATGGCCTCGGCACCTGTGGCCAAGGCCGCCGCAATGATCTTGTCGCCGCGCAGATAGCTTTCGTTGGCGGGAGAGGCGCCGATATGCACCGCTTTGTCGGCCATTTCGACATGCAAGGCGTGATCGTCGGCATCGGAATAGACGGCGACGCTGCGCACACCCATCCTGCGTGCCGTGCGGATCACCCGGCAGGCGATCTCGCCACGGTTGGCGATCAGGATCTTGGCGAACATCGGGCCTCCACAGGCAGAGCTTGCCGCCAAACGGCGCGAATTCTCTTCACACGAGCTGCGGCAATACCCTGCTTTGTAGTCTGGTGGTCAAAGGGTAGGCAAGCGAGGCCTGCCTACTTTGAGGCCGCGATTTCGCAAGCTCCACCGGTCGTGACCTTGTAATGGCTGCGGAGAGTCTGACAGGAGTTCAACGCCAGCTCTTCGGCCGCTTTCTGAGACGGCGCATTCAAACGCTTGCCGCAGATGATGTACAACGAACGCACCCGGGAATACGGAGTGGTCGCATAGGCTGAATGGCCGCTGGCCGCTACATACGCCTTATAAGCCCTGGTGCATTCGGCCTTTGGATTTCCCGACAAAGCCGGGTAGAAACGGATGTCGCCCTTGCTTCCCGCCAGCGATTCGGCGGCGCCGACATTCGGTGCAGCGGTCACAAGCAGTGCAAGCACCGATATGGTTGCTCGTGTGATGGATAAAGATTTCATTGCCCAACCCATTTGAAAACTGGCAGATACTCGTCTACTTGGAGGCCGCGATTTCGCAGCCCCCGCCTGTCGTGACCTTGTAACTGTTGCGGGTGGCTTGACAGGATTTCAACGCCAACTCTTCGGCAGCTTGCTGTGACGGTGCATTCAAGCGCGAGCCGCAGATGATGTACAGCGAGCGAATGATAGTGTGCTGAAGGTTCTGCAAAAAGTTTTGGAGAGAGAACGGCGCCTGCTCTGAGGGGCGAGCGGCCATGGCACGGTGGTGACGTTGCGATCACCGATTC